>NZ_JBICYZ010000049.1:0-74389 GCF_043201465.1 Kitasatospora sp. NPDC048298
CTCGTCTTGTATTTGGTCCTTGGGGTCGAGGCGCGGTGCGCCGCGGGGGCGCCGGCGGGCGCCCCCCGGGGGGGGCCGGGGGCGGGGGCGGGCCCCCCCCCCCCCCCCGCGTCGCGGCCCGGCACAGCGGATCCGGGTCAGCCGCAGGGGTGTCGCCGAGTCGGGGCCGAGAGTGACCACCTGGGGTACGCCCGCCCGCGGCCGGGGGTCAGCAGCCGATGTAGCGCATGCCGACACTGGTGAAGTGGGCGCCCGAGGGGGCGTGGAGGGTGATGGCGCGGGACTTGCCCTTGCCGCCGGCCCAGTCGCTGTCGACGTAGCCGCCGCTGGAGAGGGCGCCGCGCACGTAGGGACAGCGGCCGTCCGCCTTGGTGTCGTGGACCGTGCCGACGACCTTGGTGTTGTAGTTGCACCACTTGCCGTTCGCGTAGCCCTCGCCGGAGCTGATGCTCCAGTTCTGGGTGCAGGAGTCGGCGGGCGGCGCGGCGTGGGCGGCGGTGGCCGGGAGGAGCAGGGAGGCGAGGGTCAGAGCGGCGACGGCGGCTCCGTGGACGGCGAGACGGCGCTTGGACATGGCGGTACCTCCACACGGGTGCACGGTGGACATCCGGGCCGGGGCGGCGGGGGTGGCGCGGCACACCACGCGGCACACCACGCGGCGTACGGCGCGCGTGGCGGTCGGATGGCCCCGGGCGACGGCCCTGCCTCGGCGGTTCATCGAGCGTGACGTATTCGAACGACCGTCGTCAACAAGCGAGTTGAGCGTGAAGGGTGGCATGCCACCCCTGGGGCACTGGGGTGGCCCGGGTGACCCAAGGGGTACGTCCCGCACCATGGGGGTGGGCCGGACGATCGTCCGGGTGCGCGAGCTTCGGCCCCGAGTTCGGCCCGGAGGTCGGTGCGGACGTCGGCGGTCACCTCACGGACGGTCGGCCTTCTGCGCGCGGTGGGCGGCGACGCGCACGCGGGTGGCGCAGCGCGGGGTGCAGTAGCGCTGCGGGGTGCGGCGGCCGGTGTCGATGAAGAAGCGTTCGCAGCCCGGGGCGGCGCAGCGGCCCCAGGCGCAGCCGCCGCGTTCGCTGAACCACAGGCCGAGGGCGAGGGCGGCAGTGGAGAGCAGCCAGTGGGTGAGGCCGGCGTCGGCGGGGGCGCGGGTGTGCAGGGACCAGGGCCGGCCGGGGAGGCGGACCAGGCGGGGGCTGGCCGGATGGCGGTCGAGCAGGGCGTTGATCAGCTCGGCGGCCCGGTCCGGGTCGTCGGTGTCGAGGACGGCGATCACCTCGGTGGTGGCTCGGCGCAGTTCGCGGGCGTCGGCGTCGGTGAGCCGGAAGGGCGGGCCGCCGTGGCGGTCCAGGAGGGCCTGGAGGTCGGCGGCGCCCGCGTCGGGGTCCTCGCGGACGGTGTTCGCGAGTTCGGTGAGGAAGTGGAGGCCGCGGGGGTTGCCGCTGCCCTGGGGTTGAGGTTGGGGCTGGGCCATGGGGTCGCCTCGAATGGTCGGAGGGATGCCGTCCAGGCCATGGTAACTTCAAAACGACCTAGTAGGCGTTACTGAGGAGTGGGTGGTATGCGATTCCCCGAGACCACGCCCGTGCTCGTCGTCGGTGGAGGCCCCGTCGGCCTGACCCTGTCCGTCCTGCTGTCCGGCCACGGCGTGCCGCACCTGCTCGTCGAGGCCCACCCGAGCACCTCACGCCATCCCAAGGCCCGTGGGGTGTCGGCGCGTTCGATGGAGATCTTCCGGAAGTGCGGGCTGGAGGAGGAGGTCCGGGCGGCCGGGCTCCCGGCCTCCCAGGTGTTCTTCTACCGGGGCCGCGACCTCGTCGACCCGGACTTCGTCCGCACCGGCGTGGCGAGCGGCGCGGCTGAGGGACCGGAACGCACGCCGTCGCCCGGGTTGATCTGCTCGCAGGACGCCCTGGAGGCCGTCCTGCTCCGGCGTGCCCGCCAACTCGCCCCGGAAGGCGCCCTGTTCGACACTCGCCTGATCTCCCTCACCCCGCAGGACGGACACGTCCGGGCCGTGCTGGAGGACCGGGCCACCGGCGAGCGCCACACCGTGCGCGCCGACTGGCTGGTCGGCTGCGACGGCGCGTCGAGCACCGTCCGCGAGGCGTCCGGGATCGCGATGGCGGGGCCGACCGGCCTCGGCCACTTCCTCAGCATCCGCTTCGAGGCACCGCTCGGCGAGGTGGTGGCCGACCGCGCCAGCGCCTCGTACTTCCTCACCGCGCCGGGCCGTGGCGGGTTCCTGGCCGTCGACAACGACCGGCGGTGGATCTACCAGTACCCGTACAACCCCGAACACGCGGACACCGCAGCCCTGTTGGCCGACCACCAGGCGCTCGCCCGGCTGGTCCGGGAGGCCGCCGGGCTGCCCGAGCTGGCGGTCACCGTCCAGGACACCATGACCTGGCGGATGGACGCCCGCCTCGCCGAGACCTACCGCCGCGCGCGGGTGCTGCTCGCGGGCGACGCCGCCCACGTGGTGCCGCCGACCGGCGGACACGGCATGAACGTCGGCATCGGCGACGCGGACAACCTGGCCTGGAAGCTCGCGGCGGCCACGGCCGGGACGGCGGGCGAAGCGCTGCTGGACAGCTACGAGGCCGAGCGCCGACCGGTGGCCCGGCAGGTCATCGACATCTCGCTCGCCAACTCCCGTGCCCGCGACGGCTATCGGATCGACGACGAGCTGCTGCTGACCGCCGCCTACCGCTCGACGGCGGTCCTCGCCGATCCGAACGCTCCGAACGCCCCGGAACGGTCGCCCCTGGACCCGGACGGCGACCACCCCGAGGCCGCACCCGGCACCCGGCTCCCCCACCTGCGGCTCGGCGACCGGGCCGGCGCCGCCTCCACGCTGGACCTGGTCGGGCCGGGCTTCACCCTGTTCACGACCACCGGGGCGGAGGCCTGGCGGCGGCAGGCGGCCACCGCCACGGCGGCGGGGCTGCCGGTCACCGTGCGCACGGTGCCGCTGCCCGGCCTGCCCGAGGCGACCGGCGTCCCTTCGACCGGAGCCGTCCTCGTCCGGCCGGACGGCCACATCGCCTGGCGGGCACCCCAACCGGACGCGGGCGATGGACAGTTGATCGCCGCCCTGCGGCGCGTACTGTCCGCTGGGCCTGCTGCCCAGGACGCCGGTCACTACCCATCCGCCGATTCCGCTCAGCGCCTGGCGTGACGGATCCTGAGTCGACCGAAGCCGGTGGTGCCGGTGATCCGGATCACCGGACTGCCGAGGTGGGAACGGCGGGGCGGGGTGTAGCTCACGTCCTTCCAGCCGCCCGTGAGGCCGTCGATGTCGACGACGGCCTCACGGGGGACGGTGATCTTGGCGCCACCGGTGCCGAGCCCCAACTCGATGTCGATCACGGGGTGTTCGATGACCGCCTTCGACAGGTCCAGGCGCACCCGCCCGAAGGCCGACACCACCTTGAAGGCACGAGGGACCCGCCAGGGGCCGCGGCGCACCAGCCGCCCGGTGGCGGCGGCCAGGGTGGGGGCGGATTCCGGGTTCACCTCGGGCAGCGAGGCCAGGGGCGCCGCGAGGTCGGCGCGCGTCCCGGCGGTGAGCACCCGATGAAGACGCTCGTCCATCTCCTCGCGTGAGATGTGCCCTTCGGCGAACGCCTCCTGCAGGCGCTCAACGGCCTTGTCACGGTCGGCATCGCTGATCGGCGGGTTGTCCGGCAGAGCTGTCACCGTCCCACTCTAGTACCGCTGGCGGCGGAACCACTGGGCGGGGAAGCCCACTTGGGAGGACGGGAAGAGCCCGCAGGACGGCGCCTCCGCCCCTCGGCCAGTCCCGGGCGGGATGCCGCTCGGTCGGCGCCGGCTCTTCCGAGGCCGCCGTCGAAGGCGACCGGAAATCGGAGGCAGCCGGACGGTCGACACCCTAGGCTCCCCGTATGTCCGGTCCGACCTTGGTCATCGACCTCGCTGAACCCGTCTCCGCAGCCGTGCTGCGGGAGTTGCTCGCCCTGATGGTGCGGCTCTCCTGCCGGCTCGAGGAGACCTGCCCGGCCTGCTACGACGTCCACGTGCCCGCGGAGCGGCTGGGCATCGAGGACACCCGGGACGAGGACTGGCGCCGGCCGTACCCGCTGCCGCTGATCGGTGAGCGGTCGACGGACGAGCGGTCGACGGAGGAGGGGTCGACGGACGAGCGGCTCGCGGCGTTGGTGGGCTTCAATCCGGCGCGCGAGGACTGGCGCCGGCCGTTCGACGTCTACCTGTTGGGAGCAGGGGCCGGTGACGAGGACGTCTTCGAGGGCGAGCACGCCGACGAGCCCGAGATCGAGGCGATCCTCGGGTTCCGGGCCGTACAGGCCGTCAACGTCAGTGCTGCCTGCAACCGGTGGATCGACCATGTCGCGACGGCCCTGCTGACCGCCGCCGTCATGGACGTGACCGGCGGGGTCTGCAAGGCCGAACTCGCGGCCGGTCAGGCGGCGGCGGTCGCCGGTATCCCGGGGCTCCTGGGTGTCGCCGACGACGGGTGGGACACGGCCCTGGTGACGGCCGAGTTCCTGCGTGCCTGGGCCGGACGGCCGGGATTCCGGCTGGTCAAGTAGTCAGAATTCCGGCCCCGGCCGTTCGGCCCAGCCCCTCCCAGGCCCAACGCTCAGCGGCCGGTGGTGAGGACCATGCGGAAGCGGGCCCGGCCGCTGGTCATCTTGTCCACCGCGGCGGCGGCCTCCTCCAGCGGCACTTCCTCGATCCACGCCCGCACGCCGCTGAGGGCCGCGAAGCGCAGCGTGGCCTCGGTGTCGACGGCGGTGCCCGAGGAGTGGCCGTAGACCTTGCGGTCGCCGGTGATCAGCTGCAGCGGGCTGACCGTAATGCCGTCGGTCGAGACGCCCACGACGATGAGCTCGCCGCGCCGGCCGAGCCCGTCGACGGTGGCGGACACGGCGTCGGCGTTGGTGACGGTGGACAGGACCACCTT
Source organism: Kitasatospora sp. NPDC048298 (assembly GCF_043201465.1). Classification (NCBI taxonomy): domain Bacteria; kingdom Bacillati; phylum Actinomycetota; class Actinomycetes; order Kitasatosporales; family Streptomycetaceae; genus Kitasatospora; species Kitasatospora sp. NPDC048298. The sequence continues at coordinate 4,952 of NZ_JBICYZ010000049.1, forward strand.
CGCACCGCCGAGGGCCCGCAGCGCCAGGGCGACGTCACCGACGGTGCTGTCGATGTAGTGCTCGGCGCCGAGTTGGTGGGCCAGCGGCTCCTTCTCCGCGCCGCGGGCGATGGCCACGGTGCGGAAGCCCATCGCTCGGGCGAACTGGACACCCAGATGGCCCAGTCCGCCCAGGCCCAGCACGGCGACGGTGTCACCGGCCCGGGCGCCGGAGCGGCGCAGGGCGTTGAAGACGGTGATCCCCGCGCAGGCCAGCGGGGCGGCCTCGGCGGCGCTCAGCTCGTCGGGGATCGCGGCCAGCGCCATGGCCCGGGCGATGACGCTGTCGGCGTAGCCGCCGGGGTAGGCCGCGCCGGGGACCTGCAGCTCGGGGCAGTGGATGCCGTCGCCCGAGCGGCAGGCCTCGCAGTGTCCGCAGCTGCCGCCGTACCAGCCGACGGCCACCCGGTCGCCGACCTTCCAGCCCTCCACCCCTTCCCCGAGCGCGTCGATGCGGCCGGCGATCTCGTGGCCGGGGGTGACCGGGAAGGTGGTGCCGGGCAGGGCGCCACTGGCGATCAGGAGGTCGGAGTGGCAGACACCGCAGGCCTCGACGGCGATCCGCACCGCCCCTGGCCCCGGCTCGCGGACCGGCACCTCGGACAGCTCGGGCACCGCGCCCGGAGCGGCGACCCGCACGGCACGCTGCGGGCCGTCGGAACCGAAGGAGGAGGACGAGGAGGACGAGGACGGCGAGGAAGGGGACGAGGAGTGCGAGGAGGCAGCCATGAGTGGAGACCCTTCTGTACGGGGTAAGGCGGGGCGCCACGCGCACCCGCCGGTTCCACCAGCTTCGTACGTCCACCACCGTTTGTCCGCGCACCGCCGGTCGGGACCGTGGACGCGTCGAGCCCGCCGCTCGCGGGCCGCCCCCACCCGTCAGTCGACGTCCGGGGCACTGCTGACATGGAAGAGCGCGGCGCGCAGGTCGTGCACCGCCTGCTCCATGTCCACCAGGGAGTGGAGGGACAGCACGATGTCGTCGGGGACGCCCATCAGCCGGGCCGCCCGGAGGACCTGGGCCCGCTCCTCCTCCGCGTAGACGCCGTCCGCGCCGGCCATCTTGATGGCGTGGTACACGAGGTGCGGGGCGGCCTGCCAGGTCTCCACGTCGGTACGGATGGCCGGCAGCAGGTCGTCGAGGTCGGCCGAGCGGAAGTCGAACTCCCGGTAGAGCTCGATGACGTCCTCCGGTGCGCCCATGCGCCGCTGGTGGTCGATCAGCCAGTCGAGTTCCGGCTCGCTGACCTCGCCGTCGGCGCCGGCGATCACCATCAGGGCCTTGCCGTAGTTGAGGAAGGCCTCCCGGGTGGCGGCCGACAGGCCGTACAGCTCCCGGCACAGGTCGCTCATCGGCAGCAGTTCCGTACGGTCCACGTCTCATCCTTCCGATCCGGGCCCGAGCCCGTCCAGTCCCGTCCTGTCCCGTCCTGTCCCGGACGGCACCCGACTCCTGGCATCCGATCTTCGACGTTCCCCCGACGTACGGGCGGCCCATCTCCGGCAGGTTCACTCCGTCGGGGGATCGGAACCGCGCGGGGGCCTTCGATCGGCTTCCGGCCAACTTTGGATATGACCATGCCAATGCATTCGGGTGGTTCACGTTCCCGGCTAGGGTCGCTCCAGATCCACAACTCGGCGCCGCACGACCGCCGTTCGGCGCCGAATGGACACCCTGCCGATTGGACTGGTGCGAAGTGATCAACCGACGTCACAGACTGCTGGACCGCCCGTTGACAGCGACCCTCCGAAGCCGACTCGCCTCCGCAGCAGGGGTGATCGCCCTGATGGTGGCCGTCCTCACCGGCGTCTCGGTCGGCACGGCCAGCGCCGCGCCGACGGCGGCGCCGACCACCGCTTCCGCTTCCGTTTCCGTTTCCGATGCCACCAGCCCCCAGCTCGCCGCCGCCGGCTGGATCTGCCGCGGAGCCCCCGTCACCCCGGGCTACGTCCTCACCCAGCACACGAACAACGGCTGCAACGGCGCCGGCATGTGGTACCAGCAGCCCGTGCAGAACGGCATCTGGACCTGCGCCACCTCCCCGATCCCCGCCGGCTACGTGCTCTCCGGCCACACGCCCAACGGCTGTGACGGCTACGACTCCTGGTACATGCGGCTGCCCGCGGACGGCCTGTGGACCTGCGGCACCTCGCCGATCCCGTCCGGCTACGTGCTCACCAACCACGCCGCCAACGGCATGGGCTGCGCCAACATCGACGCCTGGTACATGCAGCTCGCCCGGGACGGCATCTGGACCTGCGCGGGTTCGCCGATCTGGCCCGGATACATCAACACCAACCACCAGAACCCCGGCTGCGGCGGCCTCGGCTCCTGGTTCCTGCAGCTCGCCAGGCCCGGACTGTGGATCTGCCCGTACACCCCGATCCCGGCCGGCTACCACACCGGCACCTACAACAGCAGCTACTGCGGCGGCCTGGGCGCCTGGGTCCTCATCCGCAACTGACCCCGGCCGATCGAGTCGAACTACCCCTACTGCCGGACAACTTCGCCCGCCGAGCCGCTCCCCCGGCACGGCGGGCACTTTCGAGTGAAAGCCACCCCACCGGCATCCCGAAGGCGAGAATGGGGTCCGCATCCGCCGACGATGACCCCGATCCCGAGGAAGGCCCGTGATGGCACAGAGCACCCCGGACTTCGCCGAACTGCTGCGGGGCGCCACCCGGTCCGCCGTGCACCTGGAGATGCGCGACAGCTACGCGGTCGGCGACGAGGTCGAACCCTTCGACCGCTTCAAGCGGACCGGCGAGGTGGACAACGACCCCGACGCGTCGTTCTGGCCCACGTGGATACCCCTGGTGGAGGACGTGATCTCCCGGGGCGTCGTCATGCGCCGCGCCCGGATCGTCTCGGAGCCCGTGACCGACTACATCAGGTACGAACACGCCGTCACCCCCGTCAACCTCGCGGCCGGCGAACAGGTCCGATGGCTCCCCCGGAGCCGGGCGTCGACCATCGCCCTCCCGGGCAACGACTTCTGGCTGATCGACCAGCGGCTGGTGCTCTTCCACTGGTTCACGGGCGACGGCGACTGGGCCGGCCACGCCTTCTCCGAGGACGAGGCCGCGGTGGCGCTCTGCTCCGCGGCGTTCGAGGCCGTGTGGGCGGCGGGCATCCCCCACGAGCAGTTCACCGTCTGACTCTGCGAGCACGCAAGTACCGGACGGCGCCGCTTTCCGCTCCTCTGGCTGCACCAGGTCAAGCCGGGCGGAACGATCCTGGCCGCCCTGCCCGGGTGGAGCCACGGCACTGGAACCACACCTTGGCCAGAGGCGCATCCCAGGCGCGAACGATGCTCACCACCGACGGCCCGCCGCGCTCGAGGCGAGCGCGACGGGCGCGACGGGCGCGACGGGCGCCGGTGGATTGCTCAGTGGCGGTGGTGGTTGTCGGGTTGGGCGGGGTCGCCGGGGTGTTCCAATCCTTCGACGAGCATGAGGCGTTGGGCGCGTTCTCGGTCGAGCCAGCGGACGAAGGCGGCGCGGCGGGCGGCGTCGCGCAGGGCGGGGGTGGGGTCGTCCTCCTCCAGCGGTGTTGTGGTGGCGAGGAGGGCGGCCTTCCAGGGGCCGACGGTGACCCATTCGCCCTCTGGCGCTGTGCGGAGGGCTTCGGTGAGGGCCAGCGGAAGGGTGTCGGGGTCGGCCTCCAGCTCGCCGTCGGGGAGCGCGAGGCGCCAGCGGGTGACTTGCGCGCGGGTGGTCATGGCGCGGTAGTGGGCGATGTCGGTGGGTGAGGGCTCGGTGCCGGCCGTCACGGACTCGTAGACAGCGCGGACGGCTGGGCTTCCCTCGAAGGCGGCCGCTGTGATGGAGCCGAGTTCGACGGCGGCTTGGTGGTCGAGGTGGGCGGGGCCGTCGGAGACGACGGGCAGCTTGCGTTCGGCGGCCACCGCCTCGCAGAGGGCCTCGGTCAGGAGCACCTGGGCGACCCAGCGGGTGAGTTGGCGGTCCTCCGAACTGCCGGTCTGTGGCAGGGCGGTGGCGCGTGGGCCGCTCCGGAGGGCGGTGAGGCGGTGATAGAGGGCCGCGCGGGAAATGGGCCGTCCGTCGAGGAGGCCGAGCGTGGTCATGCTTCCACCACCAGGGCGACGGTCGGGGCGTACTGGCAGCGGCCGAACCACATGACCTTGGCGAGGGCCCAGTACGAGCCGGGGTCGGTGGATTCGGGGACGGTGACATCGAACTGGACGGTCGTGGTCGAGCCGGCCGCGACGGTGAAGCCGCGGACGGGCTCGGCGATGGTGTGCCAAGTGCCCCACGGGGAGACGAGTTGCAGCTCGCCCCGGATCTCGCCGCGGGTGCGGTTGGTGAGGGTCACGGCGAGGAAGTTCCGGCCCCCGGGGACGACCCGCAGGGTTTCACGCGACACCGCGACGTCCAGGCCGGTGTCTCGGCCGGTGGTGGCCTTGGTGCCCTGGGCGATCGTCCAGTCCTCGGGGGTGTCTCCGGGGACGGGCAGGACGCCGGGCAGGTCGCCGACGGCGATGGTCACGACGTCCTCGATCTGCTGGCCGTCGTGCTCGATCCGGACGGCCGCGAAGTACAGCCCCGGTTCGGCCCCGGCGGGCGGGGTGAGGGTGACCGGGAAGCGCAGGTGCCCTCCGGGTTCGAGCCGGTACGGGCGGCTGCCGAGGCCGGTCGTCCAGCCTTCGGGGGGCAGCACCACGGCCGTCCCCTCCACCTCCGCGTCCCGCAGCTGGGAGGAGAGGGCGACCGACATCGTCACCGAATCCCCCGCCGTCCGCAGCAGTCCGGGCGAGGCGCCGACGGACACCGGTAGGTAACCGAGCGGTGCCGGGCCCCGGTTGTGGAGCCAGTAGCGGGCGTGGACGGGTTGGGCGGCCTCCGCCACCGGGCCGAGGTCCGCTTCACCCGCCGGAGCGGTGACGGCCGGGGTCGCGAGCAGGGTGGCGATCTGCGAACCGGCGAGGTCGAGGGCGGGGCCGTCGATGGGTAGCGGCCGTTCCAGCAGGTCGGCGGCCCGGACGTCGCCCAGCCCGAGGGCGCCGCCGAGTCGCACCGACCGTCCGAGGCCGGTCGACTCGACCAGGCGGACGGCGAGTTCGGGACCGGCCTCGGCCACCGAGCCCTGCGCGATCGGGTTACCCGAAGGCTTGAGCGCCCCCAGCAGCACCTCCCGCTGCGGCTCGACCCGCAGCCAGGACAGGGTGGCCGGCAGCGGCCCCTCCTGTGCCGGGACGATCCGGGCGTACAGGGGGTGGTTGAACTCCTGGCCCTGGGCGGGCAGCGTCTGGTCCCGCCAGTCGCCGTTCCCACCCACCAGTGCGTAGCTGAACTCATGTGTCCAGTGCTGGAGTTGGAAGGACGCACCGTCGGGCAGGGTGCGCCGGGGTGGGTCGATCCAGACGCCGGAGGGCCAGCCGGTGCAGGAGCGCATCAGCGACAGGTGCAGCGCTCCGGTGGTGTCGACCGCGAAGCCGGGCAGGCCGAAGCTCAGCAACGCCACGGTGTGGTCCGCGAGTTGCTCCGAGACGGGAACCGTCGACGGGCAGACGGCGGTGATCCGGGCGTCGGCCAGGTCCTCCACCAGCGCCGCAACGTCGGAGACGACGAGTGCCGGCAGCGCCCGCAGGTCGCGCAGGTCGGCGTCCGGGCGCCAGACCTCGGTGAGCGGCCTGAGGGCCGGCACCCACACCGCGCCGTGCGCTTTCAGGGCGGCGGCGCACTCCTCCCCCACCAGCGAAAGCAACTCCCGTGCCACCGGGTTGACTTCCGGCGGGCCGACCACGATCCGGAAGTCCGGCAGGTTGGAGTCCACGTCCAGCCACCCGTACCGCGCCCAGTCCGCCGCCGAGGTGGTGGCGGTGACCCCGACCCGGGCGAGGGCGACCACCAGCGGACGGGCGTCGGCCGCGTCGTCCAGGGTGGGGACGACGACCTCCGCCACGCCGAGGGCGCGCGAGCCGGCCGCCGCTCCCGCCGGGTCGATCAGGTCGACGCGCGCGGTGGCGCCGAGCGCGAACCAGGTGTTGGCCGGGTTGTCCAGCGTCCACGGCGCCTCCGCCGAGTCCACGTCCGGCATCGCGAAGCCGCGCCCGACGACGGCGCCGGCGACCTCGCTGACGGGCAGCCCGCCGGGGACGTCCACCGGGAACCGCAGTCGCAGCAGCCGGTCGGCGCCGGAGTGGTCGACCACCCGGGTGCGGCAGTCGACCCGGTCGAGGCCGCGCCAGAGCGTGACGGTCTGCTCGTACCGCACGGAGTCGACCGTGCCCTCGATCACCAGGCGCTCGCCGAGCGGCCCGGTCTCCCGGCGCACCGACGCCGGGGCGTCCCCTGAGCCGACCACCGGTCCGCTGGGCACCAGGTGCCAGGGGCCCTCGCCGAAGTCGGGGTGCTGCGGGTACTCCTCGTACACTCGCAGCTCGTTGCCGATCCGGCCGTCCTGGATCAACTCCCGCTGGTGCAGGAGGTCATGGACCGACGTGAGGCCGCCGCCGCGCGCCGGGTCGGCGGTGGCGCGGTACCGGTCGTTCCCGATGGTCACGCCTGCGGCGGCCGTCCACGGCTGCTCCGCGACGCCCTCCACCAGCCGCCAGGTGCGCCAGCCGAGTGCGGGCACGTCGGTGGCCAGGAAGCGCAGCGTCCCCCGGTCGACGGCGCTGGGCACCGCCTCGCCCCGGTCGTCCAGCACCCGCACCGACCGTACGCCGTCGGGCAGTTCGACCGTCACGAGGTCGGTCCGGTCGAAGGAGAGCGTGTTGGTCACCACCACGGCGGAGCCGACGCCCAGGGCGGAGCCGACGCCCACCTCGGAACCGTCGCCCCCAGCGGAGCCGAAGCCCACCGTGGAGATCCGCGCCGTGAGCGCGTCCAGTGCCGCGTCCCGGACGCCGGACGCCAGGTCGTACGCCTCCCGCCAGCCGCCGAGCAGGTCCAGGTACACCTGGTCGGACTCGGAGCCGGTGATCGCGTCGTGGTGTGCCCCGTAGGCGAGTTGGCGCCAGACCTTGTCCAGCGCGGCGGCCGGGTAGCGGCCGAGGCCGTGGACGGACGCGAGCGCGGCGAGCTTCTCCGCGTCCACGGCCGCGACCTCGCCGGCGCGTTGGGCCTGCTTGGTGTCGATGTACGAGACGTCCTTGCCGGTGTACACCGGGTTCATGTCGCGGGTCTGCGGGCTGGGTCGCCGTCCGGTGGCGTCGAGTTCGGCGCGGACGGCGTCGAGGAAGTCGCGCGGGATGGCGCAGACGAAGCGGGGCCAGAGGTACTTGGCGGCCCAGGAGCGGTGGATCTCGGTGACCCACTTGTTCGGTGGGGTGTAGTCCGTGCCGACCGGCAGCAGCAGGTTCTTCGTCGCCCCGACCGGCTTGAGCTTGCGGTACAGCTCGTAGACGGCCTGTTCGGCGGTGGCCAGGTCGGGCGAGGAGTCCATCCACCAGCCGGCCGAATAGTGGTGCGGCATGTAGTGGGTGAGCACGCCCTCGCCGCCGGGGGCGATCCACTCGAACTCGCTCGGGAACTGCATCACCCGGGCGTCGTCCTTGGCCGCGCGGAAGTTCTTCTGGATCGGGCCCCACTGGTGGAACGGGCCGCGCGCCCAGGCGCTGCCGGTGAGGCCGGCCGCGGCGAGGTGGCCGGGGAACTGCGGGTCGTGGCCGAACACGTCGAGCTGCCAGGCGGTTCGCGGGTCGCCGCCGAGGATGTCGCGCTGGTAGCCGATGCCGAGGACGATGTTGCGGATGGTGGTCTCGGCGCCGGTGAGGTTGGTGTTCGGCTCGTTGTAGGTGCCGCCGACGAGTTCGACCTGGCCGCGTTCCAGCAGCTGCCGCAGTGTCTCGCGGCGTTCCGGGTGCTGGTCGAAGTACGGCTTCAGGTAGTCGACTTCGGCGAGGACGAACTTGTACACCGGGTCCCGCAGGGCGAGGTCCAGGTGGGCGTCGACGAGGGCGAAGCCGTTGCGTTCCCACAGCGGCCGGGTGGTGGCGTCGGCGGAGAGCAGTTCCCAGGGGGAGGTGTAGGCGGCCTGGGTGTTCCACCAGACCGGGTCGTAGTGGAAGTGCGAGACCAGGAACATGGTCCAGCCGGGCTCGGCGACGTCCACCACGGCGTCGACGGACGAACCCTCGACGCTGACGGTGACGGCGAGCCGGTCGCCGGGCGAGGCCCCGCCGATCTCCAGCGGGACGTCGACCAGCCCCGTGCCGGTCGCCTCGCCGCGGACGCCCTGGCCGCTGACGGCGATCCGGGCGGCCGGGCCCTCCAGCCTCACCCGCAGCACTTGGCGCGGGGCGTCCTCGGGCCCGACGAACAGGTCGGTGCTCTCGACGGCGGTGATGGTGACCGGCACGGGGTGCCTCCTCTTCGGACTCTTCGGACTCTTCGGAACAGGGCTACGCGCCCCAGGCCTCGAACTCGTAGATGCGGGCGGCCGGGTCGCTGGTCTGGGTGGGCGTGGTGACCACCAGCCGGACGTAGCGGGCGGTGGTGTTCACCGGGTGACTCGTCGTGCCGGCCGTGTTGCCGGTGACGTCGGCGACGGTCGTCCAGGGGTCGCTCGTGCCCGACCGGACCTGGATGGTGAAGTCACGGGTGTTGTACGAGGCGCTCTCGCCGCCCGCCGCCGCGTGCTTGACCACGAACGTCGACAGCTTCCTCGCCGAACCGAGGTCCACCTCCAGCCACTTGGCGGAGGTCAGGGTGCACCACTTGTCGCCGGTCCCGCCGCCGACGCTGCCGTTGACGGCCTTGGCCGGGCCCTCGTTGGCGTTGCACTGGCCGGAGGCGGTGGCCGGGCGGTTCAGCGCCAGGTTGGTGGCGGTCGGCGGGGTGCCGTTCCAGCTCACCGTGGTGGAGGTGGCGGCCGAGCGTCCGTAGGTGGTGGAGACCGCCTCGACGTCCAGCGTGGTGGCGTTCTCGCCGCCGGCCCGGTCCAGCCGCCCGACGAAGTACGCGTCGTTGGGTGTGGCGCCGAGGAAGGTGCGGCTGCCGTCCGCGTTGCGCCGGTAGACCTCGTAGTGGTGCACGTTGCCGCCGGGCGCCGCCGTCCAGGACAGCCGCAGGGACTGGCTGGCGCCGGGCGTCACGTCGCTCGCGCCGAGGACGGTGAGGCCGGACGGTGCCGCCGGTTTCTCCACCGAGCCGTCGTAGAGGGCGATTTGGCCGACCCTGAGGTCGTACGCCGGGTCGCTGCCCTCGACTCGCAGGGCGATCTGGGCGACGGTGCGGCCCGCGTAAGGGGAGAGGTCGAGGGTGTGCCGCTCCCAGCCGGTACCGGAGTTGGCGCCGACGTCGATCGTGGTGAAGGTGCCCGGCGCGTCGGTGAAGGAGAGGGCGGCCTTGAGCTTGGTGGGCCCGGCGGCCGGAGTCTTGACCACCAGGTCGAGCCTGGTGTCCGCGGCGACCGGCAGCCTGGTCTGGTACAGCCGCACGGTGTTGGCGGCGTCGAGCTTTCCGCTCAACCGCAGTGCGGATCCGCCCTGGTAGGCGTCGGTGAAGTCGACGGACGGGGTGAGTCCGGCGCCGCTCGACTCGACCACCCAGCGGTAGGTGGGCGGGACGTCCTGGAGCGAGAGGTTGTTCCAGCCGCCGGTGGCGACCCGGGTGCCGGCCGCGTTGTAGAAGTCGCCCTGCCCGGTGTCGAAGGTGGTGACGAAGGGCTTGGCGGTGATCGGCGAGGACTCGGCGACGTAGCCGGCCAGGCCGGGCCAGCTCGACGAGAGGTCGATCCTGGACGGGTCGTTGGCGGCGCCGACCCAGTAGCGGGCGTCCTTGGCGTAGAAGTCGGCGCGGTCGGTGGCGGACTTCCAGGTCCACTCCGGGCGGTAGAGCCCGAGCGAGGTGGTGTGCGGCTGCCCGGACGGGAAGAGGGAGGCCCAGTTCACCCCGGTGTTGTAGCCGTTGGCCTCGGTGTCGATGCCGGAGTAGAGCTCGTACTCGCTGCGGCCGAGCTGGCGGGCCAGCGCCCGGGAGGAGTTCAGGCCGCTCGACGACCAGCCGAAGTTCAGGAACATCGAGTCCGAGGTGCGCTTCGAACCGTCCTGGAGGAAGGGCGAGTTGGCCGAGGTGAGGGCGTTCTGCCAGTTGACGGAACCGGAGGTGGTCATCGCGTCGTACCACATGAACTCGGTGCCGCTCTGGGCCTTGGTGTACTGCATCAGGTTGCGCACCTCGGCCGCCAGGGCCGAATCCCCGCCGCCCGTCTCCTGGTTGATGAACCAGCCGTCGAAGCCGTAGTACTGCGCGGCCTGGACGAGCTTGTCGGCGACGGGGTACCGACTGCCGGACTTCTGGACGAAGTCGCGCACCCACTGGAGTTGGCCGCCGTACGCGCCGGGCGGGAAGAAGACCGTGCCGTACACCTTGACGCCGTTGCGGTGGGCGGCGTCGATCACGGTCGGATTGGGGGCGAGGATCAGGCCCTCGCCGGCCGAGCCTCCCCAGAACACCAGCTTGTCGACGTACTGCCAGTAGCCGAAGGCGTAGTAGTTCGGGTCGGCGGAGCCCTGGGAGGGGTTGTCGGAGGTGGGGCCGAAGGAGACCAGCGAGGCGATCCGGCCCTCGCCGGTGCGGGCGTTGGGGTTGGCGCGCAACGCCGGGTCGCTGGTGCGCGGCTGGAGCGGGACGCGGGAGCGGTTGAAGCGGGCGTCCGGGTCGGTGGCCGGGTCCCAGTTCAGGATGCTGTTGGGGTACCAGTACGAGGCGAAGGGCTGGGTGCCCGACGTGGCGGTGGCGGCGGGCGCCGCGGCCGGTGTCGGGCCGGCCCAGGCCGCGGGAGTCGCGGTCAGCGTGGCCGCCGCGAGGGCGGCGCCGAGCAGCAGGGGGAGGCGTCGTGACATGCGGGGGCTCCGATCGAGCGGAGGAGGGTGGGCGGGCCCGCCGTCGCGGACGGGGGCCCGGCTGCATGCGGGCGTGCCGGTGCTGGATCGAGTGGGGTCGGAGTCGGGGCCGAGCGGGGACCGGTTGGGAACGGGGTCGGGACCGAGTCGGAGTCGCACCGCGGCCTGACTCCCCGAGCGCGCGGAAGCGGAAGGGAGCGGACGCGGAGCGAGACAGGCAGCGGGAGCCGGACGGAGCGCGGTGGGCGCGCGGGTGGAGCGCGCCCGGGTGGAGCGCGCCCGGGTGGAGCGCGCCGAGCGGCGCCCGCTCGGCGCTGCGAGGCTAAACCGGTTCAGAACCGCTGTCAACGATGTGCGCAGCGACCACGCCCGCGGGGGAAGCCGCCGGGGAAGCCGCCGGGAATCCGGCCGGCGCGACCCCCGGCGGCGAGGTGGACTCCCGTACGGTCAGCCGGGGCGTGGGCATCTGCAGGTCCCGCCCCGGACCGGCCTCGTCGAGCTCCGCCAGCAGGCTGCGTGCGACCTGCTCGCCGAGCGCGAAGGTGTCCCGGCTGAGCGCGGTCAGCGGAGGGTGGACGATCCGGGCGAGCACCGAGTCGTCGAAGGAGACGATGGACAGCTCGCCGGGCACCGCGACGCCCATCTCCCCCGCCACACCGAGTCCGGCGACGGCCATCACGTCGCTGTCGTAGACGATCGCGGTGGGCCGCCTGGCCCGGGACAGCAGGGTCCGGGTGGCGGCCGCGCCCTCGGCGTCGCTGAAGTCGGTGGGCACCGACACCGCCTCCTCCAGTCCGAGCCGGCGCGAGGCGTCGCGCAGCGCGCGGATCCGCCGCTGGGTGTGCTGGAAGTGCGGCAGCCCGGCGAGGTGGGCGATCCGACGGTGCCCGATGGCGGCCAGGTAGTCGACGATCGAGAGCATCGCCTCCCGGTCGTCGGCCCAGATCCGCAGCTGGCTTCCGCCCTTGCCGGGCCCGCCCAGCACCACGGCGGGCAGCCCGAGTTCGTCCAGCACCGGCAGCCGCGGGTCCTTGACCTGGAGGTCGACCACGATGAAGCCGTCCACCCGGTGCTCGGACGCCCAGCGCCGGTAGACCTCCGTCTCGGCGGCGGTGTCCTCGACCACCATCAGGTGCAGTGCGACCGAGCCGGCCGAGAGCACCGCCTGGAGCCCGGACAGCAGTTGGCTGAAGAACGGCTCGACGCCGATGGTGCGGGCCGGCCGGGCGATCACCAGGCCGACGGCGTCGGCCCTGGCTCCGCCGAGGGCCCGCGCGGCGCTGTGCGGCCGCCAGTTCATCTCCTCGGCGACCCGCAGGATCCGGGCCCTGGTCGCCTCGCTGACGCCCGGGCGGCCGTTGAGCGCGAAGGACACCGCACCCTTGGAGACACCGGCCTGGCGGGCGATGTCGGCGATCGTCGGTCTGCCCACAGAACCCGACTCCTCTCTTGACAGCCAAGTTTAGGCGGGAGCATAGTCCCAGGCATCGCTAGACCGGTTTAGTTAGTCAGGTTGCGGAATCCTCCTCCCCGAGCCGGCACCCCGTGTTCCGGCACCTCCGAGATCCGGCACGTCCCCCAAGATCCGGCACCACCCCCGAGCTCAGCACGATCCCCCACCCACCCCAGGACCGGGAGACCCTCATGCGAAGAATCTGGGCGGCACTGACCACGACCGCGCTCGCCACCGCCGCCCTCACCGGCTGCGGACTCGGCTCCGGCGACACCAAGGACGGCGACACGGTGGCGAGCGCGGCCGCCACCGGCGAGGTCAAGGGCAAGGTCTCGCTCCAGACCTGGGCGCTCAAGCCGAAGTTCACCGACTACATGCAGGGCGTGATCGACGGCTTCAAGAAGAAGTACCCCGGCGTCGAGGTCGAGTGGCTCGACCAGCCCGGCGAGGGCTACTCCGACAAGGTGCTCAGCCAGGCCGCCGCCGGCACCCTGCCCGACGTGGTCAACCTCCCGCCGGACTTCGCCTTCCCGTTGGCGAAGAAGGACGTCCTGCTGGACGTCGCCAAGGCCGATCCGAAGCTCGCCGAGGAGTACGTCCCCGGCGGCGTGGACGCCTACCGGTTCAACGGCCACCCGGGCACCTACGGCTACCCGTGGTACCTCAACACCGATGTGAACTACTGGAGTTCGGAACTCCTGACGAAGTACGGCCTGGACCCGCACAAGCCGCCGGCCAACCTGGACGAGCTGATCGCCCAGGCCCGGACGATGAAGGAGAAGTCCGGCGGCCAGACCTATCTGATGAGCCGCAAGCCGGGCATCGGCGACCTGTACAACATCGGCGTGAAGATCATGTCCGACGACGGCAGGAGCTTCACCTTCAACACCCCCGAGGCCGCCGCGCTGCTCGACAAGTACCGCGACGCCTTCAAGGAGGGCCTGATGCCGAACGGGGTGCTCACCGACACCTACGCCGGCAACTCCAAGCTCTTCAGCTCCGGCACCGCGGCCTGGACCACCGGCGGCGGCAACTTCATCACCAGCCTCGCCACCGACAACCCGACCCTCGCCCCGAAGGTCGTCCCCTCCCCCGCGATGGCCACCCCGCCGCTGTACGTCCAGGGTCTGTCCATCCCGAAGAACACCAGGAACCCGGCCGCCGCGGTGGCCCTCGCCCGCTGGGTCACCAGCCCCGAGAACCAGGCCGCCTTCGCCCACCTGACCAGCGTCTTCCCGTCCACCAAGGCCTCCGCGAACGACCCGTTCTTCAGTAGGAGCGACGGCACCAACGCGGGCGACGCCAAGGTGATCGCCTTCACCTCGCTCGCCAAGGCCCAGCTGATCCAGCCGGTCGAGGTGGACGACGCGATGGGCACCGTCATCAAGCAGCAGTTCGCCCTGGCCATCAGCGGCGACACCAGCTCCAAGCAGGCGCTGGACACCGCCGTCGAACAGTGCAACAAGCTGCTCAAGGGCTGATCCCACCGGACGGCCACCCGGGCACCACCGGGCGCCACCGGACACCACCGGGCGCCACCGAAACCTCACCGCGCCCCAACCCCTACCGGGCCGCACCCCACCCCGAACCAGGCACGCCCCAACCCCCGAACCGGCGACAAGCGGCGGGTCTCCCCCACACCCGCCGCTCCCCACCCCGACACTCCCCGGCGGGCACCCGCACCACCCCCAGCCCCAGGAAGGCGACGGCATGACCCACCGGCGTTGGTTCACCCCCTGGCTGCTCGCCGGGCCCGCGATGGTCTGGCTGGCCGTCTTCAACCTCTGGCCGGCCGTCAACACGGTGATCCTCTCCTTCACCGACGCCAAGCCCATCGGCGGCGGGCAGTTCACCGGCCTGGAGAACTACGGCCGGCTGCTGGACGACGAGCAGCTCGCCGACGCCCTGCTGAACAGCATCGTGTTCATGCTGGTCTGCCTGCCCCTGCTGACCGTCCTGCCGCTGCTGCTCGCCCTGCTCGTGCAGCGCAGGATCCCCGGCATCACCTTCTTCCGCACCGCCTTCTACACCCCGGTGATCGCCTCCGCCGTCGTGGTCGCCCTGATCTGGGGCTGGGTGCTGGACGACCGCGGCCTGGTCAACGGCCTGCTGCGGCAGACCGGGCTCGCCGACTCCCCGGTCCCGTTCCTGACCGACCGCTGGCTGCTGCTGTTCAGCGCGATCGCCCTGACCGTCTGGAAGGGCCTCGGCTACTACATGGTCATCTACCTCTCCGCCCTCGCCAACGTCCCGCGCGAGCTGCACGAGGCGGCGGCCGTGGACGGCGCGGGCCCGCTGCACCGGTTCTGGCACGTCACCCTGCCCGGGGTGCGCCCGACCATGGTCCTGGTCTCCGCGCTGATCTCGGTGAGCTCGCTGCGCGTGTTCTCCGAGCTGTACGTGCTCTCCAACGGCCAGGGCGGGCCCGGCGGGCGGGACATGTCGGTGGTGATGCTGATCCAGATGTACAGCCGCGGCTTCAACGGCCACCTGGGCTACGCCTCGGCGCTCAGCCTGCTGCTGTTCGTCGTCACCCTCGGCCCGATGCTGTTCCTGATGCGGCTGAACCGGAAGGCGGCCTGACCCGTGACCACCGTCCACACGTCGAACGAGACCCCCGCGAAGCCCTCGGGGAACGCCGGGAACGCCGGGAACTCCAAGCCCGCCCGGGGCTTCAACACCCCCTCCACCGCCGTGACCGCCGCCCGCTACCTGCTCCTGGCCCTGGTCCTGCTGCTGGTCATCGGCCCCTTCCTGTGGCAGCTGTCCACCTCCCTCAAGGGCCCCGCCGAGGACGTCTACACCCGTACCCCGAGCTTCCTGCCCGACCAGCCCACCCTGGGCAACTACGGCAAGGTCGCCGAGGTCATCCCGGTGTGGACCTACGCGCTCAACTCGGTGATCGTCGCCGCGGTCTGCATCGCCGGCAACGTGGTCGGCTGCACGCTGGCCGGCTACGCGCTCGCCCGGCTGCGCTTCCGCGGCGCCAAGCTCGTCCTCGGCCTCTTCCTCGCCACCCTGATCCTGCCCGGCGAGGTCACCATCGTCTCCCAGTACGTGCTGGTGCGCAGCCTCGGCCTGGCCGACAGCCTGCTCGGCGTCGCCCTGCCCGGCTCGATCGCGATGCTCAACGTGCTGCTGATGCGCACCGCGTTCGCCGCCGTCCCGGCCGAGCTGGACCAGGCCGCGCTGGTGGACGGCGCCGACGTCTGGCAGCGGCTGTGGCACATCGGCCTGCCGAACGTGCGCGGCATGCTCAGCGTGATCGTGATCTTCACCTTCATCGGCGCCTGGGACGACTTCCTGTGGCCGCTGATCGTGCTCAACGACCCGCAGAAGTACACCCTCACCGTCGGTCTCCAGTACCTCAACGGCACCTTCTCCGCCAACCCGCGGCTGATCGCGGCCGGCACCATGATCGCCTTCCTGCCGATCGTCGTGGTGTTCGGCGTCTGCCAGCGCTTCTTCTTCAAGGGCGTCGAGGAGGGGGCCGTCAAGGGATAGCCCGTCCGGGGACAGTCCACCGTCCGTACGCCCCACACTCGTTGAGGAAGCCATCCGATGACCACCGCTCCCCGCTTCGGTGTCAACTACACCCCCAGCGCCGGCTGGTTCCACCACTGGCTCGACTTCGACCTCGACGCCGTGCGCGCCGACCTCGACTCCATCGCCGCCCTCGGCCTGGACCACGTCCGGGTGTTCCCGCTCTGGCCGGTCTTCCAGCCCAACCGCACGCTGATCCGCCCGCGCGCCGTCGAGCAGCTCACGGCCCTGGTGGACGCGGCCGGCGAGCGCGGGCTGGACGTCGCGGTGGACGGCCTGCAGGGCCACCTGTCCAGCTTCGACTTCCTCCCCTCCTGGACCCGGACCTGGCACCGGCGCAACCTCTTCACCGACCCGGAGGTGCTCGACGGCCAGGCCGCCTACCTGCGCGCCCTGGCCGGGGCGCTGCGCGAGCGGCCCAACTTCCTCGGGATGACGCTCGGCAACGAGATCAACCAGTTCTCCGGCGCCCCGCACCCCGACCCGGACCGGACCACCCCCGCCGAGGCGGAGGCCTGGCTGCGCCGGATGCTCGACGCCTGCGAGCGGGGCGCCCCCGGCCGGCTGCACCTGCACGCCTCCTACGACGCGGCCTGGTACCTGGACGGGCACCCCTTCACGCCCTGGCACTCGGCCCGGATCGGCGCCGCGACCGCCGTGCACTCCTGGGTGTTCAACGGCACCGCCCAGCGCTACGGCGCCCACTCGACCGCCACCACGCAGCACGCCGCGTACCTGGTCGAGCTGTCCAAGGCCTGGGCGGACGACCCGGCCCGCCCGGTCTGGCTGCAGGAGGTCGGCGCGCCCGCCCCGCACATCACGGCCGAGGACGCGGCGCACTTCACCGGTGCCACCGTGGCGGCCGCGCTGGACTGCCCTGACCTGTGGGGCGTCACCTGGTGGTGCTCGCACGACGTGGACCGCTCGCTCGCCGACTTCCCCGAACTGGAGTACAGCCTCGGCCTGTTGACCACCGACCGGACGGTCAAGCCGGCCGGCGCCCGGCTCGCCGAGGCCGCCGCCGAGGCCCGCCGGTCCTGGCAGGCACCGAAGCCGCGCAGCACCGCCGTGGTGGTCGCCACCGGCGACGAGGTCACCTCGCCCCGCCGCTCGGTCTGCGGCCCCGGCGGCCCGGTGTACGAGGCGTTCATGCGCCTCGCCGAGGACGGCGCCCGCCCGACTGCGGTGCTCGCCGAACGCGCCGAGGACCACGCCCACCTCGCCGCGCGTGGCATCACCGAGGTGGTGCATCCCGCCGACGTACGTTCGCTCTAGCCCGTTCCCCCTTCAGTCACGCGCCGCCGGCCACCCCGTCCCCTGCCACGCACCCTCAGCCACCCGACCCCAGCCACCCCGTCCCCTGCCACGCAACCCCAGCCACGCAACGGAGCCCGCTGACATGCACGATGACCGCACCCTGGTCGAGTCCCGCCTCAAGCGCGTCCTGGACGAGCGCATCCGTCCGGCCGTGTACCCCGAGTCCGTCCCGTTGGAGGTCGGCATCTGGACGGCACCCGGCGAGCCCGTCCCGGTCGCCGAGGGCCTCGCCGCCCCGCGCACCCCGATCGCGGTGGGCGACGCCTGGGGCGCGCCCTGGGGCACCAGCTGGATCACCGTGACCGGCACCGTCCCCGAGGCCTGGGCCGGACGCACCGTCGAGGCGCTGATCGACCTCGGCTTCGACGCCAACATGCCCGGCTTCCAGTGCGAGGGCCTGGTCTACCGCCCCGACGGCTCCCCGGTGAAGGGCCTCAACCCGCAGAACCAGTGGGTGCGGATCGCCGCGCCGGCGGCCGGCGGCGAACAGGTGCTGCTGCACGTCGAGGCCGCCTCCAACCCGGTCATCCTGGACTACCACCCCTTCCTGCCCACCGAGTTGGGCGACCGGGAGACGGCCGGCGACCGGCCGCAGTACAAGCTGGCCCGGATGGACCTCGCCGTCTTCGACGAGACGGTCTGGCAGCTGGTGATGGACCTGGAGGTGCTCGGCGAGCTGATGGCCGAACTGCCGGTGGAGGGCCCCCGCCGCTGGGAGATCCTGCGCGCGGTCGAGCGCTGCCTCGACGCGATCGACCTCCAGGACGTCAACTCCACCGCTGCCGCCGCCCGTTCGCGGCTCGAAGGGGTACTGGCCGCGCCCGCCGTGCCGTCCGCGCACCGGATCAGCGCGATCGGCCATGCCCACATCGACTCGGCCTGGCTCTGGCCGCTGCGCGAGACCGTCCGCAAGGTGGCCCGCACCACCGCCAACATGACCGCGCTGCTGGAGGACGAGCCGGAGTTCCGCTACACCATGTCCCAGGCGCAGCAGTTCGCCTGGATCAAGGAGCACCGCCCCGAGGTGTACGCCCGGGTCCGGAAGGCGGTGGCCGAGGGCCGGTTCGTCCCGGCCGGCGGCATGTGGGTCGAGTCCGACACCAACATGCCGAGCTCGGAGGCGATGGCCCGGCAGTTCGTGCACGGCAAGCGGTTCTTCCTGGACGAGTTCGGGGTGGAGAACCACGAGGCCTGGTTGCCGGACACCTTCGGCTTCACCGGCGGCCTGCCGCAGATCATCCGCAACGCGGGCTCCAAGTGGCTGCTGACCCAGAAGATCTCGTGGAGCCAGGTGAACCGGTTCCCGCACCACACCTTCCTCTGGGAGGGCATCGACGGCACCCGGATCTTCACCCACTTCCCGCCGGTGGACACCTACAACTGCTCGATGAAGGGCAGCGAGATCGCCCACGCGGCGAGGAACTTCAAGGACAAGGGCGTCGCCCGGCACTCGCTCGCCCCGACCGGCTGGGGCGACGGCGGCGGCGGCACCACGCGCGAGATGGTCGCCAAGGCGGCCCGGATGAAGGACCTGGAGGGCTCGGCCACCGTCCGCTGGGAGAACCCCGCCGAGTTCTTCGCCAAGGCCGAGGCCGAGTACCCGAACCCGCCGGTCTGGGTCGGCGAGCTCTACCTGGAGCTGCACCGCGCCACCCTGACCAGCCAGGCGAGGACAAAGCAGGGCAACCGGCGCAGCGAGAACCTGCTGCGCGAGGCCGAACTCTGGTGCGCCACCGCCGCGTTGCGCACCGGAGCGGCGTACCCGTACGAGCAGCTGGACCGGATCTGGAAGACCGTCCTGCTGCACCAGTTCCACGACATCCTGCCGGGCTCGTCCATCGCCTGGGTGCACCGCGAGGCCGAGGCGACGTACGCGGCGCTGGCCGGGGAGCTGGAGGGCCTGATCGGCGCGGCCCAGCGGGCGCTGGCCGGGGCGGCCGCCGGCGGGCGCGAGCTGGTGTTCAACGCGGCGCCGCACACCCGCTCGGCGGTGCCGGCCGGCGGGGCCGCCGCCGTCGCCGTGCCGGGCGGCACCTGCGAGGCGGTCGAGCGCTCCGGGGGCGGCTTCACGCTGCGCAACGGCCTGCTGGAGGTTGTCGTGGACGCGGACGGCCTGATCGCCTCGGTGGTCGAGCTCGCGACCGGCCGGGAGACCGTCGCCCCCGGCAGCCGGGCCAACCTGCTCCAGCTGCACCCCGACTTCCCCAACATGTGGGACGCCTGGGACGTGGACCAGTTCTACCGCAACACCGTCACCGACCTGACCGGCACCGACTCGCTCACCGCCTCCTCGTCCCCCGCCGGGGCCTCGGTGCGGATCGCCCGTTCCTTCGGCTCCTCCACCGTCGTCCAGACCCTCACCCTGCGGGCCGGCGAGCAGCGGCTGGACATCGACACCGAGGTCGACTGGCACGAGACCGAGAAGTTCCTCAAGGCCGCGTTCCCGCTGGACGTCCACACCGAGCGCTACGCCGCCGAGACCCAGTTCGGCCACCTCCACCGGCCCACCCACACCAACACCAGCTGGGACGCCGCCAAGTTCGAGGCCTGCAACCACCGCTTCGTCCACTTCGAGGAGCCCGGCTGGGGCGTCGCCCTGGTCACCGCCTCCACCTACGGCCACGACGTCACCCGCACGGTGCGCGCCGAGGACGGCGGGACCACCACCACGGTCCGCTTCTCGCTGCTGCGCGCCCCGCGCTTCCCCGACCCGAAGACCGACCAGGGCCTGCACCGCTTCCGGCACGCCCTGGTGCCGGGCGCGGCGATCGGCGACGCCGTCCGCGAGGGCTACCGGATCGGCCTGCCCGAGCGGACGGTCACCGGCAGTGCGGAGCGGGTCGCGCCGCTGGTGGAACTGGACAACGACGCCCTGGTGGTGAGCGCCGTCAAGCTCGCCGACGACCGCAGCGGGGACCTGGTCGTCCGGGTCTACGAGGCGGGCGGCGGCCGCGCCCGGGGCCGGCTGACCACCTCCTTCCCGCTGGCCGACGCCGTGCCCTGCGACCTGCTGGAACGGCCCTGGGACGGCACCCGAGGCGAGGTCGCGTTCGAGGACGGCGCGGTGCGGCTCGCGCTGCGCCCGTTCGAGCTGGTGACCCTGCGCCTGCGGGCGACTGCCTAACCCTTACGCTGTTCGGCGCCCTTACGATGTTCGGCCCTCTTACGCTGTTCGGCGCCTCGGCCCCGTGGCCGGGGCGCCGCCCCCGACCGATCTGGAGCCCGCCGTGCCCGTCACCCCGCTGTTCGCCGCCCTCGACATCGGCGGCACCAAGATCGCCGGGGCGCTGGTCGACGCCGACGGGCGGCTGCGGCACCGGCTCCAGCTGCCCACCCCGGCCACCGAGCCGGGCGCGGCCGTGCTCGCCGTGGTGCACCAGGTGCTGGAACGGCTCGCCGGGACGGCCGACTGGGCCGCCGTGACGGCCGTCGGGATCGGCAGCGCCGGCCCGGTCGACCTCGCCGGCGGCACCGTCAGCCCGGTCAACATCCCCGGCTGGCGCGGCTTCCCGCTGGTCGAGGCGGTCGCCGCGCACCCGGCGGTGGCGGCGCACCCGGCGGCGGCCGCCCGCGCCCTGCCCGTCCGGCTCGCCGGGGACGGCGTGGCGATGGCCGCCGCCGAGCACTGGCGGGGCGCGGCCCGGGGCGCCGACAACGCGCTCTGCCTGGTGGTGTCCACCGGCGTCGGCGCCGGACTGGTGCTCGACGGAGCCGTGCGCCCCGGCCCCAGCGGCAACGCCGGCCACCTCGGCCACATCACCGTCGACCTGGACGGCGAGCCATGCCCGTGCGGCTCCCGCGGCTGCCTGGAGGGCCTCGCCAGCGGCGCCGCGATCGCCCGCCGGGCCCTCGCCGAGGGCTGGCGGCCCGCGGACGGCGACCGGACGGCCCGCGCCGTCGCCGTCTCCGCCGCCGCGGGTGACCGCATCGCGCTGGCCTCCTTCGACCGCGCCGCCCAGGCGCTGGCCGCCGGGATCGCCGCCACGGCCGCCCTGGTGGACCTCTCCCGGGTCGTCGTCGGCGGCGGGGTGTCCGCCGCCGGGGACGTGCTGTTCGCCCCGCTCGCCCGACACCTGGACCGCTACGCCGCCCTCTCGTACATCCGCGGCCTGGACGTGCGCCGCGCCGAACTCGGCACCGACGCCGGGCTGATCGGCGCCGCCGCGCTCTGCCGCTGAGCCCGCCCGGAGCCGCCCCATGCCGCCGTCCCCGCTGCCGCCCTTCGCCCTCCTGCGCAACCCCGTCCGCCGCTACGCCTGGGGTTCGCCCACCGCCATCCCCGCGCTCATCGGCACCGCGCCCGACGGCACCCCGCAGGCCGAACTCTGGCTGGGCGCCCACCCGTCGGCGCCGTCGCTGCTCGTCACCGGCGACGGCGACGGCGACGGCGACGGCAACGGCGATGTCCCGCGGCCGCTGAACGAGCTGATCGACGCCGACCCGGACGGCCTGCTCGGACCGGACACCGTACGGCGGTTCGGCCCGGCGCTGCCGTTCCTGTTCAAGGTGCTGGCCGCCGACCGGGCCCTCTCCCTCCAGGTCCACCCCACCCGCGCCCAGGCCGAGGCCGGCTACGCCGCGGAGCAGGCCAGGGGGATTCCGCTGGACGCGCCGGAGCGGGTGTTCAAGGACCGCGGGCACAAGCCCGAACTCATCTGCGCCCTCGGCGACTTCGAGGCGCTGTGCGGCTTCCGTCCGGCCGCCGCCACCGCCCGGCTGCTGGACGCCCTCGGCGTGCTCCCGTCCTGGGCCGCCGCCCTGCGCACCCGGCCCGCCGAGGCCGTGCTGCCCGAGCTGCTGCGCGCCGGGTTGAACGCCGACGCCGCCGAACTGGCCGCCGTCACCGGGGCCTTGCGGCGCGCCGCCGCAACCGGCGGACCGTACGGCGCGAGCTGCGCCGCGTACGCCCGCCTCGCCGAGGAGTACCCCGGCGACCGCGGGCTGCTCGCCGCGCTGCCGCTCAACCACGTCCGGCTCGGCGCCGGGCAGGCCCTGTACCTGGACGCCGGGATGCCGCACGCCTATCTGCGGGGCGTGGGCGTGGAGTTGATGGCCGAGTCGGACAACGTGCTGCGCTGCGGGCTCACCGCCAAGCACGTCGACGTGGACGGCCTGCTGGCGGTCACGTCGTTCCGCACCGGGGAGCCCGAGGTGCTCGTACCGCGCCCGACGGGGCGCGACGGCGAGGAGGCTTTCGCCTCACCCGCCGAGGAGTTCGCGCTCTTCCGGCTGCGCCCCGGCGCCACCACCGTCCGCGTCGACCTCGCCACCCCGCAGATCCTGCTCTGCGTCTCCGGGCGGGCCCGGCTGCGGGCACCCGGCGGCGCCGAACTCCCGCTCCCGGCGGGCGCGTCGGCCTATCTCCGCCCGGGCGCCGGGCCGGTCGAGCTGACCGGCCCGGGCGCGGAGCTGTTCCGGGCCACCACGGGGTAGCTGCCGGCGCGGGGCGGGCCTGCCCGGCGCTCAGGCCGGTGCCGGGTGGCCGAACAGCAGGTCGTAGCCGTCCGGGAGTTGCTCGATCACCCGGTCCAGCAGCTCCCCGGGGACCAGGTCGGCGACGGTGCTGAGCACGGCCCCGATGTCCCACTGCGCCGTCGCCGGGGTCGCGCCGTCGATCCACCCCACCACGGCCTGCACGAAGCGTTCGGCGGTCAGCGGCTCGGACGCGGGCGCGGCGTCGCGCAGCAGCGGGGCGTAGGTGACGGGCAGCGCGTCGGCGAGTTCGACCCGCTCGGACCCCACCAGGTGCTCGCCGAGCAGGGCCAGCACGACCCGGGCGGCGTGATCCGCCTCGGCCTGGCTCCGGTACTCACCGCGCTCCACCACGCGGGCGAGGAAGTCCTCCCAGGAGATGGTCATTGCATCCTCCTTCCGGTCGGCGGCGCCGGCCGGCCCGACGGCGGCCCGCTCGCCCTGGACCAGCAGGGAGGTCGCAGCCCGTGACCACCGTGGAACGTACCGGTGCCCGTGCTGCTCAGCGTAACTCGCCCCGGCGCCCGCGGAAGCGGCCGGCCGTCAAGGAACCGTACGGACGCCCCCGAGACCGGGGGGCCGGCCGGGCGGGATCGCCGCCGCCGGACCCGGGCGGCGGTTCACCGCACCGAGGCGTGGCACCGCCTGCGCGGTCGGCGCGACGGCACCGCGGCGGCGGCCGCACCGGCCGGAACCCGCTGCGCCGGCGGCGTCGCGGCCACCCCGGCCGTGCTCACCGCCGTGCCCACCGCCGCGGCCGTCACGGCCGTGGCCACCACCGTGGTGGTGCTCACCGCCGTGGCCGCGGTCACCGTGGTGGCCGCCAGGGCCGCCTGGGCGCGGGCCGCGTCCGCCATGAACGCCGAGAGAAAGCTCCGCTCGGCCGGGCTCAGCGCCCGTGAGCGGCCGGAATCGCGGTCCCGGGCGACCACCACCGTCCGTGCCCGCATAAAGGTGATCCGGTCCCGGCAGACATTCACCTCGACCTGCGCGGAACTCCGTCCGAGCCGTTCCACGGTGAGTCGCACCGACAACGGCTCGGGCCGGTGGTGCAACTGCTCCAGGTAGTCGATCTCGTGCCTGGCGATAATGAATCCGGACGGGAACAGCGATTCCCGTACGGCGGTTTCGTGGTGGCTGAACAGGTCGTAAATCCCCTCCTGGATGTAGCCGACCAGACGCGCGTTGTTGATGTGCCCGTTCTCGTCGACGTCGCTCCACCGGGTGGGGCAGGACAGCACGTGCACGCCCGGTTGCACCGCGCTCACTGCCGGGTCAGCCCGGCACCGGCGGGGAGCAGCGCGCGCTGCAACCTGGCGTAGTAGCCGGAGTGTTCGGCCGCCATCCGGGCCGCGGTCCACCCCTCCTCGGCCGCCTCGGCCGCCGCCTGGACGACCAGGCTGTCCAGCACCCCGTCGACCGCGCGGCAGAGGTCGTGAACGGCCGCGAGCCGCTCGGTCACGTCCGCCCCGCTCCCCGCGTTCCGGGACGGGAAGGCTGCCAGTGATTCCATCGCGAGCTGAAGGTCGTCAACTCCGTCCGGCCGGTTTTCCGCAGGGAAATTCCGCATGATTTTCTCCATGACTCATTCGGCCGTTACGGCCCGGTAGCTAGCGTTCGATTACACCGGATCGGTGTCGACCCCCCGACCCCACGACGCTATCCCAGCCGACCGGGGTCGACTGATGGTTTGCGGACCGCGACGGGAAACTGACCACCATCGGAGTAGTTTGTCGGTGTACACAATATGCCCCATCAGTCGAATGCCGTCCGCAATTCGGGTGGAATTTCCGACGCGCGCCCCAGGATGGACTCCCCGGACTCCGAAGTCTGCTACCAGCCACTCCACCACCTCGCCTTGTACAGGTGCGCGCCGCGCAGCGACCGCGTGCCCTCGGGCCGGTGCAGGGTGATCACCGAGGTGCACCAGTCGCACGGAGCCTCGTGCTCGGGCGCCACGGTGAGCAACCGGCCGGTGCCCGGCTCGTCGCCGACGCTCTTGAGGTCCCGCTCGGCGGCCGGATCGGCCAGGTGCACGGCGGTGAAGCGGCCGGTGGCCGGGTCGTAGCGCCACAGGCCGTCCGAGGTGGTTACCCAGAACCCCCCGGGAGCCGCCAGGACGGCGGCCAGGTCGTGCCCCCCGCTCCCCGGCAGGGGGCTGCTCCGCACGGCGTCGAGCGTCGGCGCGGCCGGGGTGCCGCCGACCCGCAGCGCGGTCAGTGCCGTGTCGCCGAGCGCCCAGAGCAGGCCGGTCCGGCCGTCCCAGTGCACCCCGTGCGCACCCGGCAGCGGGAACTGCGCGTACGCCGCGGCCCGCGGGCCCTGCGAGGCCGCGTACAGCCGCACCCAGCCGCCCGAACTCGCGGCCACGGCCACGTTGCCGTCCGGCAGCAGCTCGATGCTGTGCGGGTTGACGGCCGTCCCCAGGTCCGCCGCCCAGTGGACCCGGCCGGTGGCGGTCTCCACGACGGCGGCGAGCCCTCCGGAGGCGGTCGTCAGCAGGTAGCGCCGCCCGTGCCGGACGCGGGACTTCGCCTCGTCCGGGTTGGTCCAGCTGCGCGCGGGCGTCAGATCCGCCAACTCCGGTGCCCGGTCGGCACTCCAGCCCCAGACCACCGGCAGCCGGTCCGGCCCGCGATAGGCCATCAGCTCCTCGGCGCTCTGCAACACCAGCACGCTGCGCGAGGCCTGGTCCACCACCGCCACCTGCCGACCCGGCGACCCGGCCCACGCGCCGGCCGTCGGCGCGCAGAGCAGCAGGGCGACCGCGAGGGCCGGCGGTGTTCTCCTCAGCACGCCTTCACCGTCGTTGCTGCCGGGCGAATCCGCTCGGCGGCACGACCGAATGGACCATCGATGCGCGGCGGTGGATCGTGCGGAGCCGTCGACGGATCCACCTCGTTCACTGTCATCCGCACATCGTGGCGGGACGGCCCCACCGGCGGTCGGCGCAACGCGGTACGGGCACGTCGGGACGTCAACCCGGCGTTCCGGAGCCGCTCGTTCGGCGTCCGAAGGCTCAGCGCACCCGAAGGCTCAACGCGTCCGAAGGCTCAGCACGCCCAACGGCTCAACGCATCCAAGGGCTCAACACGCCCGAAGGCTCAGCGCCCGGCGACGACGTCCGCGACCCGGGCGATCGGCGAGGTGGTGGCCCGGCCGGCCGCCTCCTGCCGGTCGGCGGCGTGGTACGCCGCGTACATCGCGTGCACGCCGAGCCAGCGCAGCGGCTCCGGCTCCCAGCGCCGCACGGTGTGGCCGACCCAGGGCAGCCGGGTCAGCTCGGTGTCCCGGCCGAGCACCAGGTCCCGCAGGGTGCGGCCGGCCAGGTTGGTGGTGGTCACCCCGCTGCCGACGTACCCGCCCGCCCAGCCGAGCCCGCTCACCCGGTCCAGCTCGACGGTGGCGCACCAGTCCCTGGGGACGCCGAGCACGCCCGCCCAGGCGTGGTCGATCCGCGCGTGCGCGGCGGCCGGGAAGAAGCTGTCGAGGATCCGGCGGAGCTGGCGCACCGTCTCCACCTGGGTGCTGCCGTCCGAGTCCGTGCGCGAGCCGAACCGGTACGGCACGCCCCGCCCGCCGAGCGCGATCCGGTCGTCGGCGGTGCGCTGGGCGTACATGTAGGCGTGGGCGAAGTCGCCCAGCACCTGGCGGCCCTGCCAGCCGGTCTCCGCCCAGAACTCGGCGGGCAGCGGCTCGGTGGCGACCATCGCGGAGTTCATCGGCAGCCAGGTGCGCTTCTCGCCGCGCAGTCCGGCCGTGAACCCCTCGGTGGCGCGCAGCACTTGGTCGGCGGTGACGGTGCCGTACGGCGTGACGGCGCGGGGCTTGCGGTGGCCGTCGCCGGGCAGGATCGCGGTGACGGTCGTCCCCTCGTACACGTCGACGCCCAACTCGCGTACGGTGCGGGCGAGTCCGCGGGCGAGCTTCGCGGGCTGGATGCGGGCGCCGTACCGGGTCCAGCAGCCGCCGATGGTGCCGGCGACGTCGATCCGGTCTCGTGTCTCCTTCTCGCCGAGCAGCTCGAACCGGCCCTCGCCGTAGGCCCGCTCGCCCTCGACGTGCTCGCGCAGGCGCTCCAACTGGGGCTTGCTGCGGGCTACTTCGAGGACGCCGCCGAGGACGATGTCCGCCTCGATCCCCTCGGCCGCGGCGACGTCGACGACCTCCCCGACCGCCGCGTCCATCATCCGCTGCATCTCCGCCGCACGCTGCCGCCCGTACCGCTTGGCGAACGCGCCGCGCCCCGCGAAGCCGTTGTACAGCCAGCCGCCGTTGCGCCCGGAGGCGCCGTAGCCGCAGAAGCGCTGTTCGAGGACGGCGATCCGCAGGGAGGGGTCGGCCTTCTTCAGGTAGTAGGCCGTCCAGAGACCGGTGTACCCGCCGCCGACGATGCACACGTCGACGTCCCGGCTCCCCGGCAGGGCGGGCCCCTCCTCGGGCACCCCGTCCGCCGCGTACCAGAACGACACCTCGCCGTTGACCGCCGCCACCGGAAACCTCCCACACCCTCGCTGACCTGCCCGGACGCTACCTCCGGCGGGCCGCTGCGGGCCACCCCTCACAGTGCAAGGATCGCCGGCCCCGATCAGCCACCCTGTCAGTCCCGCAGCAGCTCCAGCGCCCGCGTCCAGCTGTACGAGCCGGGCACGAAGTCCGCGATCCGCACCCCCGTCCGCCGCAGCTTCGCCAGGCTCTCCTCGTACGCCGGATGGGCCGCCTGGGCCGCGCTCAGGCAGGGCTGCACGGCGACGGGGATGCCCCAGCCGTACGACTCGCAGAGGATGCCGAGGGCGAGGGTGTCGGAGATGCCCAGCGCCCACTTGTTGATCGAGTTGAAGGTGGCGGGCGAGACGACGATCGCGTCCGGGTCCGGCAGGGGACGCGGCTCTCCGGGCCTGCGCCAGGCCGAGCGGATCGGGTACCCGGTCTGCGCGGTGATCGCCTCGGCGTCGATGAACGCCATGGCGTTCGGAGTCGCCACCACCCCCACGTCCCACCCCTGCCGCTGAGCCGCGGTGATCAACTCCCCGACCCCGCCCGCGACCCCCGCCGCACAGACCACGACGTACAGCACCGGCTTCTCGGCCATCCCGGCAATCCCCTCTGGTCACCGCCGCCCCACTACCGGGTCGGCAGGCACCACCTTCCCAAACCGCTCCCCCGCCGCACCCCCGCGCCCCCGCCCCGTGGGCCTCAGGTGCGGATCCGGACGGGCGGGGCGACGGAGGGCGGGGAGCAGCGGGAGGTGGTGGCGCAGACGGTGAGCGGTCTCTGGTGGGGGCCGTCGAGGACCTGGACGGACCAGAGCACGGGGTAGCTGCCCCCGCAGACGGCGCAGTTGGGGCGGGGCGGAGCCGTGGGCATCGGGGGCACGACGGGCGGCGGCGGGGTCGGCGGCATCGGCGGGGTGAGCGGGGGCGGGGGCGGGGTGAGCGGGGGCGGGGGCGCGGGGTCCCAGGCGGGGAGGTCCGGGGCGAGGGCCCGGAAGTCGTGGCCGCATTCGGAGCAGGTGTCCAGGACGGCCTCGGTGCGCATGTCGCCGCAGCTCGGACAGAAGGTCACCGGCTGTTCGTCGGCGACGGTGCTCTCGCAGCGCACGCAGACGAAGTCGGGGTCGATCCTGGACCGTTGGAAGATCGCCCCGAAGATCAGGAATGGGTTGGGGTCGCCGTCCTTCTCGTACGTCGTCTGCAGCACCGAGGCGATGGTCTTGAGGCGGTTCTTCCGCTGCCGCAGCCGTTTGAGGTCGAGGTTGACGACCTTGGTCTGCCGGCAGGCCCGGCAGGTGCAGAGGGTGCGGACGGGCAGGAGCGAGCGGATGCCGAACTGGCGGTGCAGGAACTCGAAGGCCGGGCGGTCCGCCTCGGCGACCGCCACCTCCACCGAACCGAACCCACCCGAGCTGAGGCGGCCCTCCACCATGGCCGCCAACCGCGCGACGTCGGCGGCCAGTTGCTCCGGTACGCCCTCCGGCCGGCTGCCGATCATCACCGGGATCGCCAGCAGGGTGCGGGCGGTGGCCATGTCCATCGCGAGGTAGCCGGCCGGAGAGCGGAAGACGATGCGCTCGATACCCTCCCACAGCGCCGGGCCGGTGGAGCGGCGCCCGCCGGAGAGCCGCTCGTTGACGCGGGCGGCGACCCCGCCGACGAGGCGCTGGCCCGTCTCGTGGTGCCGGGCCAGCGTGTCGGCCCGGGGCGCGCGGGCCCACCAGCGGGGCTGGGGGAAGCCGGCCGCCGGGTCGAGGCCGGTGAGTGCCCGGTCGAGGGCGGACAGCGTCTGCTGGAAGGCGGCCACGTACGGGTCCTGCACGCCCAGTGCGATCACCGAGACGGCCCGGTCGGTCAGGTGCAGGGACACCGAGGTGTGCACGCCGTCGGCGGGCGCGAGGTGGAGGCGGGCCGCGAGCGGCACCTGGTCGGGCAGGAGCATCGCCGAGCGGACGGCGGAGCCGCGCCGGGCCTCGACCACGGTGGCCATCTCCGAGGTGATCTGGAAGCCGAGCGAGCGCAGCACGTCCACGGCGGCGACCCGGACGCGTCCGGTGTCGGCCTGGACGCGGCGCTCGGCGTCGAGCGTGATCGATGCCAAGGTTCCTCCGGAGCAAGGGAATCGGGGAGCGGGAGCGGGGAGCGAAAGCGGGACGCGGGACGTTCTCAGCGCGCAACCGTAGCGAATCCGCCCCGCCGCCGTGGTCGTGATGCGGACACTGCCCGGTCCGGCGGGGATGACTGTCTCGGGCGGGCCGCCCGGTCACCCCACCAGCGCGGCCGCCGCGTCGGCGCAGCCCCAGCTGAGGGTGACGCCGGCACCGCCGTGGCCGTAGTTGTGGACGATCCGGCCGCCCGGTTCCGCTTCGAGGCGGGGGCCGCCGTGGCGGGCGGGGCGCAGGCCGACGGCGTGGCCGATGACGCGGGCGTGGCGGAGCTCGGGGATGCGGGCCGCGCAGCGGGCGAGGATGGCCTCGGCGGTGGCCGGGTCGGGGGTGGTGTTCCAGTCGTCGGGTTCGAAGGTGCCGCCGAGGACGACGTCGGCGCTGCGGGGGTGGATGTAGGTGTAGCCGGCCGGGTCGTCCTGGATGCGGGTCGAGGTGGGCAGTCCGGGGTTGCGGACGAGGACGAGCTGGCCGCGCACCGGGTGCACAGCCCGGTCGTCGCAGAGCTGCCGGGCGCCGATTCCGGTGGCGTTGACGACGACGGGTGCCCAGGCGAGGGCCTGGTCGAGGGCGTCGAGGCGGCGCTGGACGACCTCGCCGCCGTTGTCGACGAACCGGCCGAGCAGCCAGGGCAGGTAGAGCGGCATCTCGATGGCGGGGGCGGTGAAGGACCAGCCGTCCGCGCAGTCCGGTCCGCGTTCGGCGGCCGTCAGCCGGCGCAGGTCGGGGACGGCCTCGCCCCACCAGGGCAGGCCCTCCGGCTGCCGCTCGTGCTCCAGCATCCGGGTACTGCGCATCGAGACGCCGGGGACGCCCTGCTCGGCCTGGCGGGCGAACTCGGCGAAGGCGGTGGCGGACCAGTGCGCCACCCGGCGGTCGGTGCCGGTGGCGACCGGGAACCAGACGGCCGCGGCGACGGCCGAGGTCGTCGAGAGCAGGCCGTCGGCCGTCGCCACGACGACCCGAAGCCCCTTCTCCTGCAGCCGGATCGCTGTGGTGAGCCCGATGACTCCGCTTCCGACCACGACGACGTCCATCGTGAACTCCTCCCTCGAAGGCCTGACCGCCGGGGTGCCGGCGGCCGTCTCCAGGAAAGCCGGTCGCGGCGGAGGCCGTCCAAGACCGGTTCTGTCCGGGAGCGATAACCCGCGCTTATCATCGCCGGATGGATCTGCGGATGGACCTGCGTCTGGATCTGCGCCGGATGCGCTACTTCTCCGTGCTGGCCGAGGAGTTGAACTTCACCCGGGCCGCCCGGCGGCTGCACGTGGCGCAGCCGGCGCTCAGCCAGCAGATCAAGGCGCTGGAGCGGCAGCTGGGCGCAGAGCTGGTGGAGCGGACCAGCAAGGGCTGCGCGCTGACCCCGGTCGGGCGGGCCGTCGCGGAGGAGGCCCGGCGGGTGCTGCGGGAGGTGGCGGCGGCCGAGGAGCGGGTCGCGGCGGTGGTGCAGGGGCGGGAGGGCAGACTGCGCGTGGCGTACACCCGCTCCGCCCGCGGCGGGGTCTGTGACGCCCTGGTGACGGAGTTCCGCAACCGGCACCCGCGGCTGGACGTCGCGCTGCAGACCACCTGGACCTCGCACAGCGTCGGCGAGTTGCTCGCCGGGCGGCTGGATGCGGCGTTCGTCCGGCCGCCGCTGGACGTCCCCGAGCTCGCCTGCCGGATCATCGCCGAGGAGGAGTTGCTGCTCGCCGTGCCGGCCGGCCATCCGCTCGCCCGCGGCCGGGCCCGGATCGGCCGGCACCGGATCGTGGACGAGCCGGTGGTGCTGTGGCCGCGTGAGAACGGGCCCGGGATGCACGCGCTGATCACGGCGCAGCTCTGGCCCGGCGGTTCGCCGCGGATCGTCCGGGAGGAGCCGGACGACGAGCAGCTGTTGCTGGCGGTGGCGGCGGGTTACGGCATCGCGCCCATCCCCGAGGGGCGGGCCCGGGTGTTCCGGATCCCCGGTGTCTGCCTGCGCCGGCTCACCGCCCCGGTGCCGACCGTCACCCTGGGGCTCGCCCACAATCCGCGCACCGCGCCCCCGGCCGTCCAGCTGCTGCTCGCGATGGCCCCGCCGCTCGGCGGCGGCCGGCCGTGATCCCGAACGGCCGGTCCCCGCCCGTGCCCTGCCGACCGACGACCGGCCCTCGGACGGCAGCCGTGCCCGCCCCCGTCATGCCGCGGGGGCGGGCACGGCCGTTCGGGGGCCGGCTCAGCCGATGGTGGAGCCGGTGATCGGGGCGGACAGTTCGACCGTCTTGCCGTTCAGCGCGGTCTTGACGAACTGCCAGCTCAGGCCGGTGATGACGCCCTTGTCCAGCGGGGCCAGCTTGGCGAAGGCCGGCTGGCTGAGGTCGATGTGGGTGGAGTCGCAGGAGGGACACTGGTCCTTCACCGGGACGGTGATGGTCTTGCCCTGGTAGGTGACCTTGACCGAAATGCCCTTGCAGACCGGGTCGTTGTTGGGGTTGGCGGTGGTCCACCAGGCATGCGAGACGGCGACCAGCATCTGGGTCGCGGCGTTGATCTGGGTGCCACAGGCACCGTAGCCGGCGTCGTTGTAGTAGGTGGCCTTGCCGGACATGGGCTTGTTGATCGGTATCGCGGCGCTGGCGGAGCCGGCCGAGAGGGCGATGAGGGCGGCTGCGGCGAGCGGGGCGCCCGCGAGGATCCTGAGGTTCTTGCCGATGGCGCGCATGGGTTCGTTCCCTCCGGTTGCAGTGCAGGTCATGGGCATGACAGGCGACAAGTCCGGCGAACCGCACAGCAGTTCATCGATCGAACGCCCGCCCCCGTGGAGGAAACGTATGCGTTCGAGCGCATTGTGGTCCAGACCTCCACGATGTCGGCATGAACACAAGGCAGGAATCTTTACCAATGCGCCCGAAGGGACGAAGATGCGTGACCGCCCCGGCACGGAGGGTGTTGACAGGCCGTCACCCGTCCCCCTCCGGAGGCCCCCTCAGATGCGCACCTCGCTCGTCGCCCTGCTCCTCGGCACCGTCCTGCTCCCGACCACCGCACCCGTCACCGCCGGTGCGGCACCCCGCGAGGTGAACCAGGGCTACAGCATTCCGGTCGCCGGCGTCACCGACCTCGGCGCGCTGCCCGTCCTCGGCAGCCTCGGACTGGACTTCGCCCGCC
Source organism: Kitasatospora sp. NPDC048298 (assembly GCF_043201465.1). Lineage (NCBI taxonomy): Bacteria > Bacillati > Actinomycetota > Actinomycetes > Kitasatosporales > Streptomycetaceae > Kitasatospora > Kitasatospora sp. NPDC048298. The sequence continues at coordinate 37,377 of NZ_JBICYZ010000049.1, forward strand.
TGCTCACCAAGTAGCAAGCCCTGCGCGAGGCGGCGGCCGCCTCCGAGCAGCCGGGCACCCCGGCCGTGGTCCCCGATCAGCCCACCGAGATCCCTCCGCCCGGGTTACCCTCGTCCCGCGCGGCGACCACCCGCGCAACCGACCGAGGGGGGAACGGATGATCGGGGACCTGCTGCCGGACGTCGTGGTGACCGAGGTGGCCTACCTCGATCCGCCGGAGGCCCGGCTGGAGCCCGAGGAGGAAGCGATCATCGCCCGCGCCGTCGACAAGCGGCGCCGCGAGTTCACCACCGTCCGGCACTGCGCCCGGGCCGCCCTCACCCGACTCGGCGTCCCGTACCAGCCACTCGTCCCCGGCCTGCGCGGCGCGCCGAGCTGGCCGGACGGCGTGGTCGGCAGCCTCACCCACTGCGACGGCTTCCGCGCCGCGGCCGTGGCCCGGGCCGGCACCCTCGCCTCCGTCGGCATCGACGCCGAGCCCGCGCTGCCGCTGCCGGAGGGCGTCCAGGAGGCCATCGCGCTGCCGGTCGAGCAGCAGCGGCTCGCCAAGCTGGCCGCCGAGCACCCGGGCGTCCCGTGGGACCGCATCCTGTTCAGCGCCAAGGAGTCGGTCTACAAGGCCTGGTTCCCGCTGACCCTGCTCTTCCTGGACTTCAGCGAGGCCGAGCTGGACCTCTCCCCCGACGGCACCTTCACCGCCCGGCTGCTCGTGCCCGGCCCGGTGGTCGACGGCCGCCGGATCGACGGCTTCGACGGCCGCTGGGCGGTCCGGAACGGACTGCTCGCCACCGCGATCGCGGTCTCCCCCTGACCGGCCCCCGACCCACCCCCGTCCCGCCGTCGGCGCCGCATATCCTCGTCCCCGTGACGGTGACCTATGTGATCGACGGCGACGGGATCAAGACCCTGGAGGACTTCTGGGAGGCGGCCGGGCGGACCATCGGGGCGGACGGCTACTTCGGCCGCAACCTCGACGCCTTCGCCGACTGTCTGCGCGGCGGCTACGGCACGCCGGACGACGGTGACTGGGTCATCGAGTGGCGCCACCACGAGGTCTCCCGCCGCAACCTCGGCTACCCGGAGACGGTCCGTCAGCTGGAACGGCGGCTGGGCCGCGCCCACCCGACCAACCGGGCGCACATCACCGCCGAGCTGACGGCCGCCCGGGCGGGCCGGGGGCCGACGGTCTTCGACTGGCTGGTCCGGATCATCGAGGAGGAGCACCCGGGCGGTCTGCGCCTGGCGTAGGGCCTGTCTCCTGGGTCCTTGCCGGGGCCGCGACGCTCCCCCGGCCTTCGGCCGGGAGGTACCCCCCGGGGCGCGCACCTCGCGGCGGGCCCCGCCACGGGCCTCCCGGCTACAGCACGTCCGAGAGCCGCACGAAGCTCCGCCCCGCCGCCAGCAGCCCCGGCACCGCGCCGGCCACCCCGGGAGCCGTACCACCGCCCGGGTGGTTCATGTGACCGATCACGATCGCGCCCGGCGGGGCCGAGGAGACCTGGCGCCGCACCTCGGCCGCGCTGTACGTCGCCCCGTCGTCCCCGTTCACGGTGAAACCGGCCACGCCCTGGCCCAGGTCGGCGACCACCCGGGTGGCGACGTCGTCGTAGTGCGCGGTGCCGGAGCGGAAGAACCGCGGCGGGTGCCCGAGCAGCCCGGTGAGCTTCCGCGCGTTGCCCGTCACCTCGTCGTACACCTCGCCGACGCCGCCCGTCCCGGCGATGCCGTAGGCGGAGCGGCCGGTGACCGAGAGCGGGCGGTGGGCGGTGCCGTGGTTGCCGATCTCGAACAGCGGGTCGGCGGCGAGCCGCTCGAACTCGTCCGGGTTGGCGTCGATCCAGCGGGCGTTCAGGAAGAGGGTGGCCGGCACGTCGTGCGCCCGCAGGAAGTCGATCAGGTCGGCGTCGTAGCCGTTGCCGCCGGGGCCGCCACAGGCGTCGAAGGTGAGCGCCATGGCGCTCTCACCGCCCGGCAGCGCGGTGACCACCCCGGAGACGTCCAGCCCCCACTCGCTCGGCGCCAGCGCGCCGTACCGCTCCACCGTCTCGGCCCGGGTCGGCACGTGCGGGGCCTGTCCCGCGGGCTCGGGCGTCGGATCGGGAGTCGACTCCGGCGCGGACGTCGGCCCGGCGGCGGCCTCGGCGGGCCCGCCGGACGGTGTCGCCGGGGCCGCCGAAGCCGTCGGGGCGGCCGGGGCGGAGGCCGACGACGCGGCCGAACCGGTGCCCGCCGCCCTGCCCCCGCAACCCACCAGTGCCCCTCCGGCCACCACCATGAGCAGCGTCCGCCGACTCACCGACACGGTCGTCTCCCGTTCAGGCTGTTTCTCACATCAACTGATGACATGACTATGAACCGACCATTCGTCACTCACCGCAACTCGCCCCCGACCCCGCCCGGCCCCTCTTCACCGGCCCGCCCCACCCCCGTGGGCCCCGACTCACCCCCGGTTCACTCGCCGGGGTAGTCACGCGAGCGACCCACCCGCCCCGATCCGGAGGCCTCGATGCCGACCGAACCCAGCAGCCCGCGCCCCGACCAGCCGACCCACCAACCGACCGCCGAACCAGCCGAGCAGCCCGCCGTGCAGCCGGCCCGGCCCGCCCGCCGCGACCTGCTCCGCACCGGCCTCGCCACCGGCGCCGCCACCGCCCTGGGCCTGGCCGCCACCACCGGCCAGGCGAACGCCACCCCCGCCGACGCCCCCGGCACCACGCCCGCCGACCGCACCCTCACCCTCACCCTCACCGGCCACCTGCCCACCGGCGCCCCCGACTTCGTGTACCTCCCGGTCGAGGTGCCCGAGGGCGTCCGCGAGATAGCCGTCTCCTACGGCTACGACAAGCCGCCGGTCCCGGCCGGCACCCCCGGCAACTCCTGCGACATCGGCATCTTCGACGAACGCGGCACCGACCTCGGCGGCCCCGGCTTCCGCGGCTGGTCCGGCGGCTTCCGCACCGGATTCAGCCTCTCCCGCCGCGCCGCGACCCCCGGCTACCTCCCCGGCCCGATCAACCCCGGCACCTGGCACGTCGTCCTCGGCCCCTACCAGGTCGCCCCGCAGGGCCTGGACTACCACGTCGAGGTCACCCTCCGGTTCGGCCCGCCCGAGCCGCGGTTCACCCCGCAGTACCCCGCCGAACGCGCCCGCGGCCGCGGCCGGGCCTGGTACCGGGGCGACTGCCACCTGCACACCGTCCACTCCGACGGGCGGCGCAAGCCCGAGGAGGTGGCCGCCGGAGCGCGCGCGGCCGGCCTGGACTTCATCGTCTCGACCGACCACAACACCAGTTCCTCGCACGCCGCCTGGGGCCCGCTGGCCGGCCCCGACCTGCTGATCCTGCCGGGCGAGGAGATCACCACCCGCAACGGCCACTGGCTGGCCCTCGGCCTGAAGCCCGGCCAGTTCGTCGACTGGCGCTACCGCTCGCGCGACGAGGAGTACCCGCGCTTCGCCCGTCAGGTCCACCGGTCCGGCGGCCTGGTGGTGCCCGCACACCCGTACTGCCCGTACGTCGCCTGCCAGTGGAAGTTCGGCTACGAGGAGGCCGACGCCGTCGAGGTGTGGAACGGCCCCTGGACGTACGACGACGAGTCGGCGGTGGACACCTGGGACGGCCGGCTCGCCGTCGCCCTGCGCGAGGGCCGCTCCTGGCTGCCCGCCCTGGGCAACAGCGACGCGCACAGCGAACCGCAGGTCATCGGCTCCCCCCACACCGTGGTGCTCGCCGAGGACCTCACCCGGGACGCGATCCTCGACGGGCTGCGCGCCGGGCGCAGCTGGCTGGCCGAGTCCTCCGCCGTCGGGCTGGACCTCACCGTCACCGGACACGGCCGCCAGGCGGGCATCGGCGAGGAGCTGACCGTCCCCGCCGACGCCCCGCTGGACGTCCGGCTCACCGTCTCCGGCGTGCCCGGCGGGACGGTCCGCCTGCTCACCGACGAGGGGCAGATGCACCAGGAGTCGCTGCCCGCCGACGGCGCCGGCACGGTGATCTGGCGCACCACCGCCTCGCTCGCCGCCTACGTCCGGGCCGAGGTGCGCCACCCGAAGGCGGACGGCACCCCGGGCCGGGGCAACTCGATGGGCCCGGACCTGCCCTGGGGGCCGATGGCGGCGCTCACCAACCCGATCGTGCTGCGCACCGGCGACCGGTAGGGGCCGTCGGCGGGCCCCAGGTCGTCTCGCCGACCCGCCCAGGAACCGGGTGGGGGACGACTCGGGCCACCCGTTTGGACTAGGTTGATCCCCGAAACGCATCAGTCGTAGGGACGAGGCGGTCGGTTGTCCGGATATGGGCCGACCAGCCCCTTCGCACTCCGACCGCCCCGCCCCGGCTACCCGACCGTCCCCGGCCCGCGAAGGGATCAGCAGCTGTGAACCGTACGACCGTAGGTGGGCCGGAGCTCGGGGGCGGCGGGGGCGCCGGGGGCGTCCTCGTCCTCGTCGACCCGGCCGGGGCCGGGAACAGCCCGGTCGCGGAGCTGCTCGCCCGGGAGCTGAACCCGAGCGTCCACCTGCGGACCGACGACTTCCTGCGGGTCATCCGCAGCGGCCAGCTCCCGCCGCACCTGCCCGAGGCCCAGCGCCAGAACGCCACCGCCCTGGCCGCGGCCGCCCAGGCCGCCTTCGCCTACGCCACCCGCGGCTACCAGGTCGTGGTGGAGTCCCCCGCGGCGCCCGCCGCCCTCGACACCTTCCGGCGCGAGAGCCGCACCACCGGCGCCGCCCTCCACTACGTCGTCCTCCAGGCCGGCCCGGCCCCCGAGGACGCCACCCACACCCTCGACACCACCGACCTCACCCCCGAGGCGACCGCCGACTCCGTCCTCGCCGCCCTCACCCACCGCACCCACCTCCTCGGCTGGTAGGGCCCCTCCTCCCCCTCAGGCCCCGCCTCGCTCAGGCCCCCACCACCCCGTCGATCGCCTCCCGCAGGAAGTCCGCGTGCCCGTTGTGCCGGGCGTACTCGTGGATCAGGTGGAGCATCACCAGCCGCAGCGACACCTCGGCGTCCCACCGGGCCTGGTAGCCGGTGACGTCGAGGGACCCGGCGGCGCGCTCGATCCGGCGGGAGTGCTCGACCTCGGCCTGCCAGGCGGTGAAGGCCTCGGCCCGGGTGGTGCCGGCCGGGTCGTACGCGGCCTGGTAGTCACCGTCCTCCGACCAGACCAGCGGCACGTCCTCGCCGTCGATCACCCGGCGGAACCAGGTGCGCTCGACCTCCGCCATGTGCCGGACCAGCCCGAGCAGGCTGAGCGTCGAGGGCGGGCTGGAACGCAGGCGCAGCTGCTCGTCGGTCAGGCCCTCGCACTTCAGGGCCAGCGTCGCCCGGTGGAAGTCGAGGAAGCCGCGCAACATCTCGCGCTCACCGCCGGTCAGCGGTGGGGCGGGGCGGCCGTCGGGGGCGTTCACGGTGTCGTTCTCCTCGCGGTGGTCGGGAAATCCCCGCGGACTGTAGCGAACCGTCCTCCCCTTCCGGAGGTCATTTTTCCTCCGGCTTCCCCAGCCGCTTTCCTCCGACCTCCCCAGCCGCCTTCCTCCGGCTTCCCCGGTCGCCTGTCACATCCGCGCGCCCTCCGGTGTCTTCATGTCCGGCAACCCAGACAGCCCACCGAACCGGGAGGACGACACCATGGCACTGCGACTGCCGAAGGCCCAGCTGCCCGCCGAACTGAGCGAGAACATGATCAAGGGTTTCGGGGCCACCCTCGAACCCGTCGAGGCGATCTGGCACAACCCCGCCGTCGCCACCGCGAACCTGGACTTCTCCCGCCGGATCGCCGAGTGGGACGCGCTCGACGAGGGACTCAAGTCCTTCGCGCACATGGCGGTGGCCGCGCAGGTCGGCTGCGGCTGGTGCCTGGACGTCGGCTACTTCCACGCGCAGAACCAGGGCCTGGACCTGGCCAAGGCCAGCCAGGTGCCGAACTGGCGGGCGGCAGAGGTGTTCACGCCGCTGGAGCGCGAGGTGCTGGAGTACGCCGAGGCCATGACGGTGACCCCGCCGGCCGTCACCGACGAGCTGTACGACAGCCTGCTGGACCAGCTCGGCGCGGCGGCCATGGTCGAACTCACCGCCTACGTCGCCTTCGTCAACATGGCCACCAGGAACAACACCGCCAACGGCGTCCGTTCCCAGGGCTTCTCCGACTCCTGCGACATCCCGCTGGCCCGGCACACCGCCGCCACCGGCAACGCCGGCGGCGCCCCGGCCGGAGCGTCGCCGGCATGACCGAGGACCCCTTCGTCACCCACCGCGGCCTGCTCTTCACCGTCGCCTACGAGCTGCTCGGCTCCGCCGCCGACGCCGAGGACGTGCTGCAGGAGTCCTGGCTGCGGTGGGCCGAGGTCGACCGCGGGCAGGTGCACGACCCGCGCTCGTACCTCATCCGGATCGTCACCCGCCAGGGCCTCAACCGGCTGCGGACACTGTCCCGCCGGCGCGAGCAGTACGTCGGCGAGTGGCTTCCGGAGCCACTGCTCACCACCCCGGACGTCGCCGAGGACGTCGAACTCGCGGAGAGCGTCTCGTTCGCGATGCTGACCGTACTGGAGACACTCGGGCCGACCGAACGGGCGGTGTTCGTGCTCCGCGAGGTCTTCGAGCTGCCGTACGAGGAGATCGCCGAAGCCCTCGGCAAGACCTCGGCCGCCGTACGGCAGGTCGCCCGGCGGGCCCGCGGACACGTGGCGGCCCGCCGGCCCCGGGTGCGGGTGAGCCGCACCGAGCAGCAGCGGGTGGTGGAGCGGTTCCTGGAGACCCTGCGCACCGGGCGGTTGCAGGACCTGATGGAGGTACTGGCGCCGGACGTCATCCTGATCGCCGACGGCGGCGGGATCGCGGCGGCCGCGCCGGCCCCGGTCCACGGTGCCGAGGCGGTCGCGGCCCTGCTCGCACGCGTCGGGCGGCTGCCGGTCGCACCGGACACCGCCACGGTGTGGCTCAACGGCGCGCCGGGCGGCCGGATCGACGTCGGCGGCGAGCCCTCGGTGGTCAGCCTCACGGTGGAGAACGGCCTGATCACCCGGGTCTACGTCGTGCGCAACCCACAGAAGTTGACCCGGCTCGACACCCCGGCCGACCTCACCCGCTAGCCACCCCCCGTCGCGCGGTGGTGCCCCGAGCCCCTCGGGACACCACCGCGCCCCCACCGTCCCCCGGAACCCCCGCCATCACGTACCGTGTTCGGACCACCACAGGTTTGGGTACGTACCTCGGCGCGCCCGACGGCCGGGCACCCACCGAGCAGGAGACCCAGCGGCCCATGGACCACAACCGCATCCCCCCGACCGTGCGCCGGACCTACGGCACCGACGACCTCAGCACCGCACCGTCGTTCGCCGGAGGATTCATCAACTTCGGCTACTGGCAGGGCATCGACCTCACCGCCCCGACCCCCGAGGACCGGGTACGCAGCCAGGAACAGTTGTACCGGCGGGTGTTGCGGGAGTTCCCCGAACCACGCGAACGGCTGCGGCTGGCGGAGGTGGGTTGCGGGCGCGGCCTCGGAAGCGCTCTCGCCCTGCGGGAGTTCCGCTTCGCGGCGGTGACCGGGGTGGACATCCACCCCGACCAGATCGAGCGCGCCCGCGCCGTCAACGCGAGAGCCCTGGCCACGTACCCCGATCGGCTGGCGTACACCCTCGGCGCGGCGGACGAACTCCCTTTCTCCGACGGCTACCTGGACGGCGTCTTCTCCGTCGAGGCCGCCCAGCACTTCCGCGAACTCAACGGCTTCGCCCGCGAATCCGCCCGCGTCCTGCGATCGGGCGGCCGACTCGTCGTGACCACCTTCTTCACCGCCCCCGGCCCCGACGCCGCCGAACGCCTCAAGATCATGCTCGCCAGCTTCGCCGACGGCCTCGACATCCCCCACCCCCTCGACGGCTTCACCACCGACCTCACCCGCCACGGCTTCACCGACATCACCACCGAATCCATCGGCACCCACGTCTGGCCGGGCCTCGACCGCTACCTCACCGACACCGTCCCCACCGCCCACTGGTCCCGCCACTTCCTCACCGCCTGGCGCGACAACCTCCTCGACTACCACGTCGTCACCGCGACCCGTATCTGACACCGGAGTTGGGCCTGAGCCCGTCCATAGCTGCTGCGGGCGGGCCCAGGACCGACACCGTGCCTGTCACAGGCCCTCCAGGGCCGATCGCGCGGCGAAGACCAGGTGGTGCAGCACCTCGACGGCCCGGCGGCCGGCGGCGAGGATCCGGTTGCGGCCGATCCTCGCCGCATCGGAACGTCGCCGAGATCGTGCGGGAGCTGGATGTGAGCCCGAAAGGGCTGCGGGGCTGGGCCAAGCAGGACCGTACGGACCGCGGCGGGGCAGGACGACGTTATTCGCCCCGTCCCGAAGAGAGTAGGACCAGACAAGTCAGAGCCAGGACCTGGCGCGGGCGATCCGGACCGCATCCATGCGGTTCCTGGCGCCCGTCTTCTGCACGGCGGACAGTAGATGGTTGCGTACGGTCCCAACGGACAGGTGGAGGTGGTCCGCCGTGTCCGCGGGGCTCTCGCCCTCGGCCGCCAGACCGAGGATCTCGGACTCCCGCGGGGTCAGTGGGTTCGGCGTCTGTGCGCTGCCCATGACGGCGATGTCGGTGCCGACGATGCGCCGACCGCAGCTCAGGTGCCTGATCGCCTCGACGAGTTCGTCGGCAGTGACGTCGTCGGAGATCACTCCTGACACGTCGGCCTTGAGGGCGCGCTGTGTGCCGCCCGCTGAGATCGCTCCTATGACCAAAAGGATTGCGCTCGCCCGGAAGGCCTCGCGTGCTCTACGGAGCTTCTCGAACGCGGCTCTGCTGTCATCGGCGAGACAGAGAACCACCACATCGGGGTTCAGTAGGTTGTCACCCGGCACAGAGGTGACGTCCTCCGCGTCCCCAAGCACCCGGATGCCCGCCCGGGAGGAGACCATGGCAGCGATGCCGCTGCGTGCGAGGGTCCCCTGGGCGAGAATCAGTACGCCGATAGCGTCTAGTTCGGTGCTGCCCGGCAGTCGGCCCGCAGCCAGCAATGAAGGTTTCGCCCCATATGCCGCGTGGCTCTGTCGGCCTGCTCCGCTTTGCGTGATGCTCATGAAATTCCCCCCCCAAACTAGAGAAAGTCAGGCACATGCTCGGCCAGGGTTAGCGCTGGGCGTCACACACCTTTGCTCCACAGGCTGATGCTTAGTCAAGTCTCGGTCCCCGAGCAAGAATTGATTGACCCGCAGGATGCTAAGTCGATCGTTCACGTCCGTCAACTCGTGTGACTGAGATGGCACATCGAGGTACACACGGGGTGCACCGCCACAATGAAGCGGAAGTGGAGGTTCGATGTGGCTGACGTAGAGAGAGTCGGTGGGCGTTCGTGCGCCGCCAAGTTGAACCACCTTTTTTGAGACAATCATGCTGGCGAGGCGCATGCCCGGCAGTTGTGGACCGCGGTGCCGGACAGTGCGGTAGCCGGTGGCCGCCGTCCGGAGCAGGCAATGTCCCGCCTTGGCCACTGACTCGCACCGGCCGTGGTCGCACGGGCTACGGGGCGGTGTGCAACTCCCCGTGGATAACCCACGAGTGTGCCGCCGAGTCGTATCCCGGCCGCCCGGCGGATCGATCCTGTAATGACAGGACGCGTCGGGTGAGGGGAGACAGCGATATGGGGTCCGGGAGAAGGAGCGTGCGCGGTGGCGGTACGTGGCGGTGCATTGGTGGCCTGTTCGCCGTAGTTGGCCTGCTCTTTACCGGTATCGGTCCGGCCTCGGCGGACACCGTCGGCCGCGCACGGGCAGCCGACGACCCTGGCGTGCGCGAGCCCTCGATAGCCGTGCCCTATCGCGTGGACGAGCTGTGGCGGCAGGGGGTCACGGGCCGCGGCACCACGGTCGCGGTGCTCGTGTCGTACGGGGACCCGAGCCTGGAGCAGTTCATGGCGGACTACGACGCGCAGTACGGGCTTCCCGCTGTCGACATCCGGCGGGTCGAGCCGTTGGGGAAGCCGCCGTCCTGCACCTCTCCCGGCGTCGACACGAAGAACTGTCAGGCGTGGGTGTCGGAGACCCGGCTCGATGTCGCCATGATTCACTCGCTGGCCCCGCAGGCCCGCATCGTGGTCGCCGCCTCGCCCGTGGACGAGACGCAGGGCGAGAGCGGCATGCCCGAGATGATGCATGTCCTGGACCACCTCACGCGGCACCGCCTGGCGGACGTGGTGTCCATGAGTTTCGGCTCCGTCGAGCAGAACTTCGCGGACCCCGCGTCCATGCTCGCCTACGGTGCCGCGTTCGACCGGGCGCGCGCGGCGGGCATGACCCTGGTCGCCTCCTCGGGGGACACGGGGGCCAGCGGCCCGCTGCGTGACCACCCGGACCAGCACCACCCCCGGCGCGTAGTGGCCTGGCCCGCGTCCGACCCCCGGGTGACCGCCGTCGGAGGGTCCCTGCTGCACGTCGACGCGCAGGGCCATCGCACCTCTCCCGACACGCTGTGGCCCAAGTCGGGGGCCGGGCACTCGTCGCTGTTCGCGCGCCCGGAATGGCAACGCCCGGCCACGGCCGGTGACATGGAATCCGGCCGTTCGGTCCCGGATATCGTGATGCAGGGGGCGGCCGGCACCTCCCAGTCGGCACCGCTCTTCGCCGGTGTGCTCGCCCTCGCGGTGCAGCTGCACCACGGGCCGATGGGCGACATCAACCCCACGCTCTACCGGCTGGGAGCGGCCGGGCCCGCCGCCGGAATCGTCGATGTCACCGAGGGCTCCAACACCTATGCCGAGGTCCCCGGGTTCACTGCGGGCTCTGGCTTCGACACGGCCAGTGGCTGGGGTACGGTCGACGTGCCCCGATTCGTCCGAGTCCTGGCGCGGGCCGTGCGGTGAACCGACTTCCGGCCGCCCCGCGCCCCCGGCTCGGCACGACCGCGTGATGGCAGTCGTGTCACGACGAACGGAATCCTGTGCGGGTGGCCGGCGGTCACCAGGCAGTACGTACTGAAGCGAGAGAGAGCGCACGTGAGCGAGCACGCAGGCACCGAAGCCGGCCATCACTTAGGACGGGCCGCACAGCACCGGTCGCGGGATGGTGCCGAACCGCCACCGAGGGAGCGGCCCTGGGCGGTGCGCCTCGATGGCGTGCGCAAGGTGCACGGAAGCGGCGGGTCCGCCGTGACGGCGCTCGACGGGGTCACCGCGCAACTGCCGTACGGGACGTTCACCGCCGTGATGGGACCCTCCGGCTCCGGCAAGAGCACCTTCCTGCACTGCGCGTCGGGTCTGGACCGCCCCGACCACGGCACCGTCGAGATCGGCGGCCGGGATCTGGGGCCGCTGGGCGAACGGGAGTTGACCGTGCTGCGGCGCGAGCGGATCGGCTTCGTGTTCCAGGGGTTCAACCTGCTGCCCGCGCTGACCGCCGAGCAGAACATCACGCTTCCGGTGCGGCTGGCCGGCCGGCGCGTCCGGCTCGACCGGCCCTGGCTGGAGGAACTGCTCGACTACACCGGGCTCGCCGATCGACGCGGTCACCGGCCGGCCGAACTCTCCGGCGGCCAGCAGCAACGGGTGGCCATCGCCCGCGCGTTGATCACCCGCCCCGAGGTGGTCTTCGCCGACGAACCCACCGGCGCCCTGGACACCACCTCGGCCCGCAAGGTCCTCGAACTGCTCCGCGGTCTCGTGGACGACGTCGGCCAGACGGTCCTGATGGTCACTCACGACCCGGTGGCCGCCTCGTACACCGACTCCGTACTGATCCTGGCGGACGGCAAGGTCACCGAGGTCCTGCACGGGGCGTCCGCCGGCACCATCGCCGAGCGCATCGCGGGACTGGGGGCCTGATCCATGCTGTTCCTCCTGGCGTGGTGGTCCGTCCGCGCCCGCAAGGTCTCGTTCGCCGGATCCCTTGTGGCCATGGTCTGCGCGCAGGCACTGGTCACAGCCTGCGGGGTGCTGCTCGACTCCGGCCACCGGGCCACGCCGGGGCAGGGCGGCGCGGACGTGGTGTCGTTCGTCGTGCCCTTCGGTTTCATCTGCCTGTTCGTCATGACCTTCGCGATCTCAGGCGCCTTCGCCCTGTCCGTCCAGCAGCGAACCCGGGAGATCGCCCTGCTGCGGGCCGTCGCCGCGACCCCCGGCCAGGTCCGTCGGATGGTCGCCTACGAGGCGCTCGTCGTGACCGTCCTCGCCGCCGTCCCAGGCTGTGGGCTCGGCCTGCTGCTCGCCGTGGGACTGCGGGCCTTTCTGGTGGCCCAGGGCCTGATTCCCGGCGCCTTCCGTCTCCAGTTCGGGCCGGCGAGCATCTCGATCGCGGTGCTGATCTGCTGGGTGACCGCCGAGGTCGCGGTGTGGAGCAGCGGCCGGCGGGCGTCTCGGGTGCGCGCCGTCCAGGCTCTGGGCGAGGCCTCGGTGCCGCGACGCCGGGTGGGTGCGGTCCGTACGTGCCTCGGGCTCATGGTCCTGATCGGGGGTGTCTGGGGGCTCGCGGCGATCAAGGGATCGGGGGGCTCTGACGCCGCGAACACGGCCGGGTCCATGGTCATGGTGCTGATGACTGCCGTCGGGCTGCTCGCCCCCTGGATCGGCAAGCTGGCCGGCAGCGTGCTCGGCCTGCTCTGCCAGCTCCTGTTCCCGGTGATGGGACTGCTGGTGAGGACCAACCTCACCATGGCCTTCCGCCGACTCGGCACCGCTGCCACCCCGCTTGCCCTCACCGTCGCGTTCGCCGCCGTGGCCCTGTTCGTACCGCAGATGAAGTGGCACGAAGTGTCGGAGCAGGACCGGCAGCGCATGGTGGCCGAGCGGATCGTGCAGAGGGCCGGTGGCGGACTTCCGGACTCGGCCGCAGCAACGATCGGCGGTGCTGCGGGAGTTGGTACCGCGGTTGCCACCACGGGCAGTTATGTGAAGGTCGTCGGCGACTCCGAGTCCTGGCAGTCGGGCCCCGGCGGCATCGCACAGATCGTCTCGGACGGACCGCTGGACGAGGTCCTCGACCTGGGCGTCATCCAGGGCCGCATGGGCCAACTGGGCGCGGGGGAGGTCGCGCTGAGCGAGGACCTGGCCCGGCGCGCCCACGTTCGGGCGGGCGACGAGGTGCGCGTCGCCCTGGAGGACAACCAGGTTGCGAAGGCCAGGGTCGCCGCCGTGTACAGCCGCTCCCGCGGCTTTGGCGATGCCGTCCTGTCTCAGCCTCTCGCGGCCGGGCACCTGTACGACAGGCCGCTGCACCCGAACGCGGTGTACGTGCGCGCCCAGCCCGGCCGGGAGCGGCAGATGGACGACAGCCTCGCGTCACTGCGCCGGGCCGAGCCGTCCTGGCGGGTGCTCGACCGCGAGGCCTACCGGGCCGAGGCCCTGCGCCGCCAGGACGCCTCGATGACCGTCACCTACCTGCTCCTCGGGGTGGTGACGGTCTTCACGTCGATCTCGGTCGTGAACACGCTGGTGATGACGACGATGGAACGTTCCGGAGAGTTCGCCCTGCTGCGTCTCGTGGGCGCCACCCGCAGACAGGTCGCCCGCATGATGCTCCTGGAGACCGCCGTGATCGTGCTGACCGCGCTCCTGGTCGGATCGCTGGTCGCGGGGGCCGTTCTCGCGGTGTTCAGCCAGGCCCTGACCGGCTCGTCGTACCCGCGCCTCGAAGGCGCCACGCTCGCCCTCATCCTGGGCGGCGCGGGCGTCCTCGCTCTCGCCACCGGCGTGTCCACCACGCGCATCGCCCTTCGCCAGCGCCCGTCCGCCGCGCTGCGCGGAGCCGGGTGACGGAGGGGCCGCGCAGGCCCGACAGGACCGGGGCCGTCGGCCCGAACGGTGGGATCCGTTCGGGCCGGCGGCCTTTGCGTGGCCCTGAAATCACCCCGCGACAGATCCGTGAACCAGCTCGATCCCTCATGCGTAATCCATGTGCACAGCCATGGGGAACACACTTGTTCGACATCCTTCGACGGGTGAAGATATTCCCGTCAGTGAAACACCGGGAGATCCCAGGGGGAATGTTGGACAAGCGCTACGACGTCTACTGTCTGGCAGACCGCTATTTCTACGACCGGTCGGATCGGAAGGCGAGCACCGAAGAGATCGCCAAACTCGCCTTCGCCGCGGATTCCATCGGACTCCCTCCTGGATGGACCAAGTTCGCCAAGGAGGACTGGATCGTCTGCAATCCGCCCGAGCAGCGGCTTCCGATGCAGGGATGGAAGATCCATGTCTCGGCGACAGGCGCCAACGCAGATGCCGTGCTGGAATCCGTGTACCGCTACTGCGTGCCGCGCGACATATCCTTCAAGTACCTTTCCGGGCGCCACGTCCTGAAGAATCGGAATCTCAAGTACTCCGACCGCGGGTCCAGCGGGAAGTTCATCACCGTCTACCCGCTGGACGAGCGGATTCTGCGGACTACTCTTGAAGAGCTCGGCCAGGAGCTCGACGGCCAGGAAGGGCCGTACATTCTGAGTGACTTGCGCTGGGGAAACGGTCCGCTGTACGTGCGTTACGGCGGATTCATCGAGCGGCACTGCATCTCGGAGACGGGCGCACTTGTCGGCGCCATCGAGGACGACCACGGCACCCTGGTACCCGACCGCCGCGACCCGGTCTTCCACGTCCCGGCGTGGGTCACCGTGCCGGAGTTCTTCGCCCCTCACCTCGAGGCACGCAAGAGCGGCACCACGGACGACATCGCCTACACCGTCGAACGCGCCGTCCACTTCTCCAACGCGGGCGGACTGTACGAGGCCCGGCACCGGGAGAGCGGCCGCAAGGTGATCCTCAAGGAGGCCCGCCCCCACGCCGGGCTGACCCTGGATTCGGCGGACGCGGTGCACCGGTTGCGTCACGAGAGGGACATCCTGGAGCGGCTCAAGGGCATCGCGGGCGTACCCGAACTCATCGACTACTTCGAGTGGGGAGGTCACCACTTCCTCGTGCAGGAGTTCGTCGAGGGGGAGACGCTCAGCAGGACCTTCGCCCTGCGCTACCCGCTCAACGAGAGGGAGACCGACCCTGCCGAAGCGGTGCGTTACACCGAGTGGGCCCTGGAGGTGTCGCGGCAGACCGAGGCCATCGTCGCCGAGATCCATGCGCGCGGCATCGTCTTCGGTGACCTGCACCCCTTCAACATCCTGGTGGGCGAAGACGGCAAAGTCTCGCTGATCGACTACGAGGTGGCATCGGACGTCGAGGCAGGGGTGAAGCCCAGCCTGGTGAACCCGGCGTTCGCGGCGCCGGCCGACCGTACCGGATTCGACCACGACCACTACGCACTCGGCTGTCTGCGGCTCTCGCTGTTCATGCCGCTCACCACCTTGCTTCGACACGACTTCGGGAAGGCACACCACTTCGTCGAGTACATCCGGCAGGTGTTCCCGCTGCCCCCGGGGTACCTCGACGAGGCGGTCGAGAGGATCACCGCCAGCCCGGCGCCCACCTCGCGCCGTCGGCCGGAGACCGCGCTGGACCGGATACCGCGGATCACCGCCGACCCCGAGCAGTGGCCGCGGCTGCGTGACGCGCTCGGCCGGGCCATTCTGAGCAGCGCGACCCCCTCGCGCGACGACCGGCTGTTTCCCGGTGACATCGAGCAGTTCCACACCGGGGCTCTGAACCTTCAGCACGGGGCCGCCGGCGTGCTCCTCGCACTCCTCGACGCCGGGGTCGACTTTCCGCCCGAGTACCGCACATGGCTCGCACAACGCGCTCTGACGCCCCGCCCGCAGGACCGGCTCGGCCTGTACGACGGCATGCACGGGGTGGCCCACGCCCTGCTGAGGCTCGGCGACGAGGACACCGCGCGCGAGCTGCTCGCCGTGTGTCTCAAGGAGAAGTGGGAGATGCTCGGCAGCGACCTCAAAGGCGGTCTGGCCGGCATCGGGCTCAACCTCCTGGCGTTCAGCCGGAGGACGGGCGACACCGAGTACCTGCGCGCTGCCGAGCTCATCTCCGACCGGCTAGGCGCGGCCGAATCCGTCGCCACCACCAGTGGGGGCACACACCCCTACGCCGGGCTGATGCGCGGCTCCTCCGGCCCAGCCCTCTTCTTCCTCCGCCTGTACGAGAGGACCGGCGACCGAGAGTACCTGCGGCTGTCCCGCACCGCCCTCGAACAAGACCTGCGCCGCTGCACCACACGCGACAACGGGATGATGCACGTGAACGAGGGATGGCGGACCATGCCGTACCTCTCGACCGGCAGCGTCGGCATCGGTCTGGTTCTGGACCAGTACCTCCGGCACGACTCGGACGAACAGCTCGTCACCGCCTCGGACGCGATCGCATGCGCCGCCTCGTCCCAGTTCTACGTGCAGTCCGACCTGTTCAACGGGCGGGCCGGAATCGTCCTGTACCTCGCCGAACGCGCCAGGACGCGCCCCAGTGAGGCAAGCCGTGCCGATCTCGACCGTCAGATCGGCCTTCTCAACCTGCACGCCCTGTCCTACGAGGACGGCCTCGCCTTCCCCGGCGAAATGCTCATGCGGCTGTCCATGGACCTGTCGACCGGCAACGCCGGCGTGCTCACCGCCCTGGCGGTGGCCCTGGGCCGGGAGCACCCCGGACTCCCCCTGCTGTCCAGCGTCCTCCCCAGCGGTACCCCCAAGACTTCCCACCCGGACCACGGGCGGGGCAACACGGATCGATCCACGAGGGGAGGTGAACCCGATGGTGCTCGACCTTCAGGGTCTTGAGCTGTCCGAGGACGACGAGATGGCGCCCATGAGCGGTGTCAGCAACAACTGCAGCAACTCCAGTTACATCTTCTGCTGATCCCGAGTCGGCTCGCGGCCGTACGGGCCGTGACGACGAAAGACGAACCGAGGGGAGGGAAACTCATGGCGATCCTCGACCTTCAGGGGCTTGAGCTGCCGGACACGTCCGCGCAGCCGCTGGGCAGCTCGAACAGCGCGACTTGTTCCAGCCACAGCTGGGTGTTCTGCTGAGGCTGATCGAGATGTCCGTCCGGGTGGACGGCGGCCCACCGCGACCGCCGCCGCCCGGACTTCCGGCAGCGCCTCGGGGAGACGAGAAGTCCCCCGAGGCGCTCGCCACATCCGGGGCCGGCGCTCAGCCGCCGTGATCCGCACGAACGAGGTGGAGACCAGTGGTGGGTGGTACGGGGATACGACTGCTGCGCACCGCGGCGCGCGCCCAGGCCGCCGGCGCCGCCGTGCTCGCCGCCGCCGGGTGTGTGAGCGCCGTCGCCCAGCTCGCACTGCCGGCCGTACTGGGCAAGGCGGTCGACGCACTCGTCGGCGGCGCCGACCTCGGCCGGTGGCTGGCGGCCTGCCTGGCCCTGGTGGTGGTCTACGTGGCGTTCGAGGTGTACAGCGACTACCGGGCCGGCGTGGTGCAGGCGCGCTCGGCGCTCTTCTACCGGCGGACGGCCGCCAGACGGCTCGTGGATGCGGGACCGCGCCCACGGACCGGCGGAGGGCCGGGCGGCTTCGCGGCCTGCGTCCTGGAAAGCGCCGCCGCGGCAGCCATGGGGACCAACGCGGCGGTGTGGCTGGTACTTTCCCTGCTTCCGACGCTGGTGAGCCTGTTCATGCTGTGGTGGACGGACCCGTGGATCGGGCTCGTCTTCACCTGCAGCCTGCCCGTCGTCGCCTGGTGTCTCAGGTCGTTCGCCGCCGACAGCTCCCTCATGGTCACCCGTTACCTGGAGGAGCAGAGCACGGTGTCGAGCCGGCTCGCGGAGGCGCTCGGCGGCGCTCGCACCATCGCCGCGTCCCACACCCTGGAGCGCGAAGTGGCCCGCGTGGTGGAGCCGCTGCCGCGGCTGCGCCGTAGCGGGGACGCGCTCTGGCGGCTCCAGGCCAAGGTCACCGCGCAGGGCAACATGCTGTTCCCCCTTCTGCACATCGTCGTCGTCGCCACCGCCGGGCTCGAACTCTGCCGCGGCCGCATCTCCTCCGGGCAACTGCTGGCGGCATCGGAGTACGCGGCCATCGGCACCGGCCTCGGCATGACCGTACTGTTCGTCAACCAACTCGCCCGGGCCCGGTCCGGAGCGGAGCAACTGGCAACGTACGCGGCGCTTCCACCCCTGGAGTACGGCGCGGCAGAACTACCCGGGCCCGTCACCTCCACGGGCCTGGGCGTCGAACTCAAGAACGTGACCGTACGGCGCGCTGGGCGCACCGTCCTGTCAGGCCTCGACATCGCTGTACCGCCCGGAGAGGTGGTGGCGCTCGTCGGACGGTCGGGCTCGGGAAAGTCCACGGTGGCGGCAGTCATGGGCCGCCTCTTCGACCCCGACGACGGCGCCGTGTACCTGGACGGTGTGCCCGTGCGGACGCTGTCGAGGACAGCGCTGCGGCGCTCGGTCGTCTTCGCCTTCGAGCGACCCGAGCTGATCGGTGACACCATCGCGGACACCATCGCGGCCGGTGCGCCCGATGCCACGCTCGAGGACGTGGCCCGCGCCGCTGAGCTCGCCCGCGCCGCGTCCTTCATCGAGAAGATGCCGGACGGATACGGCACCGGCGTCAAGTCCGTGGCCCTGTCGGGCGGCGAGATGCAGCGGATCGGCCTGGCCCGGACCTTTGTACGGCCCGCCCGGCTCGTGCTGCTCGACGACGCCACATCGAGCCTGGACATGGCCACGGAGTACGAGATCGACCGGGCGCTGGCCACCGACACCTCGGGGGCAACGCGGGTGGTCGTCGCCCACCGGGCCTCCAGCGCGGCCCGCGCCGACACCGTGGTCTGGCTTGACGCGGGGCAGGTACGCGCGACCGGAACGCACAGCGAGCTGTGGGAACTACCCGGATACCGGGCGATATTCCAGGAACGGCCCGCAGCCCGCACACCCCTGGACGCGGCGGGAGCGACCCGATGAGCTCCGCCGGTAACCACACTGCGGGGCGATATCTGCTGCAGCGACTGCGTGGCGACCGCCGCACGCTGTTCCGCGTCCTGATGTGGACAGGTGTGGAGTCCCTGCCCGCCTTCGCGGCTGGGCACTTCGTGGCCTTGGCCATCGACCGGGGATTTCTGGCCGGCGAACCCTTGGCGGGCCTTGGGTGGCTGACTCTGCTTGCCGTGTCCTCAGCGGTGGGTGCGTTCGGGGCCCGTGGAGCGCTCCTGAGCACCGCGGCCCTCGTCGAGCCCCTGCGTGACGCGCTGGTGACCCGCACGGTGGAGGGCACACTGCGACACGCGCTGACCGGCGGCCGCGTGGAGCAGGACCGCTCCGGCGTCGCACGGCTCACCCGCCAGGTCGAGATCGTGCGGGAAGCGGCGGGCAGCCTGGTGGCGGTGGTGGGCCGCTTCGCCTTCTCCTTCGTCGGTGTGTGCGTCGGCATCCTCACACTGGAGCCGACGGTTGCCCTGCTGGTCTTCGCCCCCGTGGCCGTCGGCGTCGGCTGCTATCTGGTGTCCCTGCGCGGGGTGGTCCGCACCCAGATGCGCAGCACCCTCGCGACCGAATCCCTCGCACACGAGGCCTGGCGGCTCTCTGCGGGACTGCGGGACATCACCGCATACGGCTTGGAGGAACGGGCTCTGCGGCGGCTCGACGACGCGGCGGAGGAGAACGCGTGCGCGGAGACCGTACTCGCCCGCCTGGCCGCGCTACGCACCCTCGCTCTCGGGGTGGGCGGCTGGGTGCCGCTGGTCCTGGTCCTGCTGTGGGCACAGTGGGGAGCCCAGGCCATGAGCGCGGGCACGATCCTGGGCATACTGACCTATCTCGCGCAGAGCCTGCGCCCTGCGGTGCAGACCCTGGTCCAGGGCGTGGGCACTACGGGCATCAGGCTATTCGTCACGCTCGGGCGGCTGCTGGATGCCCCGGGTCCGCGGCCGGGCGGCGCCGGGCCGACGCCCGCACCGGCTGTCCCCGCCTCTGTATCCTCCACTGGAGTCGGGGAGGGAGACCCCGGGGTCGAGGTGGTCCTGGAGTCGGTGTCCTTCTCCTATCCGGGGGCCGCGAACGACGTCCTCAGCGACATCGACCTGCACGTGGCGCCCGGCGAGCACATCGCGGTCGTGGGCCCCAGTGGTATCGGCAAGTCGACACTGGCTTCCCTGCTGGCCGGCACCTACGGGCCCACCCGCGGCCGGGTCGTCCTCGACGGCGTCGACCTCACCTCACTCGCGCCCGTCCAGCAGGCCGCGCTGCGGGCCTATCTGCCACAGGAGGCGTACGTCTTCACCGGGACGCTCCGTGAGAACCTCGGCTACCTGGCAGACGGTCCAGCGGACGACCACCGGATGAACCGCGCGGTCACGGAGTTCGGCCTGACGGACCTGGTGTCCACGACCGATGGCTACGACGGTCTCGTGGACCCCGATGCCCTCTCCGCCGGCCAGCGCCAGCTGATCGCCCTGGCACGCGCCTACCTCTCGCCGGCCCGGCTGATCGTGCTTGACGAGGCGACGTGCCATATGGACCCAGCGGCGGAGGCCCGTGCGGAGGAGGCGATGCGGGAGCGCCCCGGCACGTTGTTCGTCATCGCCCACCGGATCAGCTCGGCTCGGGCCGCGGATCGGGTGATGGTGCTGGACGGCGGGATCCCGCAGATCGGGAGCCACGATCAGATGCTCGCGGAGTCCGCTCTCTACCGCGATCTCGTCGGGCTGTGGACCGCGAAGGTATGCACTCACGAGGAACGGGCCTGAGTTCTGACGGTGTGTGATCGTCGTTGGTCAGACGGGCAGAGCGATCGGGAGCATCCGGAGGTTGAATCCACTCTGCGCTTGGACACTCTCTGTCTACGCCGGAGGGTGTGACCCTGCTGGTGCTCTCGGTCCCGCTCGACGTCTGGGACCGCCCGCTTGCCGGCGACCGGATCGCTGCTCGGCGATCTCGGCGTACTGCGCGGAGGGGCGTCCCGGCTGCTGCCGAGGGCGCCCCGCCAGGTCCGCGCGCGGGCGGCCGCCGTTGCGGGAGCGGCGGCCGCCCGGCGTGCGGTCGGTGGCGGTGGCGGGTCAGCGCCGGAGCGTGGTGACGGTGAGGCCCGGGGCGGTGCGGATCTCCGCTTCGGTGAAGCGCTCGGTCATCCACTGCTTGCGGGCGTAGGCGCGGGTCTGGTCGGTGTAGTGGGGTGAGGTCGGGTTGGCGGACTCGCCGTAGGTGAGCAGGGTGCGGGTGCGCGGGCCGTGGTCGGTGAGTTCGGTCGCCATCACGAAGCTGGCGCCGTGCGGGACGGTGCGGAGGTCGGTCGGGTAGGTGCCGCCTCCGGTGCCGGAGTCCGGCCCGGCCGTCATGACCACGTTGAAGCAGCCCAGTTGGTGGGAGCAGCCGTGCAGCGGGATGCCCGCCCAGCGCTGGACGCTGCCGATCGGGGCGTCCACGGGGAGGCCGCGGGTGGCCAGGTCCTTGACCGCGTCGGCCAGGGCGCGTTGGGCGTCGGGGTTGGCGGCGTCGATGCCGCGCGGGGTGGTCAGCGGCTGGGCGGGGTCGGCGGGGACGGTCTGCCAGGCCGTCGTGCCGGTGCGTGCGAGCGCGTCCCGGTAGGCCTGCCAGAGCACGGTGCCGTGGCTGTCGGCGTCGGCCCGGGTGTCCCAGGCCGCGAGTACGTCGCAGGCCGGGCGGACGTCGACCGGGTTGCCGTCGGAGCCGGCGATCACCGGGTGGGCGCGGCAGAGGGTCACGGCGTCGTCGCGGTCGAGTTCGGCGCTCTGCACCCGGTTGCCGAACATCGTCGCCTGGAGTGTGTTGAGGGTGAAGCCGGGGGCGCCGAGGCCGTCGGTGCCGGACCTGCGCTCGGCGATCATGCGCAGGCTCAGCTGCGAGCGCAGCATCCGTTCGGAGGCGCCCTTGTAGACGGTGGGCAGGCCGGTGATCGGCGCGTCCGCGTTGGTCAGGTACGGGCCGTTGTTGGCGTTGGCGACGTAGTCGGTGCGGGTCAGGCTCGGCTGGTTGGCGGGGCCGAAGACCCCGGGCACGAGCGCGTCCGGGTCGCTGCCCGGGTCGCAGGCGGTGGTCGAGCCGTCCAGGACCGGCCCGAGGGGGGTGACCGCGGCGAGGCAGCGGCCGAGTTGCTCGTCGGGGAGGTGGGGGACGGCGGAGGCGTCGGTGAACCAGGTGGTGCCGGTGGAGTCGACGGCCGTGGTGTACACCCAGGGGAGGCCCTGGTAGGTGCGCTGGGCTTGGCGCAGTTGGTCGAGGTTCTGGGCGCGGCCGACCGCCAGCCACTGGTTCAGCGAGCGGAGGTTCTCGGCGTTGGCGTCGCCGAAGGTGTAGGCGTACTGTCCGGTCCAGCCGTCGGCGAGGACGTAGCCGAGGCGGGAGCGGTAGACGGTCCGGTCGACGGTGGTGGGCGTCCCGTCGGCGGCCCGGACGGCGACCTGGACCTTCTCCTGCACCATCCGTTCGACCTTGCCGTCCACCAGGTAGGCGGTCGGGTCGCCGGGCACCAGGGTGAGCCGGTGGAGGGCGTAGTGGTCCGCGTAGCTGGTGGTGTGGCTCCAGGCGAGGCCGCGGGTGTGGCCGATCTGGAGGAACGGGATGCCGTACAGTCCCGCGCCGGCGATGTCCAGGACGCCGGGGATGGTCAGCTGGGCCTGGTAGAAGCGCTCCGGGCCGGCCCAGTGGAGGTGGGGGTTGGCGAGCAGCAGACCGTTGCCGTTGCGGCTGGCGTCGCGCCCGATCGCCCAGGCGTTGCTGCCGAGTTCGGGGTTGTCGGCGGATCGGCCGGGAGCGCCGATCAGGGGTACGGCCGCCGCCTGCTCGGACGTCTCGCCGGCGGGCCCGGCCCCGGCGGTGGGCCCGACCCCGGCGGTGGGCGCGGCCCCGACGGTGGGCCCGGCCCCGACGGCAGGCGCGGCCCCGGCGCCCGGGACGGCCGTGGCGATCTGCTTCTTGGCGGCGGCGCTGCCCGCCATGGTGTTGACCTCGTAGAGGATGTTCCACAGGTCGTCCGCGGTGATCGGCCCGACCCAGTCCTTCCCCCGGCAGGACGGGTCCGGCAGGTGGTCGGGGCCGGTGTCGCGCAGGTAGCGGTTGTATCCGGCGACGTAGCCGTCCACCAGTTGCCGCGCCTCGTCGGTCGGGCCGAGCGGCGCGGGGGTGGCCAGCAGGCGCTTGACCGTCCCCGTGCGCAGCACGCCCTGCTGGTAGGTGTCGCTCACCAGGTTGCCGACCCGGTCGACGGACTGGCCGTCGGGGCCGAAGTGGCGCGAGCGTTCGCCGCGAGCGGTGACCACCTGGTCGGCGAGCTGGCACAGGTTGTCCTGGGCGAAGGCGTATCCGTAGCCGTAGCCGAGGCCGCCGAAGTCGTGTGCCAGGACGTGCGGGACGCCGTACTCGGTCCGGCTGATCCTGGCGGTCCAGCCGCCGCGGTCGGTCTCGGAATCCGCCGCCTGTGCCGCGCCGGGTACCAGTGCCGTCAGCAGCGCGGATGTCACCCCGAGCGCGAGCGCACCCGAGGCGAAACGCCTTGCGCGTGAGCGGAACTGATGCTCACTCGTTTTCCTGTCGTTCATCATGGCCCCAAACTGCCGTCGCGGGCACCGCCGGTCATCGCCCCTCGGGACGACCCGGTCTCGGCCCCCTGGACGATCCGTGTACGTCTCGGGTCAGGGATGTTCCCTGTCCGCACCGCTTCTCCGTCGGACGATGCGGTTGTGGATCATCAGGGTCCGCGCCCCGACTGACGGGCGGACGAGCGGTCACGACGACGAGTCGGTCAGACCGGTGGGCACCTGCCACTCCCGGCGCCGACCCTTGTTGGTCAGCAGCAGCCCCTCCTTGAAGGCCAGCAGCCCCAGTTGGCTCGCCAGCTTGGCGGCGGGCGGCAGGGTGTCGCCCGCCTTGCCGTACCCGAAGGAGGGCAGGGTGGCGGCGGCGAGCCCGAGTCGGGTGAGGCTGCTCGCCGGGGGCACCTTGACGACGTCGGCGGACGCGTCCCCGATCAGGTGCCGGATCAGCGTGGGGCCCGTTCCCGGCGGGACCGGCAGCACCTCCTTGATGAAGTCCAGCACGCCCTTGGTCAGCGCCGTCCCGGCCTCCGAAGGACGCTGTTGCCGCCGGATGACGGTGTCCTTCAGAGCGGCCCCGTCGCCGAACTTGACCGGGTCGAGCTGCTCGTGGACGCCCAGGACGTGGCCGACCACCCGCCAGATGTGGAAGTAGGCGTCCCGGTCCTCGGGCAGCAGCTCGACCCCGAGCTTGGCGAGGCCCTGCGGGATCAGCACCGAGAAGCTCATCAGCGTGCCGGCCAGGTCCTCCTGGTTGACGGGCACGCCCAGGGCGGCGGCGTCCCAGTCGCCCAGCTGGGACACGTGGTAGCGCATGGTGGCGTGCAACAGGCGGATCTTCTGGGCCGAGCGGAGCCCGTGGCCGGTCGGCCCCAGGCCGTCCTCGTCGAGCACGTCGACGACGAACTGCGAGGTCTCCGCCAGCCGCCGGTACACCCCGGAGGTGAGGCGCTGGGAGCGGGCCAGCACCTCGGCCCCGTTGCCGCAGGTGTAGCAGAGCGGGAGCGAGCCGCAGAGCAGGATCGAGGCGATCAACGGCTGGTAGCGGCCGAGTAGTTCGTGGCCGCGCGCCATCTGCTCCCGGTCGGCCCAGGCGGGCAGCTCCGCGGTCTCCTCGAAGTACCGCTGGAGCTTGGGCGGCAGGCCCTCGGGGACGGCGTCGCTGTTCCGGCCGAAGCCGAGCAGCGCCTGCCGCACCTGCTCCTGCTGCCCCAGCTCGTAGGTCTCGGCGATGGCGGCGTCTCCGAGCGGGTCGCCGGTGCCGCGCATCCGGTCGAGCAGGTCATCCGTCCAGCCGTTGGCGGCCATGTGGTCCTCCGTCGAGTCGACACGTGGTCCGCACACGTATCACCGCGCTCCGGGCCGCCCGGGCAGCCTCACCCGTACGAGGGCGCGCCGCCCGCTGAACGGCCCGAGGGCCGGCTCAACCCACCGAGGCCTTGGTCGACCGCACCGGCTCGGCCTCCGCCCCGCCGGCACCCGCTCCGCCGTCCACCTCGGCCAGCGTCGCCAACCGCCGCAGGCTGGCCCGGCGTTGGAGCGCGCCGAGGCCGACGGTCGCCGCGCCGAGCCCGAGCCAGCCGATCGGCCCGGCGGCCATCACCACACCGGTGAGCAGCAGCGGGCCGACCGACTTCTGCATCGACTGGGACATCCCGGCGACCCCCAGGTACGAGGCCCGGGCGCCCGGCGGGGCCAGCACGACCGCCAGTTCCCAGGAGCTGACCGAGCGCAGCAGTTCCGCCAGGGTGACCAGGATCGCTGCGGCCAGCAGCGCGACCGAGGCCAGGACCGGCCCGGCGCCGGTGGCGAGCACGATCAGCAGGCAGCCGCCCAGCACCGTCACCCCGTACCAGCGCACCGCCGCGGCCGCCCCGAGCGGCCCCTCCGCCCAGGCCGAGACCCGCAGTTGCAGCAGCACCACGAGCACCGTGTTGAGCGCCAGGAAGATCGGGACGACGACGTGCGGCGCGCCGGTGTGGTGGACCAGCCAGAGCGGCAGCCCGACGTTGAGGATCGAGTCGTCCAGGCTCAGCGGCATGTCCAGCAGGACGAACCGCAGGTAGCCGCGGTCACGCCAGGGGCTCGGCGGGGCGACCGGCGCCCCGCCGGGCTCGTCCCCGGCCTTCGCCGCGACCAGGCCGCGCCCGGACGGCTCCCGGGTGCGCCAGACCAGCAGGGCGGCCAGCACGTAGGAGAGCCCGTTGGCCAGGATCAGCACCCGGTAGGCGGACGTGGTCCCCACCGCCAGCCCGATCGCCGCGACGCCCGCCCCGAGCGCGTACCCCGCGTTGGCCACGCTGCGGAACAGCGCCTGGTAGGTGGCCCGCCGCTCGCCCGCGACCCGGGTCGCGAACAGCATCTCCAGCGTCTTGGCGGCCCGCTCGGCCAGGCAGATCAGGGCCACCACGGGCAGCAGCGCGGCGAAGTCGTCGACCACCAGCAGCAGCGCCATCGCGCCCAGCCGCAGCAGGTGGCAGCCGATCAGCAGCAGGCGCACCGGCACCCGCTCGGCCGCCCGCCCGGCCAGCGGGGACCCGGCGATCCCCGCCACCGCGCCCACCCCGAGCAGCAGGCCCAGCTGCCGCGCGTCCATTCCGCAGACGTAGGTGAAGTAGAGCACCGAGGCCGCCGCCCACACCCCCGTGCCGGTCCGGTCGACGCACTGCGCCAGCAGCATGATCCGCGCGTCCCGCCCGCCCGGCGGCCGCCGCAGCTGCGCTATCAGTCCGTTCCCCCGCATGGTGGTCCCCCGTCGCACTCGACATCAATCCCGGCATCAATCTCGACATCAAGATACTTCACATCAAGAGACTTGCGGAACCCCCGGGAACGCCGATGGCGCCCGACCCCTCACAGGGCCGAGCGCCACCGGTGCGGCTACGGGCACCCGCCGGGCCCGCCGCTCAGCGGCGGCCCAGCCCCCGCAGCAGCGCCGCGCCCGCCGCCGGGGCGCGCGCCGCCCGGCCCTCGACGCGAGGCAGGCGGTGCGCCACACTCTCCCCAGCAGCACCCGCGCTCCCAACGCACCGGTACGACGCACCGACCACCGCACCACGGAGAGCCGACCGTTGACCACTCGCCAACTGCTTCAGATCGCCTTCTCGTCCGGACGGACCGGGTCCGGACCGGCCACCTGGGGCCAACGGGCCATCTGGGACGCCGTACGACAGCTGCCGCCGGCCGACGCGCCGCGCTACAACATCGCCACCGCGGCACCGCTGGACCCGGGACTGCCCCTGCCCGTCCTGCTCACGGCGCTGCAGCAGCTGCTGCACCTGCACGACTCACTGCACACCCGACTGCTCCCCGACGAGTCCGGCTGCCTCCGCCAAGTCGTCGACGGTGAAGGCCTCTTGGACGTCCACCTGCAACCCGCCGAGGAGCACGATGGCCACGAGGACCACGAGGATCGCGAGGACCACGAGGAGCCGGCCGAGCTCGGCGCCCGGCTGCACGAGGAGCTGGCCGCGCAGGCCTTCGACACCGCCACCCAGTGGCCGCTCCGGATCGGCGCGGTGACGGCGGGCGGGCTGGTCCGGCACATCAGCCTGGTGCTCTCGCACACCGCGGTGGACGGCACCGGGATGGGCCGGCTCGTCGCCGACCTGTCCGCGCTCTGCCTCGGCAGCTCCCCCGAGGAACTGGCCGAACTGCGCGCACCCGCCCGGCAACCGCTGGAGGAGGCCGAGTTCCAGAACTCCGAACGGGGCCTGCGACGCGACGCGGGAGCCCGCACGCAGTTCGTGCGCAAGCTCAGGCTGGGCCCGGCCCGGCTCTTCCCGCCGGCCGCCGCGCAGCCCGGCCGGTTCCCGAACGCGGTGCTCCGCTCCCCCGCCCTGCCCCGGGCCGTCGAACGGGTGGCGGCCAGGCACCGGGTCAGCACGGGCTCGGTGCTGCTCGCCGCGACGGCCGCGATGACCGCCCGGCTCGCCGGCTCCACCGAGGCCGTGCTGAACGTCGTGGTCAACAACCGCTTCCTGCCCGAACTGGCCAACGCGGTGAGCGTGGTCGCGGGTGACGGACTGTTCCATCTCCCGGACGCCACCGCCGAGTTCGGCGAGATCGTGCGCCGAACCCACGCCGCGGCGATCGGCACCTACCGCCACGCGTACTACGACAAGCTCGCGTTGGCGGCCGAGATCGACCAACTGACCGCCGAGGGCGTCCGACTGGCCGACCGCTCCTGCGTGTTCAACGACACCAGGGAACTGCTGCCGGCCACGGCCGACCCCGGCGGGGACCGGACCACCCTCAGCTGGCCGGTGGAGTTCGAACCCCGCCCCGGCCTGACCTACGCCCTGGACGCCCTGCAGACCGCGGACGCGCTGAGCCTGGCTATGACGGCGGATCCGTCGGTGCTCCCGCGCTCCGCGATGGAGCGGTTCCTCTACGGCGTCGAGGAGTTGATCCTCACCGAGGCCGACGCCGGGACCACTCCGGAGGTCGACCCAGCCGCCCCCGGGCCCGCCGACCACGCCTGACCCCGAGGCCGTCCTGACCGACTGTCAGTGCCACACGCTATGGTCGGCCTCGAACGATCCCAGCACGAACAGCACCACCGTCACCAGGGGGCACCATGACCACACCGGGCACCGGCCCGCTCACCACCGCCGACCTCGTGGAGGGCTGGCACCGGGTGGGCGTCCGTGCGGGCATGGCGCTGATCGTGCACTCCTCGCTCTCCAGCCTCGGCCGGGTCGAGGGCGGTGCGGCGGCCGTGGTGGCCAGCCTGCGCGAGGCGGTCGGGCCCGGCGGCACCGTCGCCGCGCCCACCTTCACCTCGGACACCGTCCGTGACCCGGCCCCCGGGCACAGCGGCCCGCCCGGCCCCGGGGTCGCCGAACTCCGCGCCGCCGTCCCGCTGTTCCACCCAGGGCTGCCCGCCACCACGGGTGCGGTGGCGGAGGCGCTGCGCGCCCTGCCGGAGAGCCTCCGCAGCAGCCACCCGCAGGTCTCGGTCGCCGCCGTCGGCGCGCACGCCAAGGAGGTCACCGCCCGGCGCTCGCTCGGCTTCGCCGTCGGTCGGGAGTCGCCGTTCGGTGCGCTGCACGACCTCGGCGGGTACGTGCTGCTGGTCGGCGTCGGCCACAACCGCAACACCTTCCTGCACTACGCCGAGACCTTCGCCCCCAACCGCCGGCTCAAGCTCCGCCGCTTCCCGATGGCGATCCAGGGCGAGCGGGTCTGGATCGAAGCACCGGACGTCGCGGACGACAACGGCACCCACTTCCCGGTCGTGGGGCGGGAGTTCGAGGAGCGGGCGGGAATCCGGGAGGTGCTGGTCGGCGACGCGCCCTGCCGTCTGATCCCGGTCCGCGACCTCATACCCTTCGCCGTCCGCCGCCTGACCGAGCTGCTGGCGGCGGACGGCCCCGGAGCGGCATAGGCCGGGCCGGCGGTCCCGCCGTACGCGCGGAACCGCCAACTCGTTCCCGCATGCCGTCAGTGACGGTCCTCGTGCACCGAGGCGGCGTCCTGGATCTTCTTCCAGGACTTCGGCTCCACCGGCAGCTGCGTCTGCGCCTTGCCCGCGCCCGTCTCCGCACCCGGCGCCGACGAGGCGACGGCCGCGGCGCCCGGCGCCACCGGCCCGACGGCCGGCTTGCTCGGGGTGAACAGCCAGGTGTTCAGCAGATCGCCGAGCTTCTGGCCCGACACCTTCTCCGCGTACGCCTGGAACTCCGGAATGGTGGCGTTGCCGTAGCGACGCTCGGTGGGCCAGCCCTTCAGGATCCGGAAGAACTTCTCGTCCCCGACGGCGTTGCGCAGCGCCTGGATGGCCACCGCGCCGCGGTAGTACACCGCGCCGGAGAACTGGTTCTCCTCACCCGGGTCGCCCGGCTTGACGGTCCAGAACGGGTCGTCGGCGGGGCGTGAGGCGTAGATGTAGTCGGCCAGTTCCTGTGCGGTGCCCTCGTTCTCGTGCTCGGACCAGAGGAACTGCGCGTACTCGGCGAAGCCCTCGTTCAACCAGATGTCGCTCCAGCGGGAGAGCGAGACACTGTCGCCGTACCACTGGTGGGCCAACTCGTGCACGACCACGGAGGTGTTGGAGCCCTTGGCGAACAGCCCGGGGCCGTAGGAGACCCGGGTCTGGGTCTCCAGGGCGCCGCTGGACCGGATGTTGGCGACGTAGCCGCCGGCCGAGCTGAACGGGTACTCCCCGAAGTAGCCGCTCAGCCAGTCGACCAGCTCGCCGGTGCGCTCCACGCTCGCCCGGGCCGCGGCGGCGTTGTCGCCCAGGTCCTTGCTGTAGGCGTTGTAGACCGGCAGCCCGCCGGCCGTGGTGTCCTGGGTGATGTCGAACTTGCCGATCGCGAGTGTCGCCAGGTACGTCGCCTGCGGCTTGTTCTCCCGCCAGCTGTACCGGGTCCACCCCGCCTGGGAGGTGGTGCCGGCCAGCACGCCGTTGCTGATCACCTGGGTGCCGTTCGGCACCTGCACCGAGACGTCGAAGGTCGCCTTGTCGCTCGGGTGGTCGTTGCTCGGGAACCACCACCCGGCCGACACCGGCTCGCCGGACGCGACCGCACCGTCCGGGGTACGGCGCCAGGCGGTGTAGCCGCCGTACTTCTTCACGGTGGACGGCATGTCCTTGTAGCGCACCACCACGGTGGCCTGGCTGCCCTTGGCGAGCGGCCGGGCGGGGGTGACTTCCAACTCCTGATCGCCGCTGGCGGCGAAGGTCGCCGGCCGGCCGTTGACCCGGACCTCGGAGACGTTCAGCGTGAAGTCGAGGTTGAACCGGGAGAGGTCCTGGGTCGCCGTGGCGAGGATGGTCGTGGTGCCCTCCAGCTCATCCGTGGCGGGCTGGTACTTCAGCCGGATGTCGTAGTGCGAGACGTCGTACCCCCCGTTGCCGAGGGTCGGGTAGTACGGGTCCCCGACGCCGTCCGCGCCGGGTTGGAAGTCGCCAGCCGAGGCGGGGACGGCAAGGAACAGGCTCAGCGCACTGGCAGCGGAGACGATCAACCTCTTGCGCACATGGTCCTCCAGGAGTCACCGGAACGATTGGGTTGAACCGATCCTTGTCCCGGAGGCCCCGCTCCCACTCCCCGATCGTGAGACCTTCATGAAAAGAAACACGCCGAAATGACGGCTTCGCGGCACTGCCGCGAAGCCGTCACGCCACTCGTGGCCGATATGTCGTCAGTTGTGGGCTTCGTGCACCGAGTTGGTCTCCTGGATCTTCTTCCAGGACTTCGGTTCCACCGGCAGCTGCCCCTGCGCCTTGCCCACGCCCGTCTCCGCGCCCGGCGCCAGCGAGGCGACGGCCGCGGTGCCCGGCGGCACCGGCCCGACGGCCGGCTTGCTCGGGGTGAACAGCCAGGTGTTCAGCACGTCGCCGAGCTTCTGGCCCGACACCTTCTCCGCGTACGCCTGGAACTCCGGGATGGTGGCGTTGCCGTAGCGGCGCTCGGTGGGCCAGCCCTTGAGGATCCGGAAGAACTTCTCGTCCCCGACGGCGTTGCGCAACGCCTGGACGGCCACCGCACCGCGCTCGTACACGGCGCTCGCGAACTGGTCGTCCGGGCCCGGGTCGCCCGGCTTGATGCTCCAGAACGGGTCGTCGGCCGGGTGCGAGGCGTAGACGTAGTCGGCCAACTCCTGTGCGGTGCCCTCGTTCTCGTGCTCCGACCAGAGGAACTGGGCGTAGCGGGCGAAGCCCTCGTTCAACCAGATGTCGCTCCAGCGCGAGAGCGAGACGCTGTCGCCGTACCACTGGTGGGCCAACTCGTGCACGACCACCGAGGTGTTGGAGCCCTTCGCGAACTGCCGGGGGCTGTAGAAGATCCGGGTCTGGGTCTCCAGGGCGTAGCCGGTCGGGACATTGGGCACGTATCCGCCGACCGAGCTGAACGGGTACTCGCCGAAGTAGCCGCTCAGCCAGTCGACCAGCTCGCCGGTGCGCTCCACGCTCGCCCGGGCGGCATCCGCGTTCTCGCCCAGGTCCTTGCTGTACGCGTTGTAGACCGGCAGCCCGCTCGGCGTGGTGTCCCGGGTGACGTCGAACTTGCCGATCGCCAGCGTGGCCAGGTACGTCGCCTGCGGCTTGTTCTCCCGCCAGCTGTAGCGGGTCCAGCCGGCCTGGGAGGTGGTGCCGGTCAGCAGGCCGTTGCTGATCGCCTGGGTGCCGTCCGGCACCAGCACGGAGACGTCGTAGGTCGCCTTGTCGCTCGGGTGGTCGTTGCTGGGGAACCACCACCAGGCCGCCTCGGGCTCGTTGGCCGCGATCCCGCCGTCCGGGGTGCGGTGCCAGCTGGTGAACCCGTACTTCTTCACGGTGGACGGCACCCCCTTGTACCGCACCACCACGGTGGCCTGGCTGCCCTTGGCGAGCGGCCGGGCGGGGGTGATCTCCAGCTCCTGCTCCCCGCTGGTGGCGAAGCTCGCGGGCCGGCCGTTGACCCGGACCTCGGAGACGTTCAGCGCGAAGTCGAGGTTGAACCGGGAGAGGTTCTGGGTCGCCGTGGCGAGGATGGTCGTGGTGCCCTCCAGCTCGTCGGTGGCGGGCTGGTACTTCAGCCGGATGTCGTAGTGCGAGACGCGGTACCCGCCGTTGCCGTAGGTGGGGTAGTACGAGTCGCCGACCCCGGCCGCGCCGGGTTGGAAGTCGGTTGCCGAGGCGGGGACGGCAAGGAACAGGCTCAGGGCACTGGCAGCGGAGACGATCAGCCTCTTGCGCACGTGGTCCTCCAGGGATCACCGGAACGATTGGGTCGGATCGATCCATGTCCCGGAGGCCCCGCTCCCACTCCCCACTTGTGAGATGTTCATGAAAAGAAACGCGCCGAAATCACCGCTTCGCAGCACTGCCGCGAAGCCGTCACTCCGTCTCACCCCCGCCCGCCCCTCATGCCCGCCCCACTCCTCACGCCCACCGCCCTCACGCCCCGAGCACCACCGGCGCCCGCACCAGCGAGCCGTACTCCGTCCACGAGCCGTCGTAGTTCTTGACGTGCGGGTAGCCGAGCAGCTCGGTGAGCGCGAACCAGGTGTGCGCCGACCGCTCGCCGATCCGGCAGTACGCGATCACCTCGCGCTCCGACTCCACGCCCTTTCCCCCGTACAGCGCCCGCAGCTCCTCCGCCGAGCGGAACGACCCGTCGTCGTTGGCCGCCTGCGACCACGGGATGTTGACCGCGCCCGGGATGTGCCCGGGCACCTGCGCCTGCTCCTGCGGCAGGTGCGGGGGCGCGATCAGCTCGCCCCGGAACTCGGCGGGCGAGCGGACGTCCACGAGCACCGCGTCCGCGCCGGGTTTGGCGAACACCTCGGCCTTCGCCAGGACCTCGTCCCGCAGTGCCCGCAGCTCCGGCCGCTCGGGCCCGTCGAGCCGGTAGCCGCTGTGCTGGTAGTCCATCACCTCGTGGGTGAGCTCCCGCCCCTCCAGCTCCCACTTCTTGCGCCCGCCGTCCAGCAGTCGCACCGGCCCGTAGCCGCGCAGCCGCAGCAGCCAGTAGGCGTAGGCGGCGAACCAGTTGTTGTTGCCGCCGTAGAGCACCACCGTGGTGTCGTCCTCGACCCCGGCCGCCCTCAGCAGGTGCTGGACGCCGGCGCGGTCGATGTAGTCCCGGCCGACCTGGCTGTGCAGATCGGTGGTCCAGTTCCAGCCGACCGCCCCGGGGATGTGGTCCCGGTCGTAGGCCTCGGTGTCCTCGTCCACCTCGACGACCCGGATCGTCCCGTCGTCCAGGTGGTGGGCCAGCCATTCGGTGTGGACCAACGCCTCGGGGTGCGCGTAGCCGTTGCCGGTCATCCCAGGCCCTCCTTCGCTCTGCCCAGGCTGCGGCGCCCGACCACGGGCTCAGCGGGCCGCGCGACGACGGCAGGACGTACGGGCACGGCGAGTCGCCGGCGACCGGGCCGGACAGTTCGAACCTACGCCGTCCGTCCGACCCGGGCCACCCCGCGCCCCCTCGCTCTTCGCCCCCCAGCCCCCTCGCCCCTCGCCCCTCGCTCTTCTCGCTCCGCTCAGGAGAAGACGACGGAGCGCAGCTTCAGCCGGTCGCCGAGCTTCTTGCCGGGGTTCATGACGTAGAACACGTCACCCGCGCAGTCGGCGGCCAGATAGACCGTGGCCGTGGAGCGGGTGAGGTTCTCCGGCGCGAAGCCCGGGTCGTCCTCGGTCGTCCACGGCAGGTCGATGCACTCGCCGCTCGGCGGGTCGGCCAGGCCGGTGACGACTCCGGGGCCGACCTTGTAGAGGAAGTCGCCCGTCGCGGCATTGGCGGAGAACGGGACGGCGAGGACGAGGGCGATGGCGCTGGCGGCGGCGAGCACGGCGTTGCGGAGACGCATGGGTGAGGGCCTTTCAGGTGGTACTCGGCGGTACCCGGTTAGTGATGCGAGATCACCCTAGAGGCCCAAAATCCGCAGAAACGCTTCTTCTAATCCACCTATTCGAGTGATTTAGAGGTTGAAACCGCTACTCGCCTTCATTCGAAAGCCACCGGAAATCCCACTCAGTTCGGCGGGGCCGTGAAGCTGTACCCGGAGTCGACGAGCACCGGCAGGTACGCCTTCAGCGCCGCCACCGTCTGTGACCGGTCCCCGCCGCCGTCGTGGTTGAGCACGATCGACCCGGGCCGGACGTTCTTGAGCACCCGGTCGATGATCGCCGAGGTCCCGGGCCGCGCCCAGTCCCGCGGATCCACCGACCAGGCCATGTTCCGCATCCCGAGGTCGGCGGCCACCTTGAGCGAGGTCGGGGACCAGTCCCCGCCCGGCGCGCGGAACCAGGTGGGCTGCCGGCCGGCGGTCCGCTGCAGCAGGTCCGAGGTGCGCTCCAGCTCGTCCCGCACCTTGCCCTCCGGGAGGTGCCGCAGGTCAGGGTGGGTCCAGGTGTGGTTGGCGATGTGGTGGCCGCGGTCCGCGATCTCCCGCACCAGGGCGGGGTGCTCGACGGCGTTCTCGCCGATCAGGAAGAAGGTCGCCCTGACCCCGTACTGCTCGAACAGCGCCAGCACGGTCGGGGTGTGGCGGGGGTCCGGACCGTCGTCGATGGTGAGCGCCACCGCCCGCCGATCCGGGTCCAGGTCGTATACCGGCTTGCCCTCCTCCTCGGTGAGCACCCGGCGCAGGGGCACCGCACTGGGCACGGTGGCCGACGGGGACCCGGACGGCGGCACCGGCGAGGTCACCGTGGACGGCCCGCTCCCCGGGGTGGCCGCGGCGGACGGCTCGCCCGCCGCCCCCTCGGGCCCCGCCGGAGCGGACGGGGCGGCGGCATCGGTCGCCCCCGCCGTGGCGCCGCCCTCCCCCTCGCCCCAGGTGCCCCGACATCCGGCAGCCGTCCCCAGGAGGGACATTCCGGCCGCAACCAGCAGCAATCTACGCGAAGTAATCTGACGATCTGACAGCATTGTGGATGCTTCCCCCGGCCGTCACCGCCGCTCCCCGGAGGCAACTCAGACGGACCCGATCACCACTCCGACGGCCCAAGGGCTCCTGCCGCACACCCCGTTTCCCGGGTTCTTCCACGGATCTTCCCCGACCGGACGCCCCGCCTCCTCCCGGGCCCGCTACGCTGTGCCTTCCCCAGTGTGATGATCTGCCATCAGAGGACGTGGCCATGACGACAAGTCAGGACTTCCCCCACCAGGGCCAGCAGGACGACCACGCGACCGAGCTCAGCCAGTGGGAACGTTTCGGTGTCGACACCACCGCCCCGCACTCTGCGCGCGTCTACGACTACTGGCTGGGAGGAAAGACCAACTTCCCGCCGGACCGCGCCATGGGGCAGGCCATCGAACAGGCCGTACCGAGCGTCAAGGCGATGGCCAAGGCCAACCGGGCGTTCCAGGGCCGGGCCGTGCGCTACCTCGCCCAGGAGCACGGCATCCGCCAGTTCCTCGACCTCGGCACCGGCATCCCGACCTCGCCGAACACCCACGAGATCGCCGAGGCGGTCAGCCCGGGGACCCGGGTGGTCTACGTCGACAACGACCCGATCGTGCTCGCCCACGCCCGCGCGCTGATGGTCTCCAGCCCGGCCAGCCGCACCACCTACATCCACGCCGACCTGCGCAAGCCCGAGGAACTGTTCGCCGACCCGGCGCTCACCTCCACCCTCGACCTCACCCAGCCGGTCGGCCTGCTGATGATCGCCGTGCTGATGCTGATCGCCGACGAGGACGACCCGTGGGGCCGGGTCGCCGCGCTGCGCGACGCCCTGCCGGTCGGCAGCTGCATCGCACTGACCACCCCCACCCCGGACTTCGACCCGGAGGCCGTCGGCAAGGTCGCCGAGGCCGCCCGGGCCGGCGGCATGACCCTGGTCCCGCGCGGCTACGACGACGTGGTCCGATTCTTCGACGGCTGGGAGCTGGTCGAGCCGGGCGTCGCCCCGGTGCTGGCCTGGCGCCCGGACGGCGAGCCCCCGGCGGACCCGAAGGCCGCGTACTACTGGGGCGGCGTCGCGATCAAGCGCTGACGCCACCGGCACGCCTCCGTCCGACGGGCCCCGTCGGACGGAGGCGTCACTTCAGCAGCCGCGACAGCCGCCGGTCCGCCAACGGCTTGCCCCCGGTCTGGCAGGTCGGGCAGTACTGCAGCGAGGAGTCCGCGAACGACACCTCACGGATGGTGTCCCCGCACACCGGGCACGGCGAGCCGGCCCTGCCGTGCACCCGCAGTCCGAGCTTCTTCTCCGCCTTCAGCTCCCCCGCCGCCAGCCCCCGCGAACGCTCCACCGCCTCGCGCAACGTCCCCCCGAGCGCCTCGTACAGCCGGGCCACCTCGTCCTCCGTCAGGCTCCCGGCGATCTTGTACGGCGACATCCGCGCCGCGTGCAACACCTCGTCCGAGTACGCGTTGCCCACCCCGGCCAGCACCCTCTGGTCCCGCAGCACCCCCTTGAGCCGCCGCCGCTCGCCGCGCAACAGCCCGGCGAAGTCCGCCAGGCCGAACCCCGGGTCCAGCGGGTCCGGCCCGAGCCCGGCCACCCCCGGCACCTCGGCCGGATCGCGCACCACGTACACCGCCAGCCCCTTCTTCGTCCCGGCCTCGGTGAGCTCGAAACCGTCCCCGGCCTCCCCCGCCAGCCGTACCCGCAACGCCAGCGGATTGCGCGGCCCCGGCCGCGGCGGCTCGGCGGGCAGCCTGTCCTTCCACCGCAACCACCCGGCCCGAGCCAGGTGCACCACCAGGTGCAGCCCCTCCACCTCGATGTCCAGGAACTTGCCCCGCCTGCTCACCCCGCCGACCGTCCGCCCCTCCAACCCCGTCACCGGCGGATCGAACGTCTTCAACGCACTGATCGCCACCGGCTGCACCCGAGCGATCACCCGCCCGGTCAACCGCTCGGACAGAAAGGCACTCAGCGCCTCGACCTCAGGCAGCTCCGGCATGCGCCCAGTCTCCCCCGCCCCGCCCCCACCCGCGCGCCACAAAGCCCCAGACCCCACCCCCACCAGCACCCCCACCAGCACCCCCACCAGACCCCACCCCCCAGCGAGGGAAACATCCCCACCCCCAGCAACCACCCACCCACCCCTCCCACCCCAGCGAGAGGGACGCGCTGCGGGAGGGGGCGGCGGAGGGGGTGGGTGCGGAGAGGGGCGTGGCGGGTGATTTTCAGACTGCCAACGG
>NZ_JBICYZ010000050.1:0-73202 GCF_043201465.1 Kitasatospora sp. NPDC048298
ACACCCGCGTTGAGCGGCACGGCAACCACCGGAATAGGGCGGCCCCGCGCACTGCGTCCTCGCTAGTGTTTATTTCAAAAGGAATCTCCAACCCCGATCAAACGATCAGGGCCGGGGATGTCAACATATCTGGCGTTGACTTTTGGCACGCTGTTGAGTTCTCAAGGAACGAACGCTTCCTTCGGACTGCCTTCCAGCAGGCCCTCCGGGCTTCGTTCTTTCGTGTTTCCAGCTTATCAGATGTTTTCCGCTCCGTTTTCCGGAGTTTCATTCATCCGATTTGCTTTCGCCTTTCGGCGCTCCCGAACTCTATCAGAGTTACTCGGTCCGTTTTCCCCGTTCGTTCTCGAATTCAGATTCGAGCCCGTTTCCGAGGGGCCGTCCCGTGGGGCAACCCGGAGAACATTACGCACCGGGTCGCCCCACGTCAAACCGGCCTCAGCCGGTGTTGAGCGAGCGTCAGACCTCGACCACGACCGGCAGGATCATCGGCCGGCGGCGGTAGTTGTCCGCGACCCACTTGCCGATGGTCCGGCGGACCAGCTGCTGCACCTGACGGGGCTCCAGCACACCGTCGCTCGCCGAGCGGTCCAGCGCCTCCTGGAGCTTGGCGACCACCGGGGCGAACGCATTGTCGTCGATGCCGGAGCCGCGGGCCTGGATGGTCGGGCCGCCGACGATCTTGCCGTTGGCCGAGTCGACTGCGACGAAGACCGAGATGAAGCCCTCCTCGCCGAGGATCTTGCGGTCCTTGAGCGAGGCCTCGCTGATGTCGCCGACCGAGGAGCCGTCCACGTAGACGTACCCGGCCTGCACCTTGCCGGCGATCCGGGCGACGCCGCCCTCCAGGTCGACGCAGACGCCGTCCTCGGCGATGACCACGCGGTTGCGCGGCACCCCGGTGGCGATGCCCAGTTCGGCGGCCGCGCGCAGGTGGCGCCACTCGCCGTGGACCGGCATCAGGTTGCGCGGCTTGCAGATGTTGAAGAAGTACAGCAGCTCGCCTGCCGAGGCGTGGCCGGAGACGTGCACCTTGGCGTTGCCCTTGTGCACGACCTTGGCGCCCCAGCGGGTCAGGCCGTTGATCACCCGGTAGACGGCGTTCTCGTTGCCCGGGATCAGCGAGGAGGCCAGGACGACGGTGTCGCCCTCGACGATGCGGATCTGGTGGTCGCGGTTGGCCATCCGGGACAGCGCGGCCATCGGCTCGCCCTGCGAGCCGGTGCAGATCAGCACGACCTCCTTGTCCGGCAGGTCGTCCAGCTGCTTGACGTCCACGACCATGTTGCCGGGGACCTTCAGGTAGCCGAGGTCGCGGGCGATGCCCATGTTGCGGACCATCGAGCGGCCGACGAAGGCGACCTTGCGCTTGTACTCGTGGGCGGCGTCCAGGACCTGCTGGATGCGGTGCACGTGGCTCGCGAAGGAGGCCACGATGATGCGCTTCTCAGCGTTCGCGAAGACGTTCCGCAGCGCCGCCGAGATGTCCCGCTCGTGCGGGATGAAGCCGGGGACCTCGGCGTTGGTGGAGTCCACCAGCAGGAGGTCCATGCCCTCCTCCGCCAGCTTGGCGAAGGTCGGCAGATCGGTCAGGCGGCCGTCCAGCGGCAGCTGGTCCATCTTGAAGTCGCCGGTGGCCACGACCATGCCGGCGGGGGTCCGGACCGCCACCGCCAGGGCGTCCGGGATGGAGTGGTTGACCGCGA
The DNA here is from genome assembly GCF_043201465.1 of Kitasatospora sp. NPDC048298. Lineage (NCBI taxonomy): Bacteria > Bacillati > Actinomycetota > Actinomycetes > Kitasatosporales > Streptomycetaceae > Kitasatospora > Kitasatospora sp. NPDC048298. Next base: position 1,707 of record NZ_JBICYZ010000050.1, read on the forward strand.
TGAACTCGCAGTCGAAGGGGCCGATGCGCTCGCGCTGCCCCTCCTTGACCTCCAGCACGTACGGCCGGATGCGGTGCTCGACGAGCTTGGCCTCGATCAGCGCGAGGGTCAGCTTGGAGCCGATCAGCGGGATGTCCGGGTTCTCCCGCAGGAGGAAGGGGACGGCGCCGATGTGGTCCTCGTGCCCGTGGGTGAGGACGATGCCGTCGATCTTGTCGAGGCGGTCCCGGATGTAGCTGAAGTCCGGCAGGATCAGGTCCACGCCGGGCTGCTCGTCCTCGGGGAAGAGGACGCCGCAGTCGACGATCAGGATGCGGTCGCCGTACTCCAGGACCGTCATGTTGCGGCCGATCTCGCCGAGGCCGCCGAGCGGAGTGATGCGGAGGGCGCCCTCCTTCAGGGCCGGGGGCGCGCCGAGCTCGGGGTGCGGGTGGCTCAAAAGACTCTCCTCACGACGCACGCCATATGCCCGGGGTCCTCCCCCTGGAGACATATGGCGTGCGTTCTCAGTGTCGTTTTCCTACTGGGTCTGTGCTCTCGCGCCTTCGGTCCGGTCCAGCGGCGGACCCTGGGAGGTCCGGCGAGCCGGGGCGCGCACGTCCGTGTCTGTTAGAGGTGTACCCCGCCGGCGGCGAGATCCTGCTTCAATCGCTCGATCTCCTCGGGCGTCGCGCCGACCAGCGGCAGCCGCAGCGGGCCCGCCGGCCGGCCCTGGAGTTCCAGCGCGGCCTTGGCGAGGATGACGCCCTGGGTGCGGAACATACCGCTGAACACCGGCAGCAGGCGCTGGTGGATGCTGGTGGCCTTGACCACATCGCCCGCCAGGAAGGCCTCGACCATCGCCCGCAGGTCCCCGGCCACCACGTGCCCGACCACACTGACCACGCCGACGGCTCCGACGGACAGCAGCGGCAGGTTGAGGATGTCGTCGCCGGAGTACCAGGCGAGGTCGGCGCGGGCGATCGCCCAGGCCGCGGCGCCGAGGTCGCCCTTGGCGTCCTTGTTGGCGACGATCCGCGGGTGCGCGCCGAGGCGGACCAGCGTCTCGTGGCTCAGCGCGACCCCGCTGCGGCCCGGGATGTCGTACAGCATGACGGGCAGCCCGGTCGCGTCGGCGACGGCGACGTTGTGCCGGTACAGGCCCTCCTGCGGGGGCTTGTTGTAGTACGGCGTGACGACCAGCAGGCCGTGGGCCCCGGCCGCCTCCGCCTGGCGGGCCAGCTCGATGCTGTGGTGGGTGTCGTTGGTGCCGACGCCGGCCACCACGTGGGCGCGGTCCCCGACCGCCTCGACCACGGCGCGGACCAGCTGGGCCTTCTCGGCGTCGCTGGTGGTCGGGGACTCACCGGTGGTGCCGTTGACGACGAGGCCGTCGTTGCCGGAGTCCACGAGGTGCGTGGCGAGGCGCTGGGCGCCGTCGAGGTCGAGCGCGCCGTCGGCGGTGAACGGGGTGACCATCGCGGTCAGCACCCGGCCGAACGGCGTCTGGGGGGTGGAGGTCGGAGCCATGCGTCCAAAGCTACTCGTAGGCGGTGGGGCGGTACCCATGCCGGTCCGGTGTTCGGACAGGTGCGGCGCATTCGTGGCGCGGACGTGGGATTCCGGTGCTGCCCGCTCGGGGGTTCGGACAGCACCGGAATCCGTGTTCACGAATGTAGGGAGCGGCCAGAAAAGCCGCAATCCAGACATGCCAGACACTCTGCCCGTATGCCTGTCGTCCCAGGTCAGGGGGCGACTCGGCCGTGCTTCTCGAAGGCCGCATGGGTGAGCGGCATGAGCCGGGCCCACTGCTCCTCCATCTGCTCCGCGACCATCTCGATCTCGCGCTGCGGGAAGGACGGCACCGCCGAGTTCTCCCGCCGGGTGCGCAGCGACAGGAAGTGCATCAGCGAACGCGAGTTGCAGGTCGCGTACATCGAGGAGAACAGGCCCACCGGCAGCACCGCGCGGGCCACCTCGCGGGCGACGCCGGCCGCCAGCATCTCCTGGTAGCGGGCGTAGGACTCGACGTACGCGGCCTCCATCGCCTCGGTGGTGGTCCGGTGCTGCTCGGGCGTGCCCTCGTGGAACTCGTACTTGCCGGGGCGGCCCTGCTGGACCAGCTTGCGCTCCTCGCCCGGGACGTAGAAGACCGGCTGGAGCTCGCGGTAGCGGCCGGACTCCTCGTTGTACGACCAGCCGCTGCGGTGCCGGTGGAACTCCCGGAACACGAAGATCGGCGCGCTGATGAAGAAGGTCATCGAGTTGTGCTCGAACGGCGTGCCGTGCCGGTCGCGCATCAGGAAGTTGATCAGGCCCTTGGACTTCTCCGGGTCCTGGTCGAGGGCCTCCAGGGACTGCTCGCCCGCGGTCGAGACCCGGGCCGCCCAGATGACGTCCGAGTCGGCGGCGGCGCTGCGGACCAGCTCCACCGTCACGTCGCTGCGGAAGCTGGGGGCCGTCGGTTCGTCGCTCACGCGTTACTCCTTGCGGGTTCGGTGCTGTGCAGCTTGATGGCGTGCTGCATGGTCTTGCGGGCGCGCGGGGTGTCGCCGGCGTCGGCGTAGGCCACGGCGAGGCGGAACCAGACCCGCCAGTCGCCCGGCGCGTCCTGCGCCTCGGCCTGGCGGCGGGTGAACACCGCGTCGGCCGAGGCCCGGTCGATCCGCCCGCCCTTGCTGCGCTCCAGCTCGTCCACCGGAAGGCCGCCCTCGGCCTCCAGCTCGCGGGCCAGCCGCTCGCTGTCCCGGCCGAAGCGGACGGTCTGGCGCAGGAACCAGACGCCGATCACCGGGATCACGAAGGCGCAGATCCCGATGCCGATGCCGAGCGGCTTGCCGGTCGCGATCAGCTGGACGCCCTCGCCCACGCAGACCAGGGCGACCAGCAGCAGCACGCCGGACAGGACGAAGAAACCGGTACGAGAGGTCATGACGCCCTCCTGGAGGTCGACACTGTCACAGGTCCAGGAAGTGTTCGAGGCCGAAGGTCAGCCCCGGCGTCCCGACGACCTTGCGCACGCCCAGCAGGATGCCCGGCATGAAGCTGCTGTGGTGCAGCGAGTCGTGCCGGATGGTGAGCGTCTCGCCGGTGTCGCCGAACATCACCTGCTGGTGGGCGAGCAGGCCGCGCAGCCGCACCGCGTGCACCGGCACCCCGTCCACGTCGGCGCCGCGCGCGCCGGGCAGGCTGTGGGTGGTCGGGTCCTGCTGCGGCGGGCGGCCGGCCTCGGCCCTGGCGGCGGCGATCAGCTGGGCGGTGCGGGTGGCGGTGCCGCTGGGGGCGTCGGCCTTGCGGTCGTGGTGCAGCTCGACCACCTCGACCGACTCGAAGTACCGGGCGGCGACCTGCGAGAACTTCATGCCGAGGATGGCGCCGATGGAGAAGTTCGGGGCGATCAGCAGGCCGAGCTCCGGGGCCTGGTCCAACCAGCCGCGGACGGTGGCGAGCCGCTCGTCCGTCCAGCCGGTGGTGCCGGTGACCACGTGGATGCCGTGGTGCAGGCAGTGGTCCAGGTTCCCCATCACCGAGTCCGGGTGGGTCAGCTCGACGGCCACCTGGGCGCCCGCCTCGGTCAGCTCCTCCAGCTTGGAGCCGCGGCCGAGGGCGGCCACCAGCTCCAGGTCCGGCGCGGCCTCCACGGCCTTGACCGCCTCGGAGCCGATCCGTCCCTTGGCGCCGATCACGGCGACACGCAGCGTCATAGCAAAATTCCTCTCACCCGGAAATCGGCGGATCAGACCAGCAGATCGGCGAGCTTGGCGGCCCGCTTGTCGTTGACCGGGCCGATCAGGGCGAGCGACGGCCGGTACGCGCCCAGCACATCACGGGCCACCGCGTGGACGTCCTCCAGGGTCACCGACGCGATCCGCTCCAGCATGTCGTCCACCGACAGGTGGTGCCCGTAGCTGAGCTCGGCCTTGCCGATCCGGTTCATCAGCGAGCCGCTGTCCTCCATGCCGAGCACGGTGGAGCCGGAGATCTGGCCGATCGCCCGGTTCAACTCCTCCTCGGTGATGCCCTCCTCGACCACCTTGGCCAGCTCGGCGCGGCAGATCCGCAGCACCTCCTCGACCCGCTTGGGCTGGCAGCCGGCGTAGATGCCGAACAGGCCGCTGTCCGCGTAGGACGAGGAGTACGAGTAGACCGAGTACGCCAGGCCCCGCTTCTCGCGGACCTCCTGGAACAGCCGGGAGCTCATCCCGCCGCCGAGGGCCGCGTTGAGCACGCCCATCGCCCAGCGGCGCTCGTCGTGCCGCGGCACCCCGGGCACGCCCAGCACCAGGTGGGCCTGCTCGGTGGAGCGGTTGAGCACCTCGACCTTGCCGGCCGTGCGCAGCGCCTTGTGGCCGCGGCGGGCCTCGGCGGGGGCCGCGGTGGAGGCCGCCAGCACCGGCGCGAAGGCCTGCTCGACCTGCTTGACCACCTTGCGGTGGTCGAGGTTGCCGGCCGCGGCGACGACCAGGTTCTCGGGCCGGTAGCGGCGGCGGTAGAAGCCGGCGATCTGGTCCCGGGTGAGCGTCCTGATGGTCTCCTGGGTGCCGAGGATCGGGCGGCCGAGCGGGCCGCTGCCGAAGATCACCTTGGCGAACAGGTCGTGCACCACGTCGCCCGGGTCGTCCTCGGCCATCGCCATCTCCTCCAGGATGACGCCGCGCTCGGACTCCACGTCCTCGGGCCGGATCAGCGAGCCGGTGACCATGTCGCAGACCACGTCGACGGCCAGCGGCAGGTCGGTGTCCAGGACCCGGGCGTAGTAGCAGGTGTTCTCCTTCGCGGTGAAGGCGTTCATCTCGCCGCCGACCGCGTCCAGGGCCGCCGAGATGTCCAGCGCGCTGCGCCGCTCGGTGCCCTTGAAGAGCAGGTGCTCCAGGTAGTGGGTCGCGCCGTTGAGCTGCGGGGTCTCGTCCCGCGAGCCGACGCCGACCCAGATGCCGAAGGTCGCGGAGCGCACCGTCGGCAGGGTCTCGGTGACGACCCGAAGGCCGCCGGGGAGGACGGTGCGGCGCACCGTGCCGGCGCCGTCGACGCCCTTGAGCAGGGTCCGGGTGGTGCCGGGACGCTGCGTTACCGCCGGGGCCTGCGCCACGGGGGGTACCTCCAGAGAAAACGCACGTGCGGATGGGCACGTACGGACGAACGCGTGGACAACGGGGTGCGGCCCGCACGCCGGGAGGCGTACGGGCCGCGGGGTCAGCTAGCGGCGCTTCACTCGGAAGCGGCCTCGCCGCCCTCCTCGCCCTCGATGACCGGGATCAGGGAGAGCTTGCCGCGCGGGTCGATCTCGGCGATCTCGACCTGCACCTTGGCGCCGACGCCGAGGACGTCCTCGACGTTCTCGACGCGCTTGCCGCCGGCCAGCTTGCGGATCTGCGAGATGTGCAGCAGGCCGTCCTTGCCCGGCATCAGCGACACGAACGCGCCGAACGTCGTGGTCTTGACCACGGTGCCCAGGTAGCGCTCGCCGACCTCCGGCATGGTCGGGTTGGCGATCTGGTTGATCGTGGTGCGGGCGGCCTCGGCGGCCGGGCCGTCGGCGGCACCGATGTAGATGGTGCCGTCGTCCTCGATCGTGATCTCGGCGCCGGTGTCCTCCTGGATCTGGTTGATCATCTTGCCCTTGGGGCCGATGACCTCACCGATCTTGTCCACCGGGATCTTGATGGTGATGATGCGCGGCGCGTTCGGGGACATCTCGTCGGGCGAGTCGATGGCCTCGTTCATCACGTCGAGGATGTGCAGGCGGGCGTCCTTGGCCTGCTTCAGCGCGGCGGCGAGCACCGACGCCGGGATGCCGTTCAGCTTGGTGTCCAGCTGGAGGGCGGTGATGAAGTTGCGGGTACCGGCGACCTTGAAGTCCATGTCGCCGTACGCGTCCTCGGCGCCGAGGATGTCGGTCAGCGTGACGTAGTGGGTCTCGCCGTCGATCTCCTGGGAGATCAGGCCCATGGCGATGCCGGCGACGGCGGCCTTCAGCGGCACACCGGCGTTCAGCAGCGACATGGTCGAGGCGCAGACCGAGCCCATCGAGGTGGAGCCGTTGGAGCCGAGCGCCTCGGAGACCTGGCGGATGGCGTACGGGAACTCCTCGCGGGTCGGCAGCACCGGCAGCAGGGCGCGCTCGGCCAGCGCGCCGTGGCCGATCTCGCGGCGCTTGGGCGAGCCCACGCGGCCGGTCTCACCGACGGAGTACGGCGGGAAGTTGTAGTTGTGCATGTAGCGGCGACGCGTCTCCGGGGAGAGCGTGTCCAGCTGCTGCTCCATCCGGAGCATGTTCAGCGTGGTGACGCCCAGGATCTGGGTCTCGCCGCGCTCGAACAGGGCGGAGCCGTGCACCCGCGGGATGGCCTCGACCTCGGCGGCCAGGGTGCGGATGTCGGTGACGCCGCGGCCGTCGATGCGGACCTTGTCCGTGATGACGCGCTCGCGGACGATCTTCTTGGTCAGCGCGTTGTAGGCGGCGCTGATCTCCTTCTCGCGGCCCTCGAACTCGGGCAGCAGCTTCTCGGCGGCCAGCGCCTTGACGCGGTCCAGCTCGTTGTTGCGCTCCTGCTTGCCCGGGATGGTCAGGGCCTGGGCGAGCTCGTCCTTGACGGCGGCGCTCAGCGCGGCGAGGACGTCGTCCTGGTAGTCCAGGAAGACCGGGAACTCGCCGGTCGGCTTGGCGGCCTGGGCGGCCAGCTGCGACTGCGCGGCGCACAGGACCTTGATGAACGGCTTCGCGGCGTCCAGGCCGGAGGCGACGATCTCCTCGGTCGGCGCGTCGGCGCCGCCCTCGACCAGCTTGATGGTCTTGTCGGTGGCCTCGGCCTCGACCATCATGATCGCGACGTCGCCGTCCGGCAGGACGCGACCGGCGACGACCATGTCGAAGACGGCCGACTCCAGCTCGCTGTGGGTCGGGAAGGCGACCCACTGGCCGTTGATCAGCGCGACGCGCACGCCGCCGATCGGGCCGGAGAACGGCAGGCCCGCCAGCTGGGTGGAGGCGGAGGCGGCGTTGATCGCGACCACGTCGTACAGGTGGTCGGGGTTGAGCGCCATCACGGTGACGACGACCTGGACCTCGTTGCGCAGGCCCTTGACGAAGGACGGGCGCAGCGGGCGGTCGATCAGGCGGCAGGTGAGGATCGCGTCCTCGGAGGGCCGGCCCTCGCGACGGAAGAACGAGCCGGGGATGCGGCCGGCGGCGTACATCCGCTCCTCGACGTCCACGGTCAGCGGGAAGAAGTCGAAGTGCTCCTTCGGCTGCTTGGACGCGCTGGTGGCCGACAGCACCATGGTGTCGTCGTCCAGGTAGGCCACGGCGGAACCGGCGGCCTGACGGGCCAGACGGCCGGTCTCGAAGCGGATGGTACGGGTGCCGAAGGAACCGTTGTCGATCACGGCCTCGGCGTAGAACACGTTCTCTTCCACCTGGAAGATCTCCTCTTTCGTACGTCTCCGGGAGAGCGTCCCCGCGCACTGCCTGCGGTGGGCCCCGGGCCCTCGTCAGGGAGGGCGGCAGTCGGGCCGGTCTTCGATCGAAGCCTCCGGAGTGCCCCGCTCGGTCTGCGGGGGTTCCGACGGCCACTACCGAGGACCGGCGCCTCACGGCTGCCGGGCCGGGATGGGCGGTCCGCGTCTGGACGCTCTCTCGGATGCGGGCGGCTTCCGTTTGAAGCCTTCGTCCCGCGGGGGGGTCGGGTCCTACTGCCCGGGTGGCGCGCTGGTGCGCCATCACCCGACATGCCCACAACCCTACGGTGCAATCCTCGGCCACCTGGGGAGGTGCGCGCGAGTTGTTATCTCAGGGTGCCGCGGCCGGACGGCCACGGCATACGCGCGAGGGGCGGCTCCCCGGTGTGGGGAGCCGCCCCGTACGGCGGTCTTAGCGGGCGCCGCCGGCGGCACCGCGGCGGATGCCCAGGCGGTCGACGAGCGTACGGAAGCGCTCGATGTCCTTCTTGGCCAGGTACTGGAGCAGGCGGCGACGCTGGCCGACCAGGATCAGCAGGCCACGACGCGAGTGGTGGTCGTGCTTGTGCGACTTCAGGTGCTCGGTCAGGTCCGAGATGCGACGGGAGAGCATGGCCACCTGGACCTCGGGGGAGCCGGTGTCGCCCTCCTTCTGGCCGAACTCGGCGATGATCTGCTTCTTGACGTCAGAGGCGAGAGCCACTGCAACTCCTTCGGGGTCTACCGAGCGGTCCTGGTCGACAACACAGGACTCATCGAGAACTCGGTGTCGTGAGCGCGGCCGGCGCTCTGCCGCCCACGGGTGGGCTGCGGACACACGGCTGCGCTCGGTGGCCAAGCGTACCAGTGCCGCCCACCCGGCCGTCCGGCGGGTGGCGCAGGGCGACGGGTGGGCAGCACGGGTGGGCGGCGCGGGTCAGCTGGTGGCGCCGCGGACCAGCCGGTAGACGTCCAGGACGGCGAGCGCCAGCGGGACGAGCGAGATCAGGGTGAGGCTGTCCACCAGGTCCAGGATGCGCCCCCAGAACGGGGAGACCCCGAGCCGCGGCACCACCAGGGCGATCGCGGTGAGCAGCGCGGCGCCGAAGGCGATGGAGGCGGTCAGCCAGATCGTGCGCAGGTCGAGTTCGGTGGTGGAGCCGGCCACCCGCAGGAAGAACTGCGGGGTGTGCAGGGACAGCCCGACGATCAGCAGGCTCAGGCCGAGCAGGCCGGCCACGGTGAGGCTGAGCACCTGCGCGGTGTAGCGGAACAGTCGGGCGCGCAGCATGGTGGTCAGGCCCAGGGCGAGCGCGAGCAGCTCGGGGAAGGTCTCGTCGGTGAAGCCGAGGACGGCGCAGGCGCCGACCACGACCGCGGCGCAGCCGCCGACCAGGCCGACCAGCACCTCGTGGCCGCGGCGGGCCTGGTGCGCGATCCGCTCGTACTGGACGGCCTCGGCGCGCTCGGCCTCCTCGTCGTAGTCGCGGCTGCGGGTGCGGGTCTGGCCGGGGGCGCTGAAGCCGACCGGCAGCCGGGCGAAGCGGGCGGAGAGGCTGGGCAGGAAGCCGACCACGGCGACGGCGGCGACGCCGGTGACGGCGGCGATGTGCCCGGCCGGGGTCTGCGGGAGCAGGACGGCCGCGAAGGTGGCGAGCGCGCCGGCGGTGGAGACCAGGGCGGCGGCGACGAACACCGCGTCCTTCTCCGGCAGCAGGCCGGCCAGCAGGACGGAGACCACCAGCGCGGCGACGCAGCCGGCCAGGAACTGGAGCCGGCCAGGGCCCTCCCACGGGTGGGCGACGGCGATCAGTCCGCTGCCGCCGATCATGGCGTGCGGCAGCGCGCCGAGGCCGAGCGCGACGGCCGCGTGGGCGTCCTGGTAGACCCGGGCGCGCACCCCGGCGAGCGCGGTGAGCACGACGGCGGTGACGCCGGCCAGGACGCCGGGCAGGCCGTGCATGTCGTGGCGCAGGTCGGAGAACCAGAGCGCGAAGCCGAGCAGGGTGAGCAGCACCCCGGCGCCGATCAGGCCGAAGCCGCGCATCAGTTCGGCGGTCCAGAACCGGCGGTCGGCCTCGACGGCGCTGGCGATCGCGTCGGCGACGTCGTCGTAGACGGCCGGCGGGAGCGACTCGGCGAAGGGGCGCAGCGCCAGCAGGTCGCCGTCGCGGACCTGCTGGGCGGCCAGCGGCAGTCCGCTGTCGAGCACCGTGCCGTCGCGGCGGACCAGGTGGAAGCCGGTGGGGGTGCCGTCGGGCTGGCTCTGGTTGGCCAGGCGCAGCACCTCGGGGTAGACGTCCGCGAGCGGGACGTCCTCGGGCAGGGCGACGTCGATCCGGCGGTCCGGGGCGACGACGGTCACGCGGCAGTAGCCGGTTGTGGCGGCACTCATGCGCCCACCTCGCTGCGCTCGCCGATGCGGGCGCCCACCTCGATCCTTCGACGCACTTGGCGCTCCCCCTTGTTGACGGTGCCGAGGCCCGGCGGCGCTCGGTGTTGCTGCGGAACCGGCCCGACCGGGCCGCGAGTTGGCGCGGCGTTACCCTACCCGTTCGGTTCGCGTCCGCTGCCGGTGCGTACCCGGGCGCTGGCGGGCGGTGCGGGGGCGACCGTTAGGATCGGCGCCTGCGCAAGGTACGGGGGCTGCGCTGGGTGGGGCGTCCTCAGCCACCGGATTCCCGTACGGACCGTACGCAATCGCGTGAGGGCTGATGCCGAAGTGATCGATCGACGCCGCGGGGTGGATGACACATGGGTGTGATCACGGTCAAGCGACCGGCGAGGGCGTATCCGCCGACCGTGCCGGACGAACCGGTGGAGCTGGTGAGCCCGCCCGAACTGCCCAGGCAGGGCGGCGAGGACTGGCTGATGAGCATCCTGCCGATGCTGGGCATGGGCGGCTCGGCGGTCTTCTTCTTCTCGCCCGGGGCCGCGGCCCCGATGAAGATCATGGGCGGTCTGATGATCGCCTCGACGCTCGGCATGGTGCTGGCGCAGATCGTCCGGGCCCGCAAGGGCGGTTCGACCGCGATGGCGGACGAGCGGCGCGACTACCTGAAGTACCTGCAGCAGACCCGCCGCCAGGTGCGCCGCACGGCGGAGCGCCAGCGCGGCGCGCTGCTGTTCCTGAACCCGGCGCCGGACCAGCTCTGGTCGATCGTCGAGGACGGCCGGCGGCTGTGGGAACGGCGCATCGGGGACGGCGACTTCGCGCAGATCCGGGTGGGCCTCGGGCCGGTGCAGCTTTCCACCCCGCTGGTGGCGCCGCAGACCGCGCCGATGGACGAGCTGGAGCCGCTGTCGGCGGCCGCGATGCACTCCTTCCTGAAGGCCCACGGCACCCTCCAGGACCTGCCGTTGGCGGTCTCGCTGCGGGCCTTCTACCACATCACGGTGTGCGGGGACCCGGACTCGGTGTACGGGAACGTGCGCGCGATGATCGCCCAGCTGACCACCCTGCACTCGCCGGACGACCTGATGGTGGCGGTCGCGGCCGCGCCCGGTGCGGCCGAGGAGTGGGAGTGGACCAAGTGGCTCCCGCACAACCAGCACCGCAAGGAGGCCGACGGCGCGGGCTCGCGCCGGCTCTTCGCGAACGACCTGGGCGACCTGGAGTACCTGCTCCAGGACGAGCTGGCCGGCCGCCAGCGCTTCGTGCGGGAGGTGGCACCGCCCGCCGACCAGCCGCACCTGGTGGTCGTCATGGACGGCGCCGGGGTGCCGCACGACTCGCTGCTGGCGAGCCCGGAGGGCGTGCAGGGCGTGACGGTCATCGAGGTGGTGCCGGGCGAGGTCGACGAGCCCAGCGGGCACCTGATGGTGACGGTCGGCGCCGAGGAGCTGGTGCTGCGCTCGGCCTCCGGCGCGACGTACACCGGCAAGCCGGACCTGCTCTCGGTGTGGCAGTCCGAGGCGCTGGCGCGGCAGTTGGCGCCGTACCGGATCTCGGCCGGCGGGGACGACGAGCCGCTGCTGTCCAACCTCGACTTCACCGACATGATGAGCTCGGGCGACCCGGGCTCCTTCGACGTGGCCCGCAGCTGGCGTGCGCGCGCCCAGCATGAGCGGATGCGGGTGCCGATCGGCGTCGGCGCCAACGGCGAGCACGTCTACCTGGACATCAAGGAGGCCGCGCTGGAGGGCATGGGCCCGCACGGCCTGTGCGTGGGCGCGACCGGTTCCGGCAAGTCGGAGCTGCTGCGCACGCTGGTGCTGGCGCTGGCGATGACCCACTCCTCGGAGATCCTGAACTTCGTCCTCGCCGACTTCAAGGGCGGTGCGACCTTCTCCGGCATGGCGGACATGCCGCACACCTCCGCGGTGATCACCAACCTCGAGGGCGAGCTCACCCTGGTCGACCGCATGCGCGACGCGATCGAGGGCGAGCTGCACCGCCGCCAGGAGCTGCTGCGCTCGGCGGGCAACTACGCCAACATCCACGAGTACGAGCGGGCCCGGGCGGCCGGCGCGGCACTGGACCCGCTGCCCTCGCTGGTGCTGATCATCGACGAGTTCTCCGAACTCCTCACCGCCAAGCCCGACTTCATCGAGATGTTCATCCAGATCGGCCGGATCGGGCGTTCGCTGGGCGTGCACCTGCTGCTGGCCTCGCAGCGCCTGGAGGAGGGCAAGCTGCGCGGCCTGGACACCTATCTCTCGTACCGGATCGGTCTGCGCACCTTCTCGGCCGCGGAGTCCCGGGCGGCGATCGGCGTACCGGACGCCTACCACCTGCCGCCGGTGCCGGGCGTCGGCTACCTCAAGTTCGGCGAGGACGTGATGGACCGGTTCAAGGCCGCCTACGTCTCGGGCCCGTACCGGGCGCCGGGGCAGCAGCGGTCGACCGGCGGGCGCCGGGTCGACACCCGCCCGGTGGAGTTCACCGCGGCCTTCGTGGAGCTGCCGGACCCGGTGGAGGAGGAGGTCGCGCCGCAGGTCCCGGAGCAGGACGACGCGCTGGTGGACACCGTGCTGGACGTGTTCGTCCAGCGGATGGCCGGCCAGGGCCCGGCCGCGCACCAGGTGTGGCTGCCGCCGCTGGAGGACGCGCCCAGCATGGACCACCTGCTGCCGCCGCTGCAGGTGGTGCCGGAGCGCGGGCTGACCGCGCCCGGCTACCCGGCGGGCCGGCTGCGGGTGCCGATCGGCATCGTGGACAAGCCGCGCGAGCAGAAGACGGACATCCTCGAGGTCGACTACGCGGGGGCGGCCGGCCACGGCCTGATCGTCGGCGGTCCGCGGTCCGGCAAGTCGACCGTGGTGCGCACCATGGTCGCCTCGTTCGGCCTCACCCACACCCCGCTGGAGGTGCAGTTCTACCTGCTCGACTTCGGTGCGGGCAGCTTCCAGTCGCTGGCCGGGCTGCCGCACGTCGGCGGGGTGGCCGGGCGCCTGGACGTGGACAAGGTGCGCCGGATGGTCTCCGAGGTGCACGGGGTGCTCAACCGGCGCGAGGAGCTGTTCCGGGTCGCCGGGATCGACACCATCGCCACGTACCGGGCCACCCGGGCGGCCGGCCGGCTGCCGGACGAGGCCTTCGGTGACGTCTTCCTGGTGATCGACGGCTGGAACACCTTCAAGCAGGAGTTCGAGGGCCTGGAGCCGGTGATCGGCGACATCGCCCAGCGCGGTCTCGGCTACGGCGTGCACCTGGTCATCACCGCGGCCCGGTACGCCGAGGTGCGCCCGGCGCTGAAGGACCTGCTGCAGAACCGGACCGAGCTGAAGCTCGGTGACGCGATGGAGTCCGAGGTCGACCGCCGGGTGGCGCAGAACGTCCCGGCGCTGGCCGGGCGCGGCATCACCCCGGAGCGGCTGCACTTCCTGTCCGGCCTGCCGCGGCTGGACGGCTCCTCCTCGGTGGACGACCTGCAGAACGGCGTGGCCGGGCTGGTCGGCGCGGTGGACGGGGCCTGGACCGGCCCGCGCGCCCCGCAGGTGCGGATGCTGCCGGCCGTCCTGGACGGCGACTCGCTGCCGAAGGGCTTCGAGCACCCGGAGCGCGGCGTCGCGTTCGGCGTGGACGAGGCGGAGCTGGCGCCGGTCTTCGTCAACTTCGAGACCGACCCGCTGTTCATCGTCTTCGGCGACACCGAGTCCGGGAAGTCGGCGGTGCTGCGGATGCTGATCAAGCAGATCACCGAGCGCTACACCTCGGACCAGGCCGGCATCGTGATCGGCGACTACCGGCGCGCGCTGCTCGGCACCGTACCGCCGGAGTACCTGGTGGAGTACGCGGCCGCGCAGCCGGCCATGGCGGCCATCGTCGACATGCTGCGCGGCGCCTGTGCGCGCCGCCTGCCGGGCCCGGACGTGACCGCCGAGCAGCTGCGCAACCGCAGCTGGTACAGCGGCAAGGACATGTTCGTGATCGTCGACGACTACGAGCTGGTCTCGACGAGCTCGGGCAACCCGCTGGCCCCGCTGGCCGAGTTCCTGCCGTTCGCCCGTGACATCGGCCTGCGGGTGATCGTGGCCCGCAGCGCGGGCGGCGCCGGCCGCTCGCTGTACGAGCCGGTGCTGCAGCGGATGCGCGAGCTCGGTGGCCAGGGCGTGATCCTGTCCGGCAACCGGGACGAGGGCGCGCTGCTGGGGACGGTCAAGCCGCAGGCGCTGCCGCCCGGCCGAGGGGTCTACGTGTCCCGCCGCGCGACCGGCGGGCAGATGATCCAGACGGGCTGGCTGCCGGTGGCGTAGCCGCGCCGACCGTCACGGACGGTGAGCGAAAGGGGTCGGACTCGTGGAGTCCGACCCCTTCGGCGTCCCGGGTGCCGAAACGTTACCTAGATCTTTGCGGGCGGAAGCTGCGGTTCCCGCACCCGGCCGGGGAGTTGCCGGGCTCCTCGGGAGTGCCTGGGCGTACCACCGTCCACCCGGAGCACGACCTTTGAATCACGGCACTCCCCGCTTTGTTCACCTTCGATTCAATCGCGATGTGGCTTAGGTAACAAGTCGGACAAAGCTCACAATGACTGAACGTGATCATCGGATCGCATGTTTATGCCGTTCGCCACAACGGATTCCGAAGCAGTTCCGACATTGACGCAATCAATACGCCGATGTTCCATTGCGGCCAGGGAGCGACTGGAACCGGACACCGAGCAACCAGCCAGCGGAGGCGATACCGCTCCCACCCCAGCACCGCACAGCCGATCGGAAGCCACATGACCGACACGCTTCGTCCGCCACAGACCGTAGCCGCCACGGCGGCCGAGGCGGCAGCGCCCCAGCAGCTCAAGCGCTCGATCGGCGTCGTGGGCGGCACCCTGCTCACGCTGTCCTGCGTCACGCCCGCCTCGACGCTCTTCGTGATCGTGCCGGAGCTGTTCTCCAGCATCGGCAGCGCCACGGCGCTGGCGATCGCGATCGGCACCGTGCTCTGCGTCGCGGTCGCGTTCTGCTACTCCGAACTCGGCACCCTGATCCCCAGCGCCGGCGGCGAGTACGCGATGGTCGGCACCCTCGCCGGGCGGCTGATGGGCTGGCTGGTCTTCGTGCTCTCGCTGATCGTGGTGATGATCGTCCCCTCGGTCATCGCCCTCGGCACCGCCGACTACCTCGCCCCCGTCCTGCACCTGGACAAGGCCATGACCGGCGCCGCCGTGATGCTGGCCGCCACCCTGGCCGGCCTGCTCGACCTGCGCGCCAACGCCTGGATCACCGGCATCTTCCTGGTGCTGGAGGTCATCGCGGCCGGCGTGGTCTCGGTGCTCGGCTTCGCCCACACCAACAGCGACGCCCCCAGCCTGCTGCACGGCGTGGTCGCCGGGGAGGGCGGCGCGACCACCACGGTGAGCGTGGGCGCCATCGTCGGCGCGCTCGGCATCGCCCTGTTCATCACCCAGGGCTTCTCCACCGCGGTCTACCTGTCGGAGGAGCTGGAGAACCCCCGCCGCAACGTCTCGCGCACCGTGCTGTGGACGCTCGGCATCTCCTCGGCCATCATCCTGGTCCCGGTCGTCGCCATCACCATGGGCGCCCCCGACCTGCAGACCCTGTCCTCCGGCGACATCTCCGGCATGGTCACCGCCTGGAGCAACTCGGCCGTCGGCACCTTCATCAGCCTCTGCGTCGCGCTGGCCATCATCAACGCCGGCATCGTCATGGTCATCCAGAACTCCCGGGTGCTGTTCGCCTCCGCCCGCGACAAGGCCTGGCCGGAGCCGGTCAACAAGGCCTTCGGCACCCTCGGCCGGTTCGGCTCGCCGTGGATCGCCACCCTGGCGGTCGGCCTGCCCGGCGCCGCGCTCTGCTTCGTCAAGGGCGAGCTGCTGAGCAACATCACCGGCGTCGCCGTCACCGGGATGTACCTGCTGGTCGCGATCGCCGCGCTGCTCTCCCGCCGCGCCCACCACAAGCACGCCTCCGCCTGGCGGATGCCGCTGTGGCCGGCCGTCCCGGTCGTGCTGATCGCCGTCCTGGTCTACGTGATCACCAAGCTGGACACCGAGCCCCTGCTGTGGACCGGCGGCATCACCGCCGCCGCCACCCTCTACTGGCTGTTCTACCTGCGCCCCCGGCAGGACACCCGCTGGGTGATCAGCCTTCCCGAGGACCAGCAGGACTGATCCCCACCCCTCCCCCACACGGCGGTGCCCCGGGCCTCCCCCAGCCCGGGGCACCGCCGTGTTCCGCTACTTCCTGGCCTTCCAGGCCGGGCTGGTGACGATCGTCTTCAGCTCCGCCGCGGTCAGCAGCGGGTCGCCGTTCGACGCCGTCACGACCAGGACCTCCAGGCCGTCCGGCCTCGTCGCGTCCGCGATCAGCTTGCCCGGCAGGATGGGGGCGGCCGGGGCGTGGGTGAGGAGCTTCGTCCCGTCGGGCAGGATCTCCGCGTCCTGGTACCAGTGCTGGGCCGGCCGGTCGTCGGGGGCCTTGGCCCAGTTCTTCACCAGCACCGACAGCGTGCCGGCCCGCCCGGCCCTGGCCAGCTCGAAGGCCACCCCGGTGTCCTGGCCCTTGCGGCCCGTCACGGTCGCCCCGGACGGCAGCAGCCCGGTCAGGACGGTCTCGTAGTCCGCCGGCGACAGGCCCGGGTCGATCGCCTCGGTGTCGATGCCGTCGAACCTGAGGGCCTTGACGACCCGGTCCCAGGACTTGTCGGTGACGACGGCCTTCAGCTGGTCGAGGGTGAGCGGCGGGTTGGGGCGGCTGTCCGGCGCGCCCTTCTCCTTGGGCGCGTTCCACTCGTGCACGGAGACGGACCGGCCGTCCGGGCCGTTCAGCACGGCGAACCACTCCTTGGTGTCGGCCCGGCTGTCCGAGTACTCGTACCCCTGCTGCAGCAGGAGCTTGGAGCCGTCCGGCAGGACGGTGTCGGTGCAGGCGTCGACCCGGACCAACGTGAGGTCCGGCGGGCAGCCGGGCAGCTGCACCTGACCGGGCCGGTGCTTGCTGATGTTGAACTGGATCAGCGACTTGCCCTGGCCGTCGTCGAAGACCAGGTTCGCCGAGGCGTCGGTGGCCTTCGGCCCGCGATCGGTGCCTTGCCCCGTGGCCTCGGTGATCTCCCCCTTGGGCAGCAGGGCCCGGAAGGTGGCCAGCACCTCGTCGCCGGAGACCGCGGCCTGGGCCACGGACTGCAGCGCGGTCGGGGTGGTCGCGGCGGCGCTGCCGCCCGCGGTGATGCCGACGGAGGCCGCCGGGGCGGAGGCCGCGCTCACGGTGCCCGCGTCCCCGGCACCCGGGGAGGCCAGGTACACCGTGCCGGTGCCCACCAGGGCCAGCGCGGCCGCGCCGCCCACCACGGCGGCGGCCGAGCGGCGGCGCCAGCGGCGGCGGCCGAGCCGGTAGCCGTCCGCGACCAGGCCCGCCTGCTCGGCCGGCTCGGTGCGGAAGCCTTCGCCCGTACGGGTGAGGGCGTAGAGAAGATCGTCTTCGAACTTGTCCGGTTCGGACATGGGTGTTCACCGTCTCCTTGCGTCGCGGGTTGCGAGAGAAGTTCCTTGCGGCCGGCAGGCGCCGGCCTCGGCGGGCGCCGGCCTCAGCGGGCGGCCAGCTCGGCCAGCGAGTCGCCGAGCAGGGCGCGCAGCCTGGCCAGGGCCCGGGTGGTGCGGGTGCGGACGGCGCCGGAGGAGGCCCGCATGGCCTCGGCGGTCTCCTCGACGCTGCGGTCCTCCCAGTAGCGCAGCACCAGGACCGCGCGGTCCTTGGGCGGCATCCGGCCGAGCGCGTCGAGGAGGGTCAGCCGCAGGGCGCTGTCGGCGTCCTGCCCCTCCTGCTCCGGCAGGGCGGCACTGGGGCGCTCGCCGCTGGAGCGGCGGCGCTGCTGGGCCAGGAAGGTGCGCACCATGACGGTGTGGGTGTAGGCCGCCGGGTTGTCGATCCGGCCGCGGCCGGTGAAGGCGCTTCGCCGCCACAGCACGTACATCCGGCTGAGGGCCTCCTGTACGAGGTCCTCGGCGTAGTGGGTGTCGCCGCTGGTGAGCAGGCAGGCCGAACGGTACAGGTGACCGGTCCGGCCGGAGACGAGCTCCAGGAACTCCGCGTCCTTGGCCTCCCGGCCCGACCCGATCCACCCCATGCGCCCTGCCCCCCGTGGTCCGCCCTCCCTGACACTTCATCGATGCGGCGGGCGGGCGGCGGTGTTACAGGGGTTCCGGCGGGTCGCCGGGCGGCGGGCGCAAGCCGCGGGTCAGGAGGAGGACTTGCGCCGGTGGTCGCGCAGCACCACGCCGCCGCCGATCAGCAGCGCGACCAGCAGCGCGCCGACACCGAGGACGTACGTCGCGGTGCGGCCGTCGCGGTCGGCCTGGGTCTCGCCGAGGCCCACCGGGCGCGGCACGATCGGCGCGGCGGCGAGCTGCACCGGGGCGTCCGGGACGGCGGCGAGGGGTGCGTCGACGGGGGCCGTGGTGACGGCCTTCACCGGGTCCACCACGCCCCAGCCGATGAACGTGTCCGGGTCGCGCTGGGTGCGCTGCGCGGTCTGCTCGATCCAGGCCCGCACCTGGGCCGGCTTCCAGTTCGGGTGGGCTCCGACCAGCAGCGCGGCAAGGCCGGAGACGTACGGGGCGGCGAAGCTGGTGCCGTTGTCCACGCACTGGCCGCCACCGGGCACGGTGGACAGCATGTCGACGCCGGGCGCGGCGACCTTCACGAAGCCGCCGTACTGAGAGAAGGGCGCCCGCTCGTTGTTGCGGTCGGAGGCGCCGACGGCCAGCACGGTCGGGAAGGCGCCCGGGTAGGTGTCGCCCTCCTTGCCGTCGTTCCCGGTGGAGGCGACCACCACGGCCCTGTTCTCCTCGGCGTACTCGACGGCGGCCTTCAGCTCCTGGTAGCCGCCGAACCGGGCGTCGCCCGCCCCGCGCACGTCCTGGGAGATGTTGATGACCTTGGCGCCGCGCCTGACCGCCTCCCTGATCGCCGTGACCAGGGTGGAGACGTCGCCGTTGCCGTCGCTGTCGTTCTGCCGGATCGACAGGATCCGGGCGTCGGGAGCCAGCCCGACGAAGCCGGTGGTCTTGCTGGGCCGGGCGGCGATGATGCCGGCCACCTTGGTGCCGTGGCCGACCGGGTCCTCGGTGGAGCTGCCCTGGATCGCTTCCTTGGTCTCCCGGTTGACCAGCAGGTTCGGGCCCGCGTCGAGCTTGCCGGACAGCTGCGGGTTGCCGTTGTCCACCCCGGTGTCGATGACCGCGACCGTCACGCCCGCGCCGGTGGTCTTCCCGTCCTGCCACAGCTCGTTCAGCAGCAGGCGCTGCAGCGACCACGGCACGGTCTGCACGTCGGGCGCGGGCTTGGGGCAGTCGCCGGCCGCGGCCAGGCCGGGCCCGCTGTCGGCGTACGCCGGGGCGGCGAGCGGGCCGCCCAGCACCGCGAGCGCGGCGATCGCCGCGGCCGCCTTCCGGTACCCGTGTCGGGTCACCCTGCCACCCCTCATGTCGTCCACCCTTGCCGCGCGCCGGGGGCGGGTGCCCGGAATCCGGGTACCCGCCCCCTGTCGTTCCCTACGGAACCCGAACGTCAGCCCCAGAGCTTGGCGTTGGCGTCCTCGGTGGTCCGGTAGCTCTGCGCGGCGTTCTCGAGCGAGGTCGCGATCTGCGCGCAGACCTGCTGGAGGTCGTTGGCCTTGGCGTCCCACTTGGCCTGGTGGGCCTGGTAGCCCTGCTGGGCCGCACCCTGCCAGCTGGAGGCGATGCGGGTCACGTTGCCCTTGAGGTCGTTCAGCAGGTGGTCGATGCGGCTCGCCGAAGCCTTGACCTCCTCGGCCGCCTGGTGAACGGTCTGGAAGTTGACGAGGATGTGTTCGGACACGTTGTCTCCCTTACGAGGATGAGGAGCACCGCGCGGTCAGCGGCGGGCGCTCCGCAGAGCGGTGGAGCGGGACAGAACGGCGGTCGGCGCAGGTGCGGCGATCAGCGCGGATGCGGTGATCAGCCCTGGGCCGAGGAGAACATCGCCTTCTGCTCCTCTTCGGTGCTCGCGTAGTGCTTGGTGGTCATCTCGATCGCGTGCTTGATCGCGTTGAGCGACTCCTTGAGGCTCGCGATGTCCTCGTTGACCCGGTTCTGCAGGTTCGTGTAGGCCGTCGCGGCCTGGCCCTGCCAACCGCTGGTGATGCCGGTGACCGTGCTGATCAGCTTGTTCTTCTCAGCCTCGATCTTGCCGATGGCCTCTTCGATCTGCTTGGCGAAGGCCAGCATCTCCTGCGCGGTCATCGTGAACTGACCCTGAGCCATGCTCCACGTCCCCCATGAGACAACATTTGCGTGTACGGAGGGCCCAGCGGGCCGACCGTCGCATCACCTGTGTGATGTCCAGCAGCACTGTAGTCGGCACACGCAACTCACCCAACACCGATCATCGAGTAGTTACCAGACCATGACACTGGGGCCAATTCGGTTGCCGCGCTTGGCCGATCAGGCGTTCTGCGGCTGGGTGGCGCTCTTCGCCGTCAGCGGCGGACCGGCCGGAACCAGGTTCGACCACTCCTTCGGCACCGGCAGCGGCTGGACCCCCTGGTAGCCCAACCTCGCCTGGTTGCCGCCGGGTTCGTCCTGCTGCTGCCCCGGCTCCTGGGACGGCGCCCCGGGGGTCGGCGTGGCGGTGGGCTGCGGCGCCGACGGCTTCGGGGAGCCGCTCTGGCCGGGCTGCGGCGAGGCCGCGGGGCGCTGGCCGCCGTCACCGTTGGACGGGACGGAGTAGCGCAACCCGGTCTCGGTGATCAGGAAGTCGGTCCCGGAGCCGGCGGCCGCGTTGTCCATCGAGCGGTAGAACAGCCCGTGACCGGGGGTCACGTACGCCGCCCCGGCACCGTTGTTGTACGGCGCGGGGTACGAAGTCCCGGCCCAGACGCTGCGCTTGGCGGTGCTGCCGTCCGCGGCGACACCGTCGTAGGTGCTGCACACGACCATCCGGGCGTCCTGGCGGTCCTGCCAGTTGTTCACCGGCGCGCCGGTCTTCAGCGGCCAGTCCGGGGCGGTGCCCTTCAGCGGGACGTCGCCACCCCACTGGGCGTTGTCGGCCGGGGTCATCTCGTCGCTGCGCGGCTTCTTGTCCTGGTCGTACTTGTAGAGCATCTGGTACGCCGGGTTCTGCCGGATCAGCTCCGCCTGGAACGGGGTGACCAGGAAGAGCTGGTCCTTGCCGACCACGTAGTGGCGGTCCTGGTAATGCACCAGCCGGCCGATCCGACGGTCGGCCGGGTTGCTCAGCTCCACCTTGGAGTTGGCGCCCTGACTGTCGGCGACCGCCTCGACCTGCGGGAAGGTGATCGGGGTGGCGTTCACCAGGGTGTCCAGCCAGTCCCGCTTGACCCGCTGCGGCACCGCGTTGGGCCCGAACACCGCGGTGACCAGCGCCTTGCGCTCCTTGTCGTCCGACTGCGGCGAGCCGATCGGGTGCTTGCGCCCCTGCGCGTCGACCACGAACAGCGCGGCGCCCCCGCCGGCCGGCTGACCCGGCGCCGGCGCGGCCGAGATCTGCTGCTCGTCGGCCTGCTGCACCAGCATCAGCTGGTCCGGGCCGAGCATCCGGTCCTTGGCCGCCAGCGCCGCCGCATCCGCTCCGGCCGCCACGAACACCGCCTGGTTGACCGTCTCCTGCTTGTCGTCCGAGCCCGGGCGGTCGCACACCGCCCACTTCATCGGCTTGCTGGCGTTGTCCGTGGTCGGCAACTTGTCCGGCGCGTAGGGGATCCCGATCGTCGGCCCGTGGTTGGGGTAGCGGTCGAGCACCCCGTCGTCCACCACCACGACCTTGGCGCCCGCCGGCAGCACCAGCCGCGCCGAGGACATGTTGAGCACCTGGTGCAGCCGCTTGGTCTTCTGGTCCTGGTCGGTGAGCACCACGTACCGGGTGGTCGACTGCTTGCCCTGGATGATGTTCTTGCCGTCGTCCCACTTCACCGGCGCGCTCGGTTTGAAGACCCCCCAGATCCCGAACCCGGCCACGAACACGGCCCCGGCCAGCACACTCGGCAGCACCGCCTTCACCGGACGCGGCGCGTCCTCGTCGCTGCCGCCGCCGGCGGGCAGCAGGAAGGCGCCCACCGTGCGCTTGCGGGCGAAGGTGTACGCGTTCAGCTCGTCCCGGCGCGATGCCATACCTCGTCGTCCCCCTAGTCAGACGTCGTCGGGCCTCCTCGGACCGACCTGCCCCGTGGTCACCCGCCGGGCACGAACCGGCGCGAACCCTCTACGATGCGGCAGCAGACGGTGAGTACGGTACGGGTACGGTCCGCGACACAGCCAGCCGGGCCGCGACAACGGATCAGAGAGGGCCACCGGGGGATGCCAAGCCAGACCGCTCCAGGACGCCGCCGCAGCGCGGGCGGCGGGAGGCCGCGCCGGGCCGGCCGGGCGCAGCGCAGCGCGCCGCCGACCGGGACGGGAACGGGGACCGGACCCGCGAGCACGGAACCGCAGCCGACCGGCACCGTGGGCGGCGGCGCCGTCCAGGTGCGGGTCAACCCCCGACCGGGGCTGCTGGGCGGGCGGTTGAAGCTCCAGCAGCTCGTCCTGGTCGAGGTCGCGGCGGCCCTGGTCGCGGTCGGCTGGACGATCAGCCGCACGGTCGCGGCCGGCTTCGGCGCGGTCGCGCTGGTGCTGGTCCTGCTCGCGCTCGTCCCGGTGCGCGGCCGCACCGTCCCCGAGCTGCTGCTGGTCCGCGCCGCCCTCAAGTCCCGCCGCAGGCAGGCCAGGACGCTGCTGCCGCCGGCCGGCACCGACCCGGCGCTGGCGCCGGCCCTGGAGCTCGAACCGGGTCTGCGCACCTGCACCCACGCCACCGAGGCCGAGTTCGGCGGCCGCCCGGTCCGCCGGGAGACCGGCATGGTCGGCGACGGGACCTTCCTCAGCTCGGTGCTGCTCGTCCAGGCCAAGGACCAGCCGCTGCGCCCGGCGCGCACCGCCCTGCCGCTGCCGCTGGACGTGATCTGCTCGGCGCTCACGGTCGACGACATCACCCTGGAGTCGGTGCAGCTGGTCCAGCACACCCAGCCCGCCCCGGCCCAGCACCTGCCCGACCAGTCGCTGGCCGCCCGTGCCTACCGCGAGCTGCCGGACGGCACCGCCACCCCCGGGCTGCGGCTGACCTGGATCGCCCTGAAGCTCGACCCGGAGCGCGCGGCGACCGCCGTCCGGGCCCGCGGCGGCGGCGAGGAGGGCGCCCGCAAGGCGCTGCAGCGGGTCACCGACCAACTGGCCGGCCGGCTCAACAGCGCCGGCTTCAACGCGACCGTGCTGGACGAGCGCGAGCTGATCGCCGCGCTGGCCATCTCCACCTGCGCCAACCCGATCGCGGTGGCCGGCCGCCAGGGCACCGGCAGCGGCGGCGGCACCACCCGCCGCACCCAGGAGGGCAACCGGTTCTGGCGGATCGACGACCGCTGGCACACCACCTACTGGATCTCCCGCTGGCCGCAGCTGAGCCGCCCCGGCGGCGCCCCCGGCCGGATCGCCGCGCCGGACCTGGTCAACCTGATCACCGGCTCCCCGGCCCTCGCCAGCACCTTCAGCCTGACCGCCGGGCACGGCACCGGCGGCTCGGTGACGGTCAGCGGGCACCTGCGGGTGACCGGCCGCAACGAGAGCGAGGTCGGCGACATCGGCCGCCTGGTGGAGACCCGGGCCCAGAACACCGGGCTCGGCCTCGTCCGGCTCGACCTGGAGCAGGCCCCCGGCATGCTCGCCACCCTGCCACTCGGAGGGGCCTCCTGATGGCGTACCAGACCTACCCCACCGCCGGACCGCAGCCCAGCGCCGAGCAGCGCCGGGCCCGGCCGCGGATCCTGCCCGGCTTCGGGCTGCGCGGCCCGCGCCGGGAGAAGCACGTGCTGGAGCCCGCCGACCTCGCGGCGCTGGCCTTCCCCGTCGGCGACGACGGCGTGGTGATCGGCGTCGACCCGCAGGGGCTGCCCGCGGTGCTCGGCCTGTTCCGCCCGACCTCGTACGACCTGGTGCTCGTCGGCGGCATGTGGACGGCTCAGGTCATCGCGCTGCGGGCGGCCGCGATCGGCGCCCGGGTCGCGGTGGAGACCGCCCGCGGACAGCTGTGGGGCCCGATGGCCCAGGCGGCCGGCGGCGGCCAGCCGTGCGTGACGATCCACCAGGTCGGCCGACTCGGCCCGCAGGGCGCCTCGGTGGCCTCGCCGGTCCTGGTGGTGCGCGACCTCGGCGCCCGCCCGCCGCGCAGCCGGCTCTCCGCCGCGCCCTGGCAGACCACCCTGACGCTGCTGCCCTACCTGGGCCCGAACGCCTCCCGGGTGCTGAACGCGGCCGACCTGGTCGGTGTGCAGCGGATCTCGCCGCAGGAGGCGGAACTGACCGGCCGGGTGCTGTCGCTGCCGCCGGAGGACGTGGCCGCGCTTCCCACCCTCGGCGACGACCTCACCCTGTGGGCGACCCGGATGCGGCGACAGTACGTACGGGCCGTGGCCGGGCAGGCCGAACAGCAGGTGCTCGGCGGGCCGCGCCGGATGGACTGAGCGCCGGCTCGCCGCACCGGGCGGGCCGGCGGGGAAGCGAAGCCGCCTTCAGCGGGGGTTGCCGTACGGCCTAGTCTTTGATGCGGCAACGGCACCGCTGAACAAGCGGCGGCGAACACGAGGGAGCCAGAGTGAGCAGCGATCGGGACGGCGTCTACGTCGGCGACAACGCGGCGGAGGACGACGACGACTGGTCGGACGCGCCTGACTACACTCCCCCGTCCTGGTACGTGCAGACCGAGCCCGCGGGGGCTTCCGGCGCGGCCGCGCCGGCCGCTTCCGCACCGGCCTCCCCCGCTCCGGCCGAGGCCGGCGCACCGGTGCCCACCGTCGTTCCGGGGCAGGCCCAGCAGGCTCCGGTGCAGCAGCAGGCCCACGCCCCGGTGCCCGGCCAGGCCGCCGCCCCGGCGGCCGAGGCCGCGCCGACCGCCACTCCCGTCGCCCCCGTTCCGGCGCCCGCTGCCACGCCCGCCGCGCCGGTCCCGCCGGTGCAGGCCGAGGCGCAGCACGTCCCGTTCCCGGTTGCCGCCCCGGTCCCGCCGGTCGCCGAGCAGCCGCAGGCCGGCGCCCCGGCCTGGCCGACGCCGGAGGCCGCGGCGCAGCAGCCCGTAGCGCAGCCGTACCCGGCGGCGGGGCCCGCAGCGGCGGCGCAGCCGGGGCAGCCCGTCCAGCCGCAGAACTTCGCGCAGCCGCCGGTCCAGCAGGCCCCGCCGCAGCACCCCCAGGACCCCCAGGGCCCGCCGGCGGGCTGGGACCCGCAGGCCGCGTGGGCCGCCCAGCAGGCTCAGCACGCCCAGCAGCCCGTCACCCCGCAGCAGCCCGTCGCCCCCCAGCAGCCGGGCCCGCAGGCCCAGCCCGGCCAGCCGCAGCCCGGCCCGGTGGACCCGCGCCAGGGCGGCTGGCCGCAGCCCGTCGCGTACCAGCAGCCGGCCCAGCCGCAGCCCGGCCCGCAGGCCCAGCCCGGCCAGCCGCTGCCCGGCCAGCCGTTGCCGGGGCACCCCGGGCAGCCGTGGCAGCAGCCGCAGGCCCCGCAGCCCAGCGCCTTCCAGCAGGCCGCCGCCCCGCAGCAGACCGCGCACGGCGCACCGCTCGGCTACACCGCGGCCGTCGAGCTGTCCTCGGACCGGCTGCTGCGCAGCCAGCCCAAGCAGCAGCGCCAGCAGCCGCGCTTCCAGTTCGGCGGCAAGGCCGCGGCGGCCGAGAAGGCCCGCAAGCTGGAGATCATCCGCACCCCGGTGCTGAGCTGCTACCGGATCGCCGTGATCAGCCTCAAGGGCGGCGTCGGCAAGACCACGACCACCACCGCGCTCGGCGCGACCCTGGCCAGCGAGCGCCAGGACAAGGTGATCGCGATCGACGCCAACCCGGACGCCGGCACCCTGGGCCGCCGGGTCAAGCGCCAGACCGGCGCGACCATCCGCGACCTGGTGACGGCCATCCCGCACCTGCGCAGCTACATGGACATCCGTCAGTTCACCTCGCAGGACCTGAACTCGGGCCTGGAGATCCTGGCCAACGACGTGGACCCGGCGGTCTCGACCACCTTCAACGACTCGGACTACCGCCAGGTGATCGACGTGCTGGGCCGCCAGTACCCGATCATCCTGACCGACTCCGGCACCGGCCTGCTGTACAGCGCGATGCGCGGGGTGCTGGACCTGGCCGACCAGCTGATCATCGTCTCCACCCCCAGCGTGGACGGCGCCTCCAGCGCCTCGACCACCCTGGACTGGCTCTCCGCGCACGGCTACGCCGACCTGGTGCAGCGCAGCATCACGGTGGTCTCCGGGGTGCGCGAGACCAGCAAGATGATCAAGGTCGAGGACATCGTCGCCCACTTCCAGACCCGCTGCCGCGGCGTGATCGTGGTGCCGTTCGACGAGAGCCTGGCGGCCGGCGCCGAGGTCAACCTCGACATGATGCGGCCCAAGGTCCGGGAGGCCTACTTCGAGCTGGCCACCCTGGTCGGCGAGGACATCGTCCGGGCCCAGCAGGCCGCCGCCCAGCAGGCCGGCTGGCAGCAGCAGGCCCAGCCGCAGCCCGGCTACCCGCAGCCGTACGCCGACCCGCGGCAGCCCCAGCCCTACCCGCAGCAGGCGGGCCAGCCCGCCCCCGGGGCGCCGTGGGCCCCGCAGCCCGGCCAGGCCCCGCCGCCCCCGCCCGGGTACGGCTACCCGCAGCAGCCCGCTCCCGGGGCGCCCTGGCCGCAGCAGCCGGGCCCGGGCTACGGCTACCCGCCGCAGGCACCCCAGCAGTGAGACGGCGGAAGGGGCCCACCGACACCCGGTCGGTGGGCCCCTTCCGGCGTCCCGGCGCTCAGACGCCGTCGGTCAGCTCGCGGGCCCGCTTGACGTCGTCGGCCATCCGGTCCAGCAGCGCGTCGATGGAGTCGAACTTCTCCATCCCGCGCAGGTAGGCCAGGAAGTCCACGGCCACGTGCATCCCGTACAGGTCCAGGCCGACCCGGTCGATGGCGTACGCCTCCACGGTGCGGGCGGTGCCGTCGAAGGTCGGGTTGGTGCCGACCGAGATCGCCGCCGGCATCCTCTCGCCGTCCGCCGTCAGCCAGCCCGCGTACACGCCGTCGGCCGGGATCGCGCTGTGCGGCACGGTCTCGACGTTGGCGGTCGGGTAGCCCAGCTCGCGGCCGCGCTGCGCGCCGCGCACCACCACGCCCTCGACCCGGTGCGGGCGGCCCAGCACCTCGTTGGCGCCGGCCATGTCCCCGGTCTCCACCAGCCGGCGGGTCAGGCTGGAGGAGAACGGCTCGCCGTCCCCGGCCGTGCCGCACACCCGGAGGTCGACCACCTCGACCTCGAAGTCGTCCGCCCGGCCCAGCTCGCCGAGCAGCGCGACGTCCCCGGCCGCCCGGTGCCCGAAGCGGAAGTTGGGGCCCTCGATGACGACCCGCGTGTGCAGGGCGTCCACCAGCACCTGCCGGACGAAGGCCTCCGGGGACTCCTGGGAGAACTCGGTGGTGAACGGCAGCACCAGCACCGCGTCCACGCCCAGCTCCGCGATCAGCTCGGCGCGGCGCGGGTGCGGCGCGAGCAGCGGCGGGTGGCTGCCCGGGCGGATGACCTCGCGCGGGTGCGGGTCGAAGGTCACCACGACCGCGGGGATTCCGAGTTCGCGGGCCCGCTCGACCGCCCGCCCGATGATCAGCTGATGTCCGCGGTGCACCCCGTCGAACGAGCCGATGGTGACGACGCTGCGTCCCCAGTCCCCGGGGATCTCCTCCAGGCCACGCCAGCGCTGCACCTGACCGCTCCTTGTTCCGTACGGTGCGTACCCTCTGTACGCTCAAACGCTCAAAACCCGAACCCCTATAGCGTGCCATGCGCCTGCCCCGGCTCAGGCACCGGAATACGGGTTGAGCCCGCCGAGGGCCCCGTCGACCGCCCGGGCACGGCCCGCCCGGCCTCCTCGGCGGCGTACCGCGCGTCCCGTCCGGCCGCCGCCAGGGCCCGCATCCGGGCCGGCCGGGGGTCGTCCTGGGCGGTCGGCGCGGCACCGGACGGCCACCGGGCGAGCAGCCGGGCGAAGGCCGCCGACCGCCCGGCGCAGCGCACCAGCAGCTCGTCCGCGCCCGGCAGCCCCTGGGTGGCCCTGGCCAGCACCACCCGGGCCCGGGCCGGGTCCTCGGCCGCGCAGTGCTCGGCGAGCCGCTCCACGACGGCGGTCAGCACCGCCGGGTCGGTCTCGGTGGCGAGCAGGGCGTCCAGCAACTCGCGGCGCAGCGCGTCCGCCGCCGGGTCGGCCACCGGGACGGACAGCGCCTCGGCGAACGGCCGCCGGACCGCCGCGCTGCGGTCGGCCAGCGCGGCGCCGAGCAGCATCCTCAGCTCCGGCCGGCCGCCCGGGCCGACGGCGGCGGGCCGGGCCAGCCGACGGCCGAGGTAGTCGACGGCGACCGGACCGGCCAGCGCCGGGTTCCCGCGCAGCAGCCCGGCGGCCAGCTCGGCGCCCCGCCGCAGGGCCGCCGGGGCGGTGGCGTCGGCCAGCACCCGCAGCGTCTCGGCGGGGGCCGCGCCGGGGGCGCCCGCCCGGTCGGCGAGCGCGGCCAGGACGGGTTCCGGGTCGCTCTCCAGGGCCGGGCCGAGCGCCCTCGGGGTGAGGAAGGCGTCGCCACCGGCCCGGAACCGGGCGAGCGCGGCCGGCAGGTACTCGGCCCTGGTCACCGGATCGCCGACCAGCAGCGCCAGCGCCGCCCCGTGCAGACCGGGCTCGTCCTCGCGGGCGAGCAGGGTCAGCGCGGTGTACCGCAGCAGCTCGACCCCGGCACCGGAGGCGTACGGGGAGGTCCGCAGCGCGTGCACGGCGGCCGCGACGTGCCGCTCGGGCCGCCGGTCGTGGCTCCAGCGGTCCACCGCGCGGCAGAGCGCGGACGGCTCCTCGGCGGCCAGCACGGTGAGCAGCGCGTCCGCCCGCGGGTGCGCGGCGGCCGCCAGCGCGTCGGCCAACTCGTCCAGGGCGAGCCGGCGGTGGGCGTGCAGCAGGTCGTGGGCGAGGTCGGCCGTCGTGCGCCCGGGGCGCCCCGGCAGGCCGTGCGCGTCCTCGAACCAGGCGCAGAGCAGCGGGAACACCGCGACCGGGTCGGCGCGCAGCCGCTCTGCCACCACGGCGAGGAAGCGCTGCCCGGGGCCGTCGGCGGGCACCAGGCGGCCCAGCAGGGCGAGTTCGGTCTCGACGGGCAGGCCGAGGCCGGTCCAGAAGGCCGGGCCGAAGCGGCCGAGTCCGGCCGCCGGGAGCGCCACCGCACCGGCCGCGCCCGCCCGTTCGGCGATCCGGGACGCCAACTGGTCGAGCAGGGCCAGGTGTTCGGACCGGTCCGGGCTGGCGGCGAGGCCCGCGGCGAGCAACCGGGCCGCCCACCAGGCGGGTTCGCTGCCCGGCGGGCGCAGGTCGAGGGCGCGCCAGATCCGGTGCAGCCACGGGTCCAGGGCGCCGGCGCCCCAGGTCTCCGCCACCCGGCGCAGTGCGGCGGCGACCGGACCGATCCGGTGCCGGGCGACGGCGTTCGCCCCGGCCGGCTCCCCCGCCGGGTGGCCGCCGGGCTCCCGCGCCTCGTCGGCGGGCCACGGCGGGGTGTCCTCGGCCTCGCCGAGCAGCAGCCGCAGCGCCGCGTCCAGGTCCAGGTGCCGGCCCTGCAGCCAGTCCGCGAACTCCCCGTGCGCGAAGCGGAATCCGGGCCCGGCCGGGACGAACAGGCCCTCGGCGAGCACCGCCTTGACCCAGCCGCCCTCGACCGGGAACAGCTCCTCGAAGACGGCCCGGTCCAGCCCGCCGCCCGACCGGTCGCCGAGCATCCGCCGGGCCGCCTCGTGCACCCGTCCGGCCACCGCCGCCGCGAGCCGGCGCACCCGGCGGTGCCGCGGCCCGCCCTGGCGCACCGCGCCCCGCCGGTGAGCGCCCGGGCGGCGCGGCCGGCCGTCCTCGGCCAGCCGCTGGGCCACCCGCAGACAGCGCAGGTCCAGGACGGCGCCGAACAGTTCGCTCCGGCGCACCGGCCCGTCGTGCAGCCCCTGCGCCCACAGCTCCCCGGCCAGCCGGACGGCCAGCGGGTGCCGGGCGTCCTCGGCGGCGGCCGGGTGGCCCGGCGGCAGCCCGTACCGGCGGCGCACCCGCTCGGCCGCCTCGGGGGGCAGCGGGCCGAGCCGCTGCCCGGCCAGGCTCGGCCCGCCCGCGCCGCGGCCGTCCATCCGCACGGTGGGGGCGCTGCCCAGGTCGCCGTCCGGGTGCGGCTCCTGCGCGCGCCGGGGGCCGGGGGTGCCGTTCCCCCAGGTCTCGGCCGCGAGCAGCTCCCACAGCTCCTCCCCGCAGGCCGTCACCAGCCTGGCCCCGCAGCCGGTCAGCCACTGCCCGGCGCCGCGCAGCCAGCGGGCGTCCACCGGCAGCGGGGCCTCCTCGGGGCCGTCCAGGACCACCAGCAGCGGCCGGCCGGCCGCCGCGCACAGCGTCGCCACCGGCTCGGGCGCGGGCGCCGGGGTGCCGAGGACGGCCGCCGCGGCGGCCAGCGCGCGTTCCACCGGTTCGGCGAGCGAGCGGTCCCCGGCGCGCAGGTCGGCGCCGCGCAGCCAGAGGGTGGGCAGCGGGTGGGCGCCGCCGGTGCGGCGGGCGGCCAGCGCGGCCAGTTCGGTGGTGCGCCCGCTGCCGGGGGCGCCGACCAGCGCGGTGACGGTCGCGACCGGCTCGTCCCCGGCCAGGCCGTCCGGCCGGTCCACCCGGTCGGCGGCCAGGTGGGGCAGCCGGCCCGGTCCGGCGCCGGCGGCCGCCACCTGGGCGGCGGTCAGCCGCAGCACCCCGGCTAGGTTGAGCGCCGGGCCGTAGCCGGGCACCGCCGCCGCGTTGCTCGCCAGCAGCCCGGCCAGCACCTCGGCGGCGCCCGTTCCACCCGGAGGGCCGTCCCCGACCGCCGCCGCGCCCACCGGCACGGCCGGCAGTGCCCCGCCGTGCCGGGGACCGCGCACGGCGGGCGCGGCCAGGGCGACCACGGCCCCGCTGCGGGCGTCCAGCACCGGCGAGCCGGCCGGCACCGCGACCCCGCCGACCACCGGCACGTCCAGCAGCAGCACCCCGGCCGACCGGTGCCCGCCGTACGCCGCGCCGGCGACCCCGAGCAGTCCGCAGCGCAGCGCGACCACCCGTCCGTCCTCCCCCGCCAGCGCGGGCAGCAGCACCTCGGGCCCGGCGGCGACGGCGGCCAGCGGCAGCGGCGGCACCGGCAGCCCGCCGACCGCCTCGGTGCGCAGCAGAGCCAGCCCGTGCCCGGGCAGCGGCAGCACGGCGTCCGGGCCGAGCACCCTGGTCTGCCCGCCGGGGGTGTGCAGGACGACCCGGTCCAGTCCGGCCACACTCTCGTGCGCCGTCAGCACGACTCCCTGCGGGTCGGCGACGAACCCCAAGCCGTGCAGCCGGCCGTTGAGGTCGCGGATCCGCAGCAGGTACCGCCCCGGATCGCCCTCCGGAAAACCCGGCATCTCGTGCCCCCTCGGCCGTCGCTCGCCCGCTGCCCGGAGCCTGCCCGCCGAGGTGCCCGCCCGACCGCGCCCGCGCCGCTCACCACGGGCGTTCACTCCGCGCGCTCCCTCGTGCGGGTGAACGACGTCCGGGAACGGCGGAGCCCCCGTCGGGGTGACTCCCGACGGGGGCTCCGAACGGCGACCGGACCGTCAGCCGGCGACCGGACCGTCAGCCGACGAAGACCGCGACCGGCTTCGCCTGCCCGCCCTGCTCCTCGACCAGCGCCAGGAAGCGCCCGTCCGGCCCGAACACCGCGATCGGCCCGTCCACGCCCATCCCGGGCGCCTTCAGCCGGGCGCCGTGCGACAGCTTCTGCGCCGAGGCCTCGTCCAGGTCCCAGCGCGGGAAGGCGGCGGCCGCGGCGTCGGCGATCGGCAGCACCTCCAGCGGCTTGGCGGACTCGCCGGTGACCTCGGCCTCCAGCTGCTCCAGGGTGCGCGCCGACTCCACCCCGTACGGCCCGACCTTGGTGCGCCGCAGCGCCGTCAGGTGCCCGCCGACGCCCAGCCCGGCGCCCAGGTCCCGGGCCAGCGCCCGGATGTAGGTGCCGGAGGAGCACTCGACGGTGACGTCCAGGTCGATCACCGGGGTGCCGTCCTCGGCGACCGCCGCGCGCTGCTCGTGCACGCTGAAGGAGTGGATCGTGGTCGGCCGGGCCGCGAGCTCGAAGTCCTCGCCCTCGCGGACCCGGGCGTACGAGCGCTTGCCGTCGATCTTGATCGCGCTGACCTTGGACGGCACCTGCATGATCTCGCCGGTGAGCGCCGCGATCCCGGCGTCGATCGCCTCCCGGGTGACGGCGTCGGCCGGGGTCGAGGCGGTCACCTCGCCCTCGCGGTCGTCGGTGACGGTGGTCTGGCCGAGCCGGATGGTCGCCTCGTACGTCTTGGCGGTGAGCATCAGGTGGCCGAGCAGCCGGGTGGCCCGCTCGACGCCGATCACCAGTACGCCGGTGGCCATCGGGTCCAGGGTGCCGGCGTGCCCGACCTTCCGGGTCCCGGCCAGCCACCGCAGCTTGGCGACGACCCCGTGCGACGTGATGCCCTCGGGCTTGTCGACGATCACCAGGCCGTCCGGGCCGGTGCCTTTGCGCTTCATCGGGTTCTTTCTCTCAACAACATCAGCGGAGACGATCAACGTACCGGTCTCAGCGCGCCCCGGAACCGGTCGACCACCGCGGCCACGTCCTCCCGGACGCTGAATCCGGCCGCGTAGACGTGCCCCCCGCCGCCCAGTTCGGCACAGGCCGCCGCGACGTCCACCGCCCCCTTGGAACGCGAGGAGCCGCGCAGCGTGCCGTCCGGGTCCTGCTTGAGCACCAGCGCCACCTCGGCCTCGGCCGGGCGGCGCAGGATGTCGATCAGTCCCTCGATCTCCTCGACCGTGACGCTGAACAGCGCGAGGTCCTGGTACGGCACCCAGGTCCACACCAGGCCCAGCCCGTCCGCCGCCTCCGGCTCGTAGACGGCCCGGTCGAGCGCGCCGGCGAGCACCTTGAGGTAGCCGAAGGAGGAGGTGTCCCACAGCTGCCGGGAGATCAGGTCGTGCCGGATGCCGGTGGCCAGCAGCCGGCCGGCCAGCTCGTGGGTGGCGGGCGTGGTGGCCCGGTACTTGAACGAACCGGTGTCCGTGGCGACACCGGTGTAGAGGCAGGTGGCCAGCTCCTGGTCGAGCACCACGCCGAGCCTGCGCAGCAGTTCGTCGACCAGCACGGCGGTGGCCGGCGCGGTCGGGTCGATCAACTGGTGGGTGCCGAAACCCGGGTTGGAGGCATGGTGGTCGAACACCACCAGGACGGGCGCGGCGAAGGCCTTGTCGCGGAGCAGGCCGAGCCGGCTCTCCGCGGCCACGTCGAAGCAGAGCACCAGTTCGGGCACGTCCGGCACCTCGCCGGCCGGCACGATCAGCTCCTGGCCGGGCAGGAAGGCCAGCGACTCGGGCACGATCTGCGGGTCGTCGCCGAAGGAGACCCGCACCCGCTTGCCGAGCGCGCGCAGCG
The DNA here is from genome assembly GCF_043201465.1 of Kitasatospora sp. NPDC048298. Classification (NCBI taxonomy): domain Bacteria; kingdom Bacillati; phylum Actinomycetota; class Actinomycetes; order Kitasatosporales; family Streptomycetaceae; genus Kitasatospora; species Kitasatospora sp. NPDC048298. Next base: position 35,075 of record NZ_JBICYZ010000050.1, read on the forward strand.
CCAGCGCGGCCGCCAGCGAGGAGCCCAACGCGTCACCGTCCGGGCAGATGTGGCAGATCAGGTCGATCGAACGGGCCCGCCCGATCTCCGCCACCACCTGCTGCCAGAGCAGCTCGAACCCGCTCTCCTCGGCGCGCGGGCCCGGGAGTGCCGCGAGGGCACCCTCCACCGTGCTGGTGGAGGACGCCCCCGTGGTCGATCCGGCTCGCGAGGCGACCCGCGCCGGCTCACCCGCCATGACTACTCGTCCTCGTCGTCACGCTCGGACCCCGGAACCCGGTACGGGTCCGCGTCGCCGGCGTAGCTCGCCCCCGCGGCCTGGGTGCGCACGGCGGCGTCCGAGGTGCGGGCCCGGTCGAGCAGGTCGTCGATGTTCCGGGCGTTGTCCGGCAGCGCGTCCGCGACGAAGGTCAGCGTCGGGGTGAAGCGCACCCCGATCTTGCCGACCTCGGAGCGGATCACGCCCTTGGCGCTCTCCAGCGCGGCCGCGGTGGCCTCGCGCTCGGTCTCGTCACCGAAGACGGTGTAGAAGACGGTGGCCTCGCGCAGGTCTCCGGTCACCCGGGTGTCGGTGATGGTCACGAACCCCAGGCGGGGGTCCTTGATCCGCCGCTCCAGGGTCTGGGCGACGACCACCTGGATGCGGTCGGCGAGCTTGCGCGCCCTTGCGGTGTCGGTCACGTTGCCTCCTCGTGCAGTGGGCCCGGTACCCGGGCGAGCTGCGCACCCGTCGGGGCCCACGCCCCAAAGTACCGGCCCGCGCCCGGCCTTGCGGGCGCTCTCGGTCCTGATCCGTGTGAGAACGGCGACTTCCGCCGGCCGGCTCCACGGTCCTCATTCGTCGTCGTCGTTGTGGTACCGCCTCCTCGTGGAGAGGAGTTGCACCTCGGGGCGGCCGGCGACCAACCGCTCACAGCTGTCCAGGACCTCGGTGACGTACCCGGCTTCGCCGGATACCACCGCGAGGCCGATCTCGGCCCGGCGGTGCAGGTCCTGGTTCCCGGTTTCGGCAGCGCACACGCTGTACTTGCGCTGCAGTTCGGCCACGATGGGCCGCACGATCGAACGCTTCTCCTTGAGCGAGTGGACGTCGCCCAGCAGCAGGTCGAAGGTGAGTGTTCCCACGAACATGTGTGACAGGTCTCGCCGACCTGGAAGGCCTCGGGGGCAGCCCGGAACCGGGCTGGCGCCACTGTTTCTGACTACTCCCGGACCCTACACAGCGAGACCGGGGCCGGTCGACGGAAATACCACCCGTCGACCGGCCCCGGCTGACACCGACTAGGCGCGCGGCTTCTCGCGCATCTCGTAGGTCTCGATGATGTCCTCGACCTTGATGTCGTTGAACGACCCCAGGGTGACACCGGCCTCGAAGCCCTCGCGGACCTCGGTCGCGTCGTCCTTGAAGCGGCGCAGACCCTCGATGGTGAGGCTCTCCGCCACGACCTTGCCGTCGCGGATGAGGCGGGCCTTGGCGTTGCGGCGGATGATGCCGTCGCGGACCAGGACACCGGCGATGTTGCCGAACTTGGAGGAGCGGAAGACCTCGCGGATCTCCGCGGCGCCGAGGCGCACCTCCTCGTACTCCGGCTTGAGCATGCCCTTGAGGGCGTTCTCGATCTCCTCGATCGCCTGGTAGATGACCGAGTAGTACCGGACGTCCACGCCTTCCTTGTCGGCCGCGGCACGCGCACGGCCTTCGGCGCGCACGTTGAAGCCGATGATGATGGCGTCCGAACCCATCGCCAGGTCCACGTCGGACTCGGTGATGGCACCCACACCGCGGTGCAGGACCCGGAGCTCGACTTCCTCGCCCACGTCCAGCTTGACGAGGGCGTCCTCGAGGGCTTCCACCGAACCGGAGACGTCACCCTTGATGATGAGGTTGAGCTGCTCGATGGAGCCGGCCGCGATGGCCTTGTCCAGGTCCTCCAGGGACACCCGGACGCGACGCTGCGCGAAGGCGGCGTTGCGGTCGCGGGCCGAGCGCTTCTCGGCGATCTGACGGGCGGTGCGGTCCTCGTCGACGACGATGAAGCTGTCGCCGGCGCGGGGCACCGAGGTCAGACCGAGCAGCAGCACCGGGCGGGACGGGCCGGCCTCGGTGAGGTTGTTGCCGTTCTCGTCCAGCATGGCGCGGACGCGACCGTAGGCGTCGCCCACGACGATCGAGTCGCCGACGCGGAGCGTACCGCGCTGCACGAGCACGGTCGCCATGGCGCCGCGGCCCTTGTCCAGGTGCGCCTCGATGGCGATACCCTGCGCGTCCTGCTCGGGGTTGGCCCGCAGGTCCAGCGAGGCGTCCGCGGTCAGGACCACGGCCTCCAGCAGCTGGTCGATGTTCAGGCCCTGGCGCGCGGAGATGTCGACGAACATGGTGTCGCCGCCGTACTCCTCGGCCACCAGACCGAACTCGGTCAGCTGACCGCGGACCTTGGTCGGGTCGGCGCCCTCGACGTCGATCTTGTTGACGGCGACCACGATCGGCACACCGGCGGCCTTGGCGTGGTTCAGCGCCTCGACCGTCTGCGGCATGACACCGTCGTTGGCCGCGACCACCAGGATCGCGATGTCGGTGGACTTGGCACCACGGGCACGCATGGCGGAGAACGCCTCGTGACCCGGGGTGTCGAGGAAGGTGATCGGACGCTCTTCGCCGTTCACCATCGTCGCCACCTGGTAGGCACCGATGTGCTGGGTGATGCCACCGGCCTCGCCGGCCACCACGTTGGACTTGCGGATCGCGTCCAGCAGGCGGGTCTTACCGTGGTCGACGTGGCCCATGACGGTGACGACCGGCGGGCGCGGGGCCAGCTGGTCCTCGTCGCCCTCGTCGGCGCCGAAGTCGATGTCGAACGACTCCAGCAGCTCGCGGTCCTCGTCGTCCCGGCTGACGATCTCCAGCTGGAAGCCCATCTCGCCGGCCAGCAGCTCGAGGGTCGCGTCGGAGACCGACTGGGTCGCGGTGACCATCTCACCGAGGTTGAACATGACGGAGACGAGCGCGGCCGGGTTGGCGTTGATCTTCTCCGCGAAGTCCATCAGCGAGGCGCCGCTCGACAGGCGAACGGTCTGGCCGTTGCCGCGAGGCAGCATCACACCGCCGACGGACGGGGCCTGCATGGCCTCGTACTCCTGGCGCTTCGCCCGCTTCGACTTGCGGCCACGCGCCGGGCGACCGCCCGGGCCACGACCGAAGGCGCCCTGCGTGCCACCACGGGCACCCGGGCCGCCGGGACGGCCGCCGAAGCCGCCGGGACGCGGACCGAAGCCGCCGCCGCCACCCGGGGCACCGCCACCGGGACGCGGACCGCCGAAGCCACCGCCACCGGCCGGACGCGAGCCCGGACCGGCCGGACGGCCCTGGAAGCCGGGACGGGCGCCACCGGCACCCGGACCACCCGGACGACCGCCGGGGCCACCCGGACCACGGCCACCCGGACCCGGACGCGGGCCGGCCGGACGCTGCGGCATCATGCCCGGGTTCGGGCGCGGCATGCCGGACGGGGTCGGGCCACCGGGACGCGGCGCGGCCGGACGCGGCATGCCGTCGGGACGCGGACGGTCGCCACCCGGACGGGGGGCACCGGCACCGGGGGCACCGGCCGGACGCGGACGGTCGCCACCCGGACGCGGAGCGCCGGCACCCGGAGCACCGGCCGGACGCGGACGGTCGCCACCCGGACGGGGAGCACCGGCACCGGGGGCACCGGCCGGACGCGGACGGTCGCCACCCGGACGGGGAGCACCGGCACCCGGGGCACCGCCCGGACGCGGACGGTCGCCACCCTGACCGCCCTGACGGCGCTCGCCGGGACGGCCCATGCCGGTGGCGCTACCCGAGGTGAACGGGTTGTTGCCCGGACGCGGACCGGCCGGACGCGGGCCCGGACGGGCACCGCCGGCGGCCTGGCCACTCGGGCGCGGGGCCTGGGTGGACGGACGCGGGGCGTCGCCGGCCGGAGCCGGCGAGGAGAACTCGGCCGCGGGCGCGGCCGGGGCCGCCGGAGCGGCGGGACGCGCGGCCGGGCGCGGGCCCGGAGTCGGCGCGCCCGGCTTCGGGGCGGCGGGGGCGGCCGGCGCGGAAGGCGCGGCGGCAGCCGGGGTCGGACGGGGACCAGGGGCCGCGCCGGGGCGCGGACCCGGAGTCGGAGCCCCCGGCTTCGGGGCACCCGAGCCGGCGGCGGGGGAGGGCGCCGCGGTCTTCCGCGGGCCCGGCTTGGCAGCGGAACCACCACCGGTGGGGGCCACACCAAGCGCGTCAGTCAGCTTGCGTACGACCGGCGCCTCGATCGTCGAGGACGCCGAACGGACGAACTCACCGAGCTCGGTGAGCTTGGCCATGACGGCCTTGCTCTCCAAGCCAAGTTCCTTGGCGAGTTCATAAACCCGGACCTTAGCCACTTCACTCCTGTCTATGAGTCCGGGGGTCTCGTCCGCCGGACTGTCGCTACTTCATGGGCGTACCCATCGCGTACTCATCGCGTACTCATCGAGTGCTCATCGCAATCTCGACCTACTTCCACATCGCGAGGTACCTGACTGGTGGCACGACGCGCGGCTGCCCGCGTGCCGTGCTTGTTGCGGTGGTTCTCCGCCGCGCGAGCGGCGGCCGTCGCGGGAGGCGGTCCTGCTACGAGGCTTCGCCCGCCCGCTCCCCGATGAACCCGCGGAGCCGCTCCGTGTCGAGCGCTCCCTGGAGCCGGAAGGCCCGGGGGAACGCCCGACGGCGGACCGCGAGGTCGAGGCAGGCCGGATCGGGGTGCACGTGAGCGCCCCGGCCCGGGAGTGCGCCACGGGGATCAGGGACGCACTCGCCCTCGACCGCCGTGACACGCAACAGCTGGTGCTTGGCCGCGCGCTTGCGGCAGCCCACGCAGGTGCGTTCCGGGCGTGCTCGGACGTGCGTCCGGCCAGACGAAGGCAAGTCTACCCCTCCGGAGCGACATGGCGCCGCCCCGCCGATCCTGGAGGACGGCGGGCTCGGCAACGACAACACTGACTACCGGGCCTGCGATTCCTCGGACTGGCCCTCGGTGTCCGGGCGGATGTCGATCCGCCAGCCGGTCAGGCGCGCGGCCAGGCGGGCGTTCTGCCCCTCCTTGCCGATCGCCAGCGACAGCTGGTAGTCCGGCACGATCACCCGGGCGGAGCGCTGGGCGGCGTCCACGATCTCCACGCTGGTCACCCGCGCGGGCGACAGGGCGGCTGCCACCATCTCCCGGGGGTCCTCCGACCAGTCGACGATGTCGATCTTCTCGCCGTGCAGCTCACCCATCACCGCGCGCACCCGGGAGCCCATCGGGCCGATGCAGGCGCCCTTGGCGTTCAGGCCCTGGCGGCGCGACCAGACCGCGATCTTGGTCCGGTGGCCGGCCTCGCGGGCGATCGCCGCGATCTCCACGCTGCCGTCCGCGATCTCCGGGACCTCCAGCGCGAACAGCTTCTTCACCAGGCTGGGGTGGGTGCGCGACAGCGTCACCGAAGCCCCGCGCACGCCCCGGCGAACGGCCACCACGTAGCACTTCAGCCGGGTGCCGTGCCGGTAGTCCTCGCCCGGGACCTGCTCCTGCGGGGGCAGGATGGCCTCCAGCTTGCCGATGTCGACCAGCACGTTCTTCGGGTCGTTGCCCTGCTGGACGACACCGGTGACGATGTCGCCCTCCTTGCCCGCGTACTCACCGAAGGTCTGGTCGTCCGCGGCGTCGCGCAGGCGCTGCATCATCACCTGGATGCCGATGCTGGACGCGATCCGGCCGAAGCCGTTCGGGGTGTCGTCGAACTCCTTCGGCTCGACGCCCTCCTCCAGCTCCGCCGGGTCCTCCATGGCCCACACGGTGACATGGCCGCTCTCGCGGTCCAGGCGCACCCGGGCCCGGCGGCGCGAGCCCTCGGTGCGGTGGTACGCGGTGAGGAGGGCGGACTCGATGGACTCGACCAGCAGGTCGAAGGGGATGTTCTTCTCGTTGACCAGCGTGCGCAGGGCACTCATGTCGATGTCCACGGCTACGCCTCCTCGTCTTTCGTCACGTTCGTCATGGTCGTACGGCACCCAGGGGTCACTCGGCGCCGTCCTCCCCCTCGTCGAAGTCCGCGGCCTCGTCCAGGAGCTTCTCGTCGTCCTTGCGGTTGAACTCGACCTGGACCCGGGCGCGGGCCACCTCGGCGTACGCCAGACGGCGCTCCTTCGGGCGGCCACGGCCCTTCACCGGCTGCACCTCGACCAGTGCACCGTCCTCGTCGGCCTCCAGCACCCGGGCGACGATCTCCCCGCCGTCCACCAGGTGGATCTTGGCCAGCCGACCCTCGGCGCGCTGCCAGTGCCGGGGCAGGGCCAGCGGACGCTCCGCACCCGGCGAGCCGACCTCCAGCAGGTACGCGTCGTCCCCCATCAGGTCCGACTCGTCCAGGGCCTCGCCGACCACCCGGCTGAACTCGGCGATGGCGTCCATGTCCACGCCGCCATCGGTGTCGACGTCGATCTGGACCTGCCGGCGGCTGCCCGCCCTGGTGACCCTGACGTCCTCCAGATCCAGTCCGGCCTGCTCGGCCAGCGGCTCCAGCAACGCTCGCAGCCGGTCGGTGTGGGTGGTGCTCATCCGGGTGGACTCCTCGGCCGCGTCTGCTGTTGTCAGAAGGTCGCCCCGCGCCCCCGGTGTCACGCACCGGATCACGGCAGCTCGGCCCAAAGCCTATCCGGTCAAGCCCCCAACCACCGATTCCGGACCTCCGCCGACCGCGCGCACGCCACCCACTGCGAGCAAGCTCACACCCGGCACGGCATCCCCGAACCGGGCCCGGGAACGTGGGGATTCTGTAATCATTCACGCCAACGAGGGCAGGCGGGGAGGCCGTCCTCCCGTACCCGCCCGGAGTGATCCCGATGCATCCGCCCAGCCGACGGACCTTCCTGGCCCTCGGACTGCTCACCACCCTCACCGCCTGCACCGCCGACCCCGGCGGCCGCCCGGTCGGCCCCACCCCGACCAGCGACCCGGACACCCCCGCCCGCCTCCGGGCGATCGCCGACACCGACCTCCTGCTCGGCGCCTACGACAACCTGCTCACCGTCCCCGGCGCCCAGACCGCCCTGCTCCAACCCCTGCGCGACGACACCGTCCAGCACCGCGCCGCGCTCGTCCAGGGCCTGCCGGCCGCGACCCCCTCCCCCACCAGCACCCCGTACCGCTCCCTGCCCACGCTCCCCGAGCTGGCCCTCATGGAGCACCGAACCGCCGAGTCCCACCTCTACGGCTTCGACGAGGTCAGCCCGGACCTCGCCCGGCTGCTCGCCTCCGTCTCCGCCTCCAACGCCCTGCACGCCGCGACCCTCGGCGACCAGACCCCCGTCAACACCCCGGCCGGCCAGGCCCGCGCCGAACGCGCCGCCGACCCCGTCCCGGCCTTCCAGGCCGCGCTCAGCGCCGAACACGCCGCCGTCTACGGCTACGGCGTGGTCGGCGCCCACCTCCCCGACGACCCCCAGCGCACCGACGCCCGCACCACCCTCGCCGCCCACCAGGCCCAACGCGACGCCTGGCAGCGCCTCCTCACCGCCGCCACCGCCGCTCCCACCCCGGCCGCCGGCGGCTACCAGCTCCCCTTCCCCGTCACCTCCCCCGCCGAGGCCACCAAGCTCGCCGTCCACCTGGAGACCCGCCTCACCGCCACCTACGCCGACCTGGTCACCACCCTCCCCGCCCTCCACCGCCCGCTCGCCGCCACCGCCCTGCGCGAGACCGCCCTGCGCGCCCGCCGCTGGGGCGCCCCACCCACGGCCTTCCCCGGCATCCCCGCCATCTGACGCGGCGGGCACGCGGGGCAAGGGCCCGCACGTCCGCCACCCCGAACCCTCCCGAAAGCCCCACACCGGCCCCCAAACCCCGACAATGGACCCATGTCGGGAGCCGAACCCACCATCACCGTCCCCAGCTGGCTGACGAACTCCGTCACCGCCACCCACGGCGAGACCGGCCGCCAATGGCTGGCCACCCTCCCCGCCAGGGCCGCCGCCCACCTCGCCGCCTGGGACCTCACCCTGGAACGGACCCTCGACCCCGGCGGCAGCCTCAGCCTCGTCGCGTACGTCCACCGCGACGACCTCTCCCCCGCCGTCCTCAAGGTCGGCCTCCCCACCGCCGAGACCGCCCACGAGCACACCGCCCTGAGCCACTGGGCCGGCCGCGGAGCCGTCCTCCTCCTGGACGCCGCCCCCACCGAGGGCGCCCTCCTGCTCGAACGCCTCCACGGCGAGATCCCGCTGCGCTCCCTCGCCGAGCCCAAGGCCATGCTGGAAGCCACCAGCCTGCTGCACCGCCTCTGGACGGAGCTCCCCGAGGGCCACCCCTTCCCCGCCCCCGCCCAACGGATCGCCACCACCGCTCGCCTGGCGGAACTCCCCCACGCCGCCGACGAGGCGCGGCAGCTGATCGCCGAGGCCCTGGACACCGCCCGGGCCCTGGCCGACTCCGCCGACGAGTCCTTCCTCCTGCACGGCGACTTCCACCACGGCAACGTCCTGGCCGCCGACCGCGCCCCCTGGCTGGCCATCGACCCGCGCCCGCTGGCCGGCGAACGCGCCTTCGACCTGGCCCGCCTCGCCCTGGACCGCGCCGACACCCTGTTCGGCTCCCCCGGCGCCCCCGCCGCCGTCCGCCGCCGGCTGGGCCGACTCTCCGAAGCCCTCGAGGTCGACCAGGACCGCCTCCGCGGCTGGACCCTCTTCCGCGCCGTCGACCTCGCCCTCCGCGCCCTCGCCGCGGACCGCCGCGAGGACGCCGAGCTCTACCTCGAGTTCGCCAACACCCTCTGACCCGACGGCCGTTGAGGGCTCTAAGCCCCGAGTGCCCCGACCTCGGCCCCGCGCAGGGGCAGCCGAGCCCCCATCACCGCGTACAGCCGCTCCGTCGCCGGGAACTGCACCGCCCGCGCCAGGTCCCGGTACCCCAGCGCCCGGTACAGCCGCCGCGCCGGCGTCTCCGCGTCGATCGCCGAGAGGATGCTCCGCTCCAACCCCGACCCCTCGCACAGCATCCGGATGAGCCGCGAGCCGATCCCCTGCCCCTGGAACTCCGGCAGCACGTGCAACTCGGTGATGGCGAAGACCCCGTCCAGCCAGTCCCCGTGCCCCCGGGCGGTCAGGTAGGGCTCGATCACCGTGCTCCACCAGTGCTCCCGCTGGTTGGGCATCCCGTACCCGAACCCGACCAGCCGCCCCCCGCTCATCGCCCCGAGCGCGATCACCCCCGGCTGCAGGGCGTGCCGCCCCACGATGTGCAGCCGTACCGCGACCTCCTCGGGCGTCAGCCCGAACGCCACCGCCTGGACCTCCAGCGCCTGCGGCGCCCAGGCCGCAAGGTCGATGGCCTCGATCGTCACCCCGGTCAGCTGATCCATGCTCCGGACGTTACTACCAGCGGCCCCGCGGCGCGGCCGAAGATCCCAACAGCACCCCGCCCGGAACCTCGCGACCCACCCCACGGTCCGCCACGGGCCCCTCAGAACAGCACGCTCATGAACGCCCCGACCTCGCGGAACCCCACCCGCCGGTACGCCGCCCGGGCCCGCAGGTTGAAGTCGTTGACGTACAGCGACGCCACCGGAGCCACCTCCCGCAGCGCGACGTCCAGGACCGCGGCCATCCCCGTCTTGGAGAGCCCCCGCCCCCGGTGCTCCGGAGCGACCCAGACCCCCTGGATCTGACAGGCCCCCTCCGTCACCGCCCCGATCTCCGCCTTGAAGACGACCTGCCCGTCCTCCCCGAAGCGCGCGAACGACCGTCCGGTGGACACGAGTTCGGCCACCCGGGCCTGGTAGAGGAGCCCCCCGTCCCCCGCCAGCGGCGACACCCCCACCTCCTCGGTGAACATCGCCACGCACGCCGGCATCAAGGTCTCGACCTCGTTGCGCCGCACCCTGCGCACCAGCGGATCCGGCGCGATCTCCGCCGACGGCACCGCGGTCGCCAACAGCGGCTGGTGCGCCCGCACTTCCCGGGCCGGCCCCCAACTGCGCTCCAGCAGCGCCCAGAAGGCCGCCGTGGCCGCCGCCGGCCCGACGATCGAGGAGCAGCGCCGCCCCTGCCGGCGGGCACGCTCCGCGAAGGCCGCGACCGCCTCGGACCCGGCGTTGATCAGGACCAGGTTCGCCCCGGCGTAGCAGAGCGCGTCCAGCACGCCCTGCCCGTCGTACCAGCCCCACAACTCCCCGCCGAGCCGCCACGGATCCAGCCCGACGGCCTCGACCCTGGTCGCGACGAAGGCGTTGGCGACCGGGTCGCGGTGGAGGATCTCCAGGGCGTCCGGGAGGTCCGGCGGCTCCAGCACGCGGGTGGTGGCCAGGGCCCGGGCGGCCTGGAAGGAGCTCGGGAGCATCACACCTCGATCGAGCATCGAGACAGCACCTCACTGAGACGACTCTGGCCGCACCCTATCCGTGGCCCCACCCGGCTACGGCCGCGGGGCCGTCCGCGAACGGACGGCCCCGCTTCCGGAAAACACCGCACGGGCGCTCCCGCGCGGTCAGGACTGCCGACAACCCACGGCTGTCGGGACGAACGACGAACCACGAACGGCGAACCGCGCGGGGTTCACTCCCCGGCGACCACCGTCGGCGCCCCCGCCTCGACGCCCGCCGCCTGCATCTGCTCGGCGAGCTTGAGCGCCTCCTCGATCAGGGTCTCGACGATCTTCGACTCCGGAACGGTCTTGATGACCTCGCCCTTGACGAAGATCTGCCCCTTGCCGTTGCCGGAGGCGACCCCGAGGTCGGCCTCGCGCGCCTCGCCCGGGCCGTTCACGACGCAGCCCATGACGGCCACCCGCAGCGGCACCTCCATGCCCTCCAGCCCGGCGGTGACCTCCTCCGCGAGCTTGTAGACGTCCACCTGGGCGCGGCCGCAGGACGGGCAGGAGACGATCTCCAGGCCGCGCTCGCGCAGCCCGAGCGACTCCAGGATCTGGTTGCCGACCTTGATCTCCTCGGCCGGCGGCGCGGAGAGCGAGACCCGGATGGTGTCGCCGATGCCCTCGGCCAGCAGCGCGCCGAAGGCGACCGCCGACTTGATGGTGCCCTGGAAGGCCGGGCCGGCCTCGGTCACGCCGAGGTGCAGCGGGTAGTCGCAGGCGGCGGCGAGCTGGCGGTAGGCGTTGATCATCACGACCGGGTCGTTGTGCTTGACCGAGATCTTGATGTCGCGGAAGTCGTGCTCCTCGAACAGCGAGCACTCCCAGAGCGCCGACTCGACCAGCGCCTCCGGGGTGGCCCGGCCGTACTTCTCCATCAGGCGCTTGTCCAGCGAGCCGGCGTTGACGCCGATCCGGATCGGGACGCCCGCGTCCTTGGCGGCCTTGGCGATCTCGCCGACCTTGTCGTCGAAGGCCTTGATGTTGCCCGGGTTCACGCGCACCGCCGCGCAGCCGGCGTCGATCGCCGCGAAGACGTACTTCGGCTGGAAGTGGATGTCCGCGATGACCGGGATCTGCGACTTCTTGGCGATGATCGGCAGCGCGTCGGCGTCGTCCTGCGAGGGCACGGCGACCCGGACGATCTGACAGCCGGACGCGGTGAGCTGGGCGATCTGCTGGAGCGTGGCGTTGATGTCCGACGTCACGGTGGTGGTCATCGACTGCACCGAGACCGGGGCGTCGCCGCCGACCGGCACGTTGCCGACCATGATCTGCCGGGAGTGACGGCGCTTGGCCAGCGGCTTGAGCGGCAGGGACGGAATACCGAGCGAGATCGCGGTCATGTGCGCAGGGTTCCCCGGGGTTGAGGTGTGGTCGACCGCCCGGCCGTGACACGGCCGAGGCCGGGCGCGCTGACGATCGCGCACCCGGCCTCCACGGTACGGCACCGCCATGGCGCCCAGCACACCCGTGGTACCCGAACGCCCTAACTGATCTTCACCGGGTTCACCAGGTCGGCGACCATCACCAGCAGGGTGAAACCGATGAAGATGCTGGCCACCACGTACGCCACCGGCATCAGCTTGGCGACGTCGAAGGGGCCCGGGTCGGGCCGCCTGAACAGTTGTGCGAAGCGGCGCCGCACGGCCTCCCAGGCCGCGCCGGCGATGTGCCCGCCGTCCAGCGGGAGCAGCGGCAGCATGTTGAAGAGGAAGAGCGACAGGTTGATGCCGGCCAGCAGGTTCACGAAGATCGCGATCTTCTGGGTGGCCGACTCGTGCAGGGAGAACACCTCGCCGCTGACCCGGGCGGCGCCGACCATCCCGATCGGCGAGTCCGGGTCGCGCGGGGTGTCCCCGACGACCGCGTTCCACAGCCCGGGGATCTTGCCGGGCAGCGCGAGCAGCGACTTCACCCCGTTCTCGGCCATGCCGTACATCCGGTCGACCGACTGCCCGAATCCCAGCTGGACCACACCGCTCGCCGGAGTGAATCCGAGGAACCCTGCCTGGACGGTCTGGCCCTTGAGCGGAACGCCGTTGCCGTCGTACTTCTGGACGTCGTTGACCGCGATGGCCGGGTTGAGGGTGATCTGCTCCCCGTCCCGCTCGACCACGACCGGCACGGTCCGGCCGGCCGACCGGCGGATGTCCGCCTGGAGCTGCTCGTAGCTGCCGATCCGGTCGCCGTCGAAGGAGAGGATCCTGTCGCCCGCCTTCAGCCCGGCCTGGGCGGCCGGGGTCTGCGGGGCACCCTCCGGGCAGGTGTCCCTGGGCTGACCCACCTTGACCAGGCACTTCTCGACGGAGCTGACCGTCGGCACGCTCATGTTGACGCCGAAGCCCATCATGACGGTCAGGAAGAGCCCGAACGCCAGGATCAGGTTCATGAACGGTCCGGCGAACATGACGATCATGCGCTTCCACGGCTTGCGGGTGTAGAAGAGCCGGTCCTCGTCACCCTCCTGGATCTCCTCGTAGGAGGCCTCGCGGGCGTCCTCGATCATGGTGCGCCAGGGCGAGCTGCTGCGCTTGGTGATCCGGCCGTCCTCGCCCGGCGGGAACATCCCGATCATCCGGATGTACCCGCCGAACGGGATCGCCTTGATGCCGTACTCGGTCTCGCCCTTCCGGCGCGACCAGAGGGTCGGGCCGAAGCCGACCATGTACTGGGGCACCCGGATGCCGAACAGCTTGGCCGTGGAGAGGTGGCCGAGTTCGTGCCAGGCGATCGAGACGAGCAGCCCGATGACGAAGACCAGGATGCCGACCACCGTCAAAACCGTTGCCACCGCTGGTCCTCCGTCATGCCGCTCCGCTCATCGTTTCGTCCTACTGCAATCGGGGTCGTCAGCCGACCGTCAGCCGGCCGCCAGCTCGCGGGCCCGGGCACGCGCCCAGTCCTCCGCGTGCAGGACGTCCTCCACCGTCAGGGAAGTTCCCGCCGCCGAACCGCCGTCCCGCCGACCGTGCTCGGCCACGACCTTGGCAACAGTGTCCACGATTCCGGTGAAAGCGAGGCGACCCTTCAGGAACGCCTCCACGCACTCCTCGTTGGCCGCGTTGAACACCGCCGGGTTGGTGCCGCCCAGGGTGCCCACCTCACGGGCCAGCTCGACCGCAGGGAAGGCCTCGTCGTCCAGCGGGAAGAACTCCCACGTGGCGGCCTTGGTCCAGTCGCAGGCAGGGGCGGCGTCCGGCACCCGGTCCGGCCAGCCCAGGCCCAGCGCGATCGGCATCCGCATGTCCGGTGGGCTGGCCTGGGCGAGGGTCGAACCGTCGGTGAACTCCACCATCGAGTGCACCACCGACTGGGGGTGGACCACGACCTCGATCCGGTCGAACGGCACGTCGTACAGCAGGTGCGCCTCGATCACCTCCAGGCCCTTGTTCACCAGGGTGGCCGAGTTGATCGTGACGACCGGGCCCATCGCCCAGGTCGGGTGGGCCAGCGCGTCCTGCGGGGTCACGCCGGCCAGCTGGTCACGGGTGCGGTTGCGGAACGGGCCGCCGCTGGCGGTGACCACCAGCTTGCGCACCTCGGCCCGGGTGCCGCCGGCCAGCGCCTGGAACAGCGCGGCGTGCTCGGAGTCCACCGGCACGATCTGGCCCGGCTTCGCCACCGCCTTCACCAGCGGACCGCCGACGATCAGCGACTCCTTGTTGGCCAGCACCAGCACCCGGCCCGCCCGCAGCGCGGCCAGCGTCGGCCGCAGGCCGATCGAACCGGTGATGCCGTTCAGCACCGAGTGGCACTCCAGGGCGGCCAGCTCCGTCGCCGCGTCCGGGCCCACCAGCACGGTCGGCAGCGGACGGCCCGCCGCCTTCGCGGCCAGCGCCTCGCGCAGCGCCGGCTCGGCCGCCGGATCGGCCACCGCCACGGTGTGCACGCCCAGCCGCACCGCCTGCTCGGCGAGCAGCTCCACCCGGCCGCCGGCCGCCGACAGGGCGACCACCCGGAAGCGGTCCGGGTTGCGGAGCACCACGTCGATGGCCTGGGTGCCGATCGAACCGGTGGAGCCCAGGATCACCAGCTCCCGGGGGCCGGAGGGGTCCGCCACGGTGGGCGTGAAGCGCAGCTGCGGGTGGGCGAGCGAAGTCATGCGCCCATTGTGTCCTGTCCGCGGCACCGTCCCCGACCTCCGCGGGGTTCCCCGGACTTCCGCGGAGCGCCCCTGGTCCTTCCCCGCCCTTGACGGCCTTTCCCGGGATTCCCCGGGCCACCGCGCCCGGTCCGGGCTACCGTCGGAGCCATGCGTACCGTCATCGCCGGGGGCCACGGACAGATCGCGCTCCGGCTGGAACGGCTGCTCGCCGCGCGCGGCGAGCGCCCCGCCGGGATCATCCGCCGCCCCGAACAGGCCCAGGACCTCGTCGACGCCGGTGCCGAGCCGCTGCTGCTCGACCTGGAGGCCGCCACCGCCCCGCAGCTCGCCAGGCTGCTGACCGGGGCCGACGCGGTGGTCTTCGCCGCCGGCGCCGGACCGGGCAGCGGCGCTGCCCGCAAGAACACCGTCGACCGGGACGCCGCCGTGCTGCTCGCCGACGCCGCCGAACTCGCCGGGGTCCGCCGGTACGTGATGGTCTCGACGATGGCCGCCGACGCCGGGGCGCACCACCCCGACGAGGTCTTCGAGGCCTACCTGCGGGCCAAGGGCGCCGCCGACGACACCGTCCGCTCCCGCACCGCGCTGGACTGGACGGTGCTGCGCCCCGGGCGGCTCACCGACGGCCCCGGCACCGGCCTGGTCCGGCTTGCCCCCTCGGTCGACCGCGGCACGGTGGACCGGGCCGACGTGGCCGCCGTCCTGGCCGCCCTGCTGCACGCACCCGGCACCGCCGGACTGACCCTGGAGCTGGTCGCCGGGAACGCCACCGTCGAGGAGGCGGTCGCCGTGGCCGCCGGGCACGACGGCTGAACCCGCCGGGCGCGAACGCGAGGAGGGCCCGGTTCGGCCGAACCGGGCCCTCCTCCACGACACCGCTACGGCGCCGTCACGGCCTCTCTCAGAGGTCGAGGCCGCTCAGGACCATGACCTTCTCGACCGTGTAGTCGTCCATCGCGTACTTGACGCCCTCGCGGCCGACACCGGAGTCCTTGACACCGCCGTACGGCATCTGGTCGGCACGGTAGGACGGCGCGTCACCGATGATCACACCGCCGACCTGCAGCTCCCGGTGAGCGCGGAAGGCGGTCTGGAGGTCGTGGGTGAACACGCCCGCCTGGAGGCCGAACGCGGAGTCGTTGACGGCCGCGAAGGCCTCGTCCACGCCGTCCACCCTGTGCAGCGACAGCACCGGGCCGAACACCTCGGCCTTGGCCAGGATGGCGTCCTCGGGCAGCTCGGCCAGCACGGTCGGGGCGTAGGTCGCACCCTCGCGGGTACCGCCGGTGAGCACCTTGGCGCCCTTCGCGACCGCGTCCTCGACCCAGGACTCGACGCGCTTCGCGGCGTTCTCGTCGATCAGCGGGCCGACGTCGGTCGCGTCGTCGCTCGGGTCACCGGTGACCTGCGCCCTGACCTTGGCGACGACCTTCTCCACCAGCGCGTCGTACACCGACGCGTCGGCGATCACCCGCTGCACCGAGATGCAGGACTGGCCGCCCTGGTAGTTGGCGAACATCGCGATCCGGGTGGCCGCCCAGTCCAGGTCGGCCTCCGAGGACCAGTCGGCGAGGACCACGGCCGCGGCGTTGCCGCCGAGCTCCAGGGTGCAGTGCTTGCGCGGCACCGAGTCCATGATCTGGTAGCCGACCTTGTCCGAACCGGTGAAGGAGATCACCGGCAGGCGCTCGTCCTGCACCAGGGCCGGCATCCGGTCGTTCGGCACGGTCAGGATCGACCAGGAACCGGCCGGCAGGTCGGTCTCGGCCAGGATCTCGCCCAGCACCATCGCCGACAGCGGGGTCGACGGAGCCGGCTTCAGGATGATCGGGGCGCCGACCGCGATCGCCGGGGCGACCTTGTGGGCGACCAGGTTCAGCGGGAAGTTGAACGGGGCGATCCCGAGCACCACACCGCGCGGGAAACGGCGCACCAGCGCGAAACGGCCCACGCCGCCCGGGTCGGTGTCCAGCCGCATGGTCTCGCCGTTGGTGCGGCGCGCCTCCTCGGCGGCCCAGCGGAAGACCGACACCGCGCGGCCGATCTCACCGCGGGCCCACTTGATCGGCTTGCCGTTCTCGGCGCTGACCAGCTGGGCCAGCTCCTCGGTGCGCTCGGTCAGCCGCTTGGCCACGTGGTCCAGGGCGGCGGCACGCTGGTGCGCCGGGGTGGCGGCGAACACCGGCAGAGCGGCGACGGCGGCGTCCAGCGCCTCGTCGACCTGCGCCTCGGTCGGGATGCTCACCTTGCCGACCAGACGGCCGTCCCAGCTGTTGTGCACCTCGAAGTCGGCGTCACCGCTCGCCCGGCGGCCGGCGAGCCAGAAATCGTACGTGGTGGTCACCGTGGTACCGGCCCTCTCCTCGTCTGTCCTACGGCCCACGGACGTGGGACCCGGATTTGAGGGTAGGCGGGGCGGCACGCCGACCGGATTGGCCGACTAGGAGCGTTCGCCCCCGGGGCCACTCCACCACGTCCTACCGGGGCGCGGCCGCCGGCCCGCACTCCCCGCGTCTCACTCCCCGCGTCTCACTCCCCGCGTCTCACTCCTCGCCGGAACGGAGCGCCAACCACAGCTCCATCCGCACGTCCGTGTCGTCCAGCGACCGGCCCAGCAACTCCTCGACCCGGCGCATCCGGTAGCGCAGCGTGTGCCGGTGCACCCCCAGGTCCGCCGCCGCCGCGTCCCACTGGCCGTGCCGGGACAACCACGCCCGCAGCGAGGCCACCAGGTCCCCGCGCGCCGTCCGGTCGTGCTCCCGCAGCGGCCGCAACAGCCCCTCCGCGAAGGCCGTCACCGCGTCCTCACCGAGCAGCGGCAACAACGACCCCGCACCGACCTCCTCGTGGTCCACCGACCGGCGGCCGCCACGCAGCGCCACCGCCAGCGCCCGCTCGGCCTGCGCGTGCGCCGTCCCGGCCTCCTCCAGCGCGGCCGGCGCCGAAACGCCCAGCGACAGGCCCTCGTGCTCCTCCACCGCCCCCAGACAGGCCCGGTGCACCGCGCCGTTGTCCAACGCCAGCACCATCAGCCGCGGCCCGTGCGCACCGTCCTCCCGCGCCACCAGCAGCTTCTCGCCCACCCGGGCACCCGCCTGCTCGGCCCGGTCGCCCAGCTCCCCCAGCGCCTCCGCGGCATCCGTGCCCGCAGGCCCGGCCCCGGCCACCAGAACCCGTATCGTCCCCTCCGGCAGCCCCCCGAACAGCCCCACCGCCACCTGGCGGGCCGTCGCCACCTCACCGGCCAGCACCATCCGCAGCAGCGCCGCGCCCATCCGCTCCTCCGCCTGCCGCAGCTCCCGCGAGCGCTCCAGGGTGAGGGTCAGCAGCGCCACCGCCGCGTTCAGCACGTACCGCTCGGTCGGCGTGATCCGGTCCTCGGTCCCCACCGCCAGGAAACCCCGGGCCCGCCGGTCCGCCCCCAGCGACTGGACCACCACGTAGTCCTCGTCCGCCGTGTCTATCCCCGGCGCCCGCCCCTGCAAGGCCGCACTCGACGGCGCCGGCCGCCGACGCAGCCGGTCCACCTCCGCCGCCAGCCGCCCCGCCCGGCGCGCCGCCCAGTCCGGAGCCACCACCGACAGCGCACCCGACCCGTCGTACAGCGCCGCCCAGCCCCCCAGCCGGGCCGCCAGCCGGCGCACCACCGCCGTCGTGCCGTCCTTGCCGAGCGCCGCCCTCGTCAGCTCCTCCTGCGCCTCGAAGCTGGTCGTCACCGCCTCGTACTGCTCCGCGGCCAGCGCCGCCGACACCACCTTGCTGATCGCGATGAACGGCGTCGGCTCCGGCACCCGCAGCAACGGCAGCCCGCGCTGCGCCGCCGCGTCCACCAGCGGCTGCGGCACCTCCGTGTGCGACAACCCCACCCCGAGCCCCAGCCCGACCACCCCCGCGTCGGCCAGCCGGTGCACGTACGCCTGCAGCTGCGCCGCCGTACGGCCCAGCTTGATACCGGTGGTGAGCAGCAGCTCGCCACCCTCCAGGAACGGCGTCGGGTCGTCCAGCTCACTGGTGTGCACCCAGCGGACCTGCCGCTCCAGGTGATCCGCACCGGCGAGGACCGTCAGATGGAGCGACGTGTTGCGGACGACGGAGGCGAGTGTGGGGGGCATGGCACCTTCGGGGGATCGACCTGACCGCGCCGTTGCGGCCGGGCGAGGAGAGGGACGTGGGACTGGTGAGGGTCTCTCCCCTTCATTATGGACGCCCCGGACAACCCGCACTGCCGAATCCACCTCGAAGGCGACTTCCCCGCCGCCCCGCCATCAGCCCCTGAGGTCCACCAACAGCGGCGGCACCTGCTCCCCCGACACCGCCGTCAACGACACCACCGCATGCCCCGCCGGCAACGCGTGCGCCAGATCCGACGGCGACCACCGCAGCCGCTCCACGTCCCGCGTCGTCACCGACTCCGTCTGCGCCGTCGTCCCCGACAACGCCTTCCGCCCGATCCGGCCGGCGCGCCTTATCACGCCTCCGGAGGTGTCGGGGGTGTGGGTGACCGCGGTCTCCTGCACCAGGTGCGTCCCCCAGGCCTCCGAGAACAGCTTCCCGTCCCACGGGGCGATCCCCGGGAACGCCATCCGGCAACCGACCGCGCCGAACAGCGGCGCCCGCAGCGCCTCGGGCAGGTCCACCAGCGTCCGCAACAACAGCACCGCACCCGCGTTCACCCCGCGCATCCGCTGCAGCCCGCGCACCGCGGTGGCGTCCAACGCCGCCGAGGCGTCGTCCACCACCAGTCCGGCGAACAGCGAACGGTCCTCGCGGGCCCCGGCGGCCTGCACGAACTGCCCCACCACCAGCCTGGACAGCATCCGCGCCGCCTCCGGGTGGCTCCGCTCGGGCAACTTCACCCGCACCCGCAGCGGATGGTCCAGCACCCGCATCGCGAACGGAGGCCGCCCGGTGCCGTCGGTCGCGAAGGCGCCCTCGAAGGCCGGCCGCTCCAGCAGCGCCAGCCGGTCCGCCAGCAGCGCCCCGGGATCGTCCGCCCGGTCGCGCTGCCGCTCCCGGTACTCCAGGTCCCGCTCGTGGACCGCCAACCGGCCGGCCACCCCGAGCGCCTTCACCAGCGCCGCCAGCACGTCCGCCTCACCGGCCAACAGCGCCCGCAGCTCCCGCACCCCCGGATAGCGGCCGTACGCCGCGTGGAACGGACCCACCACCTGCTGCAACGCCGTACGGGCGTGCTCCGCGCGGGCGGTCAGCTCGTCCGGCAACAGCGCCTCGGCCAGCCGGGCGGCCGCCTCATCCGGATCCCGCGCGGCGCCGTAGAGGTCCAGCCCGTACAGCGAGGACGGATCGCCGGGCGCGATCACCACGTCGTACCAGGAATCCGGGCCGAGATCGGCGTCCGCCGCCCCGACGACGACCACGCAGGCCGTACCGGACAGCGCCTGCAGGCACAGCGCCTCGGCCACCGGCCGGGCCAGCCGCGCCGTCTTCCCCGTCCCGGCCGGGCCCACCGCCAACAGCGAGGTGCCCAGCACCGCCGGGTCCAGCGCGAAACCGGCCGATCGGTGACCCAACGGGTTCTTCGGGACGTCCTGGGCGGTGCCGAGCCGGACCTGACCGAGCAGCAGATCGTGCCGCTCGGCGCGGCCGGGCAACTCGCGCGCCTCGGAGGGATGGGCGAACGCCGCCGCACCGCGGGTGGCCACCTGCTCGGTGAAAGCGGGCACGAACGCCGGGTCCGCCTGGGCGGACTCCCAGGCGCGCCGGATCCGCACGTAGTCGACGTCCCCCACGGGCTCGCGGTCCAGCCGGGCGGCCGCCTCGGCCGCACCGCCCTGCCGCAGCCCGTCCCACGGGTCCTGCCCGCGCCCGGCCTCGGGCGTCCCCGGGGCGTCCTCTTCGGCGGGCTGCTCCTGCGTCACCGTGCGCGACAGCAGCGGCGCGGCGTAGCGGCGCCAGACTTCGGGCCAGCGGCCCATGCGGCCGAAGATCTTGATGACGATGCCCATCACCAGGACATTCAGTGTCAGGACCACCGATGTCGCGACAAAGGCCGACTGCGATGGAAGAACTCCGATCAGCGTTGCCCCGTCCGTGGCGAACTCAACGCCATAAACGAACGCCAGCCAGCCCACCACCGCATTCAGCCCCGCCCGCAGCAGCAGCGGCCAGGTCGCGACCTTGGCCGCCTCGGCCCGCTCCGGGTCGAGGCGGCGGTAGCCGAGCCGGTAGACGCCCGGGTCGGCCGCGGGTCGCGGGGTGCAGGCCCACGCCGGGAGGTCGAAGGCCCCGTCCGGGCCCGTGCCCGGGCGTTGGTGGGGCAGGGGGGTCGGGGGCCTGGTGGTGGTGTGCTCGCCGTGGTGGTGTGCCCCGTCCTGTGCCATGTACGGCCCCGCTCCCTCGCCCGCCCCGGCCCGACCGCCGTCGGTGCCGCCATACCCATGCCGCCGTGCCGGCGACACGCCCGCGCTCAGGGTAGTGGAGCGTGGCCTGCGGGTAGTCGCGCCACCCGCGCTGGCCGTGCCGGACAAGTCGGACGGCGCACTGCTACCGAGTGGCGCGTGCCGGGGTGGGGAGGGCGGCCGTAGCCTGCGAAGCACCGAGCCGAGAAGTCTGGAGAAACCCCATGAGCGCCGCAACGCCGCTCCCGCAGGAGCGCCGCCTGGTCACCGCGATCCCCGGTCCGAAGTCGCAGGAGCTGCACGCCCGCAAGCTGGGTGCGGTGGCGGCCGGTGTCGGCACCACCCTGCCGGTGTACGTGTCCCGTGCCAACGGCGGCGTGCTGGAGGACGTGGACGGCAACTCGCTGATCGACTTCGGTTCCGGCATCGCCGTGACGAACGTCGGCAACAGCGCCGAGGCCGTGGTGGCGAAGACGACCGAGCAGCTGGCCGCCTTCACCCACACGTGCTTCATGGTGACCCCGTACGAGGGTTACGTGGCCGTCGCCGAGCAGCTGAACGAGCTGACCCCGGGTGACCACGAGAAGCGCACCGCGTTGTTCAACTCGGGCTCCGAGGCCGTCGAGAACGCGGTGAAGATCGCCCGCGCCTACACCAAGCGCCAGGCCATCGTGGTGTTCGACCACGGTTACCACGGCCGCACCAACCTGACCCTGGCGCTGACGGCGAAGAACATGCCGTACAAGCAGGGCTTCGGTCCGTTCGCCCCCGAGGTCTACCGGGTGCCGGTCGCCTACCCGTACCGCTGGCTGACCGGTGCGGAGAACGCCGCCACCGAGGCCGCCGCCCAGGCGATCGACACCATCAACAAGCAGATCGGCGCCGAGAACGTCGCCGCGATCATCATCGAGCCGATCCAGGGTGAGGGCGGCTTCATCGAGCCGGCCAAGGGCTTCCTGCCGGCGATCGTGGAGTTCGCGAAGGCGAACGGCATCGTGTTCGTCGCGGACGAGATCCAGACCGGCTTCTGCCGCACCGGCCAGTGGTTCGCGTGTGAGGACGAGGGCATCGTCCCGGACCTGATCACCACGGCGAAGGGCATCGCGGGCGGTCTGCCGCTGTCGGCGCTGACCGGCCGCGCCGAGATCATGGACGCCGCGCAGACCGGTGGCCTGGGTGGCACCTACGGTGGCAACCCGGTGGCCTGTGCCGCCGCGCTGGGCGCCATCGAGACGATGAAGGAGCAGGACCTCAACGGCAAGGCGCAGCGGATCGGCGAGATCATGCTGGGCCGCCTGCGGGCCATGCAGGAGAAGTACGAGATCATCGGTGAGGTCCGCGGCCGCGGCGCGATGATCGCCGTCGAGCTGGTGAAGCCGGGCGGCAAGGAGCCGAACGCGGAGGTCACCGCGGCCATCGCCAAGGCCTGCCACGCCGAGGGCCTGGTCGTGCTGACCGCCGGCACCTACGGCAACGTGCTGCGCTTCCTGCCGCCGCTGGTCATGCCGGAGCACCTGCTGAACGAGGGTCTGGACATCCTGGAGGGCGCGTTCGCCGCTCTCTGAGCGGTGTCGCCCGTCGGGTCGTGAACCCCCTTCCGGAGGGTTGTCCGGACAGCGCTGAACGGCCCGTGGGGACCTCTGGTCCGCACGGGCCGTTCGGTTTCCGGGCGCACGCTGCGCATGGCGCGCACAGTGTGCCCGGCCGCGCGGTGCGCGCACCGCGGGCGGTCCTGCATGATCGACGGAGGGCCCGAGAAGTCGCCCGGCGCAGGGTGAAGATGATGTGCGGAATCGCTGTAGGCGCTCGGCGCGGAAGGGCTGTTGACGTAGTGTCATCGCAGATGGACAGCGAGCCTCAGCCGTCGGCGCGGCCGTCCGCGGGGCCTCTTCGGGGGCCGGTTCCGCGGGTGCCGCACGAGGACGACCAGGCCGGCCCGGGAGGGTCGGCGCCCACTGAAGGCCGATCGACCGACCGTCCGACCCACACCCCCCGGGGCGCGCGGAACGGCGATCATCAGAGCCGCCCCGGAGCTTCCCCCCCTGCTCCGGGGCGGCTGTCCGCTGTTGCGGGCCGGGCGGCGCGGTCGGTGGCCGTGCCGGTGGTGGCCGCGGTGCTGCTGGTGGTGGTGTCCTGGCAGGTCGCGGCGGACGGGCCGCTGCTCGGCGTGGACCGGTCGGTCCGCCGGGCCGTCCGGACGGCCCACTCGGACGTCCCGAACACGCTGGTCGACCGGCTCGGCCACGTGTTGTCGGACCTGGGCAGCGGTGTCCCGGCGATTCCGGTGCTGTTGCTGGCCGGCGTGCTGGCGGCCTGGCGGGGGCGCCGGGCCGGGGCGGGGCGCTGGTGGCTGCCGCTGCCGGTGGCGGCGCTGACGGCGGGGCTGATCCCGCTGCTGGTGGTCCCGGCGAAGGCGGTCTTCGCCCGGCCGGGTCCGCTGGGGGATCCGCTGACGGCGGGCCAGTGGGGCTGGTACCCCTCCGGGCACACCGCGACCGCGACGATCTCGTACGGGGTGGCGGCGCTGTTGCTGGCCCGGGTGGTGGGGCCGCGCGCGGCCCGGTGGTCGGCGGCGGGTGCGGCGCTGTTGTCGCTCGGGGTGGGTGCGGGGCTGGTGTGGAGCGACTTCCACTGGCTGCTGGACGTGGTGGCGAGTTGGTGCCTGGCCGTCCTGGTGCTGTGGCCGCTCGCCCGGTGGCTGCCCCGGCCGGGTGCCGGGGGGCGTCAGGCCTCGGGGTCCTCGTTGCGGTGAACCAGGCCGGGTTCGCCGTTGTCGCGGTGCCACTCGATGACGAGTTCGTCGCGGGCGCCGAAGCGGACCAGGTGGCGGCCGACGACGTCCTCCAGGCCGGGCAGGTTCTCGCGCTCGCCCTCGACGGTGAGCAGCAGCGCGTCCGGCTGCGCCTCCAGGGTGGCGGTGCCGGCGCCGAAGACCATCGTGCCGCGGCCGGTCTCCTCAGAGTAGACGGCTTCGATCTTGCGCCCCATGTGGGCGGTGAGCTGCTTGGCGTAACGGCCCGGGCGGTCGGTGGCGACGCGGGCTTCGGAGCGGGGCATGGGCCCTCCAGGGTTGGGGAGGGAAACTTAGGGTCCCCTCACTTAGGAGTACGCTAACCCAGATACTGAGCTAGGCTCAACATATTTCCGCGATCGCCCTCCGCCGCCGGCCGCGGGCTCCGCCCCGACGGCTACCCTGGGGCGGACGCCAGCCGAGGAGACCGCCGATGACCACCACGCCGACCGACGAACCGGCGGACCCCTCCCCCGGCCCCCGGCCCGGCGCAGCGGGCAGCGCCGCCGAACTGGCCGACGCGATGACCAGGGCGATCAAGCGGATCCGCCGTCAGACCGGCTGGCGACTGGAGCCCTACGGCATCACTCCCGGCCAGGCCCGGGCGCTGCGCACGCTCGCCCACGTGCCCGGCTGCGAGTCGCCGGACCGCGCGATGCGGCTGAGCGACCTCGCCGACAAACTGCACATCGCCCCGCGTTCGGCGACCACCGTGGTCGACGCGCTGGAGGAGGCCGGCCTGGTCGAGCGCAGCCCCGACCCGGCCGACCGGCGGGCGGTGCGGATCCTGCTGACCGAGGCGGGCCGGGCGGCGGTGGAGCGGATCGGGCAGGTCCGGGACGAGGTGGCCCAGGAGTACTTCGGCGAGGTCAGCCCCGCCGACGAGGAGGTGCTGCTGCGGGTGCTGCGCTCCGCCGAGGCCCGCTTCCTGGAAGCCGGGCCGCCGCGGCGGTAGCCACGGCCCGTCCTACCGGTCGTTCCCGGATCCCGGTCCGAGCCGATCGACGCGACGGGTCCTGGTCCCCGGCCGCAGCGCGGTAATCCCGATCCCGGCGATGACCAGCAGCGCGGCCACGGCGGCCGTCGGGCTGATCCGCTCGCCGAGCAGCAGCCAGGCCGAGGACATCCCGAACACCGGCACCAGCAGCGAGTAGGGCGCGACGGCGGTCGCGTCGTAGCTGCGCAGCAGGAAGCTCCAGGCGACGAAGCCGAGCAGGGTGGAGACCAGCCCGACGTAGGCGATCGCCCCCAGCCCGGCCGGGGTGATGTCGCGCAGGGCGCGCAGGTCCGCCTCCGGGCCCTCGACCAGCAGGGACAGGGCCAGGAGCGGCAGCGGCGGGACGGCGCTGACCCAGACCATCCAGCGCAGCGCGTCCGGCGGCGCGGCCTTGCGGGTCAGCACGTTGGCCAGTCCCCAGGCGACGGCCGCCAGGACGACCAGGGCGAAGGCCCCGAGCGGCCCGCCGGCGCCCTGGTCCCAGGCGCTCAGGGCGATGCCGGCGAAGGCGACCGCCAGGCCCGCCAGCCGCTGTCGGCCGGGGCGTTCGCGCAGCAGTACGGCGGCGAACAGCGCGGTGAAGCCGGCCTGCCCCTGGAGCACCAGGGAGGAGAGTCCGGCCGGCATCCCGGCGTGCAT
The DNA here is from genome assembly GCF_043201465.1 of Kitasatospora sp. NPDC048298. NCBI lineage: Bacteria > Bacillati > Actinomycetota > Actinomycetes > Kitasatosporales > Streptomycetaceae > Kitasatospora > Kitasatospora sp. NPDC048298. The sequence continues at coordinate 60,372 of NZ_JBICYZ010000050.1, forward strand.
GCCGAGGAAGAGCAGCCCGAACTTGACCACGCCGAGGACCGCGCCGACCGCCACGACCCAGCGCCAGGCCACCCTGGGCGGGCCGACGAAGAAGACCGCCGGCACCGCGACGACGGCGAACCGCAGGGCGCAGAAGAGCAGCGGCGGGAAGCTGTCCAGGCCGACGTGGATCAGGACGAAGTTGAGGCCCCAGACGGCGGCCACCAGGACGGCCAGGGCGATGTGACGCGGGCTCATGCCGCCCCGGCTGCCGTTGCCCCCCGTACGTCCCGTGCCACTCGTGCTGCTCGTGCTGCCTGTGCTGGGCCGGCCGCTCGGGGCGGCGGCGGTTGTCGCGGTCATGGGTCGAGCATGGTGGCACCGGACTGTGTAGCACCAGCGATGAATACTGAAGAGGACACTTTAGGATCACTGCATGATGGATCTGGGGCGCCTGCGGGCGCTGCACGCGGTGGCGGTGCACGGCTCGGTCGGCGGGGCGGCCGCCGCGCTCGGTTTCACGCCCTCGGCGGTCTCGCAGCAGATCGCCAAGCTGGAGCGGGAGACCCGGACGGTGCTGCTGGAGCGGCAGGGCCGGGGCGTGGTGCTGACCGACGCGGCGCGCGAGCTGGCCGTCACCGCGCAGACCGTGCTGGGCCTGGTGGAGCAGGCCGAGGTGCGGCTGGAGGAGCAGCGCGGCCAGGCCGTCGGGCGGCTGCTGGTGGCCGCGTTCCCGTCCGGTGCCCGCGGCCTGATGCCCGGGGCGCTGGCCGATCTGCGGCGGCGCTGTCCGGAGCTGGACGTCCGGATGCTGGAACGCGACCCGTACCCGGCGGCCGAGCTGGTGGCCCGGGGAGAGGTGGACCTGGCGCTGGTGCAGGACTGGCCGACCGTACCGCTGCCGGTGCAGGAGGGCGTGTCCCGGATGGACCTCGGCACGGACCCGGTGGACCTGCTGCTGCCCGCCGGCGACGGGCTGGCCGCACTCGACCCGGTGCCGGTGGAACGGCTGTGCGGGCAGCGCTGGATCAGCGTGCCGCCGGGCAACATCTGCCACGACTGGCTGGTCCGCACCCTGCGCGAGGCCGGCGAGGAGCCGGACGTGCGCTACCAGGCCGGGGAGTTCGAGACGCAGATCGCGCTGGTCGCGGCCGGGCTGGGGATGGGCCTGGTGCCGCGGCTCGGACGGGGCCCGCTGCCGCCGGGGGTGGTGGCCCGCCGGGTGACGCCGGAGCCGAGCCGCCGGGTGTTCGCGCTCTGGCGCTCCCAGGCCTCCCGGCGGCCGGCCATCACCGAGGCGCTGGCGTCGATGCGGGAGTGCTGGGCGCGGCTTCCGGTCTGAGGGCCGCCGTGTCCGGGTGCGCGGCGGACGGTCCGGACCCGAGCCTCGTGTCCGGACTCGTACCGGGCTTCTGACGGGCCTCGTACGGGCGTCGCGCGGGCTCAGCCGGCGAGGCCGATCACCAGCCACATGAAGCCCACCCCGGCCACGGTGCAGAGCAGGGTGCTGCGCGAGGGGTGCGGGCTGTGCGCCTCGGGGAGGATGTCGGAGGTCGCCAGGTAGAGCAGGAAGCCGGAGAAGAAGCCCAGGTAGAGGCCGAGCAGGTGCCCCGGGATGGTGAACGCCAGGGTGATCGCCGCGCCGGACACCGGGGCCAGAGCGTCCGCGGCGAGCAGGGTCAGTGCCCGCCGCCGGTTGTTCCCGTACAGCCGGGTGATCGTGTACGTGTTGAAGCCGTCGGCGAAGTCGTGCGCGACCACCGCGATGGCCACCACCGTGCCGACCGTGGTGCCGGCCTGGAAGGCGGCGCCGATCGCGAAGCCGTCCATCACGCTGTGTCCGACCAGGGCCAGCGCGGCGGTCAGCCCGATGCCCTGGCGCCCGGCGGAGTGGGCGTGCCCGTGATGGCCGTGGGAGTGCGCGGCGTACTCGCCCTCGTGGCCGCGGTGGATGGCGACCGCGCGCTCGACCACGTGGATGGTGAGGAAGCCGGCCGCGAACATCAGCAGCGCCTGCGGCACGCCGTGCACCTCGCCCGGCGCCTGGTGGAGCGCCTCGGGCAGCAGGTCGAAGGCGACCACACCGAGCATCAGTCCGGCGGCGAATCCGAGCACCAGGTGACGGCGGTCGCGGGTCCGCTGGGCGACGAAACCGCCGACCAGGGTCATCAGGAACGCCGCGGCGGCGACCAGTACCGCGGTCATCGGGTCGGCTCCGCCGCCGGTCCGGCCTGGCGGCCGGGGCCTTCGTCGGATGGTCCGCCGAGCGCTCTGCCCATTCCTCTCCCCCTGGGATCCGCCCGTGGCCGGGCCGATCGCCGACCGTACCGGACGCCCGTTCGGCGGTGGTCACCCGGGGTGCCGGGGCGCGGTCGGGAGCCGTCCCCCCAGCCTCGGCCCGGGCCTGACGGGACGCCTGCCGGACCGGCCGCCGGGTGGGCCGTCGGAGTGAGTCCGCCGACCGGGGCGAGGGGCCGGTCAGCCGCCGGTGGCGAGCGGCAGACCGAGGTGGGTGTGGGCGAGTTCGCGGACGCCTTCGCCGTCGATCAGGTGGATGTGCCGGTGGCCCTCCTCGGCGGTGAGGTCCAGCACCTCCTCGGTGAACCGTCCGGTGGTCAGCCGCAGGCCGCGCTCGGCGGACTCCTCGCCGACCGCCTCGGCCAGGGTCTCGATCTGCTCGGCGCCGACCGACGCGGTGTCCCGGGAGGCCCAGACCACCCAGCGGCCGGGCAGCGCGGTACCGGGCGCGCCCTCGCCGGTGGCGACCAGCCCCGCCGGACCGCGCAGCCGGACGCTCCACTGCGCCATCCCGCCGCGGGTCAGCAGGTCCCGCACCAGCTGGGCGAACTCGTTGGCGGACAGGTCGGCGGCGGCCGGCACGGCGGCCCCGGCCTGGGCGGCCGGCCGGACACCCGCCCGGTCGTACGGGTCCGGGGTGACGGCGGCGCCGAGCTGACGCAGCCGCACCAGGGCCTCGTCCTGCTCGGCGTCGGCGTAGACGCCCTCGTCGTCGCGCTCCTCGTACGGGGTGCCCGGCGGCAGCAGCCGGGTGCGGGCCAGCGCGTCCCGGTCGGCGTCCACGCTGACCAGGCAGACCGGCTCCGCCGTGGCGGGATCGCGCAGCCAGCCGTTGAGGACGACGCCGGCGAGTATCTCGTCGGTGTCGACGGCGTCGGCCGCCTGCAGGGCGCGCAGGGCCAGCCGGGCGACCAGCCGCAGGTAGTCGGTGGCCCGGTCCGCGGTCGGGCGCGGCACCGGGAGGATGTCGCCGTCCGGGGCGAACCGGTAGCCGGTGAGCGAGGGCACCAGGTCGAGCGCCGGCAGGTCGAGGTCCAGCACGGCGGTGCGGGTGAGCGGGCGGAAGACCGCCCGGCAGGGGGTGGGCAGGTCCTGGGTGGCGGTCTCGGCGGCGGCCAGCGCCCGTTCCAGCAGCGACTCCACGGCGGCCGGCTCGGCCAGCCGGTAGGCCCGCCGACACTCCTCCAGGCTCTCGTTGTACTCGCGGACGGCGCGGGCCCGGGCCTGCTCGGCCGCCTCGTGGGCGCGCCGGGACTCGTCGGCGGCCGGGCTGCCGGCCTCGGCCCGGCGGGTGCGCCACTCCCGCAGGGCGCGCTGGTGGGTGAGCCGCGCCTGGGCCAGCTCCCGCTGGTAGCCCGAGTCGAGCAGCCGTCGGGACGGGCCGCTCTCCGGGTCGGCCGCGGGCGGCTCGGCGGGCGCGAAGTCCTCCCAGCGGGGCTCGGCCCCGTCGTCGGCGCCGGAGCCGCCGGCCGGGTAGGGGCGGGGCTGGTAGTGGCGCAGCTGGCTCTCGAAGTCCATGGCCGAGACGGGCAGCGCGGCCCGCCGCAGCAGGTCGGCCAGCCGGTCGTGGTCGGCCTGGACGGCGCGCGTGCGGTGGTGGGCCAGGGCGGCGGCCCGGGCTTGGGCCGCCACGGCCTCGTCCGGGTCGGCCTCACCGGAGGCGGAACCGGAGCCGGAGCCGGAGCCAGGGTGGCCGGGGCCCCGGTCGGTTCCCTGGCCGGCGGACCCGGGGCCGGCGGGGGCCGGCTCGGACGGGCCCTTGCCGGACGGGTGCTCACCGGACGGGCCGTCACCGGACGCGCCGCCGTCGGGGCGGCCGGTGACGGCGCTGTCCGGTGCCGGACCCTCCGCGGCACCGAAGTCACGGAAGACCGAGGCGAGGAAGCCCGGCCGGGGGAACTGGACGGTGGCGGTTCCGTCGGACTGGCCGTCTGCTGAGTACTGCATCGGTCGTCGTTTCCCCCATGCTCGTCCGGCTCCTGCCCGGGGCGGTCGGCGAGCCTGTGGACCCGCTCCTGCCGGACATTGTCCCCCGAACGGGCGCAGCGGTCAGCCAAGCCGCTCAGTTGGTCCGGGTGTTGGTCAGGTGCAGACCGATGTAGCCGACGTAGATCCGGCCGCTGCCGGAGCAGTCGTCCAGGTAGTGCAGCCGGGGCGCGGTGCGGCCACCGCCGATCCGCAGGTGCGCCCCCATGAAGGCGCGCCGGGAGGAGTCGACGCATTCCGGCACCGGCAGCATCCGCTCGCGCTTCCACTTGGTGTGGCTGAACACCGTCCGGGACTCCCCGCGGACCGCCTTGCGGGGCGGGAAGCGGCGACAGCCCTCAGGGGTCCGCTCGCACCACTGCTTGAAGTCCCCGCCGGCCGCACCACGCACGGCCGCCTCGGCGTACTCCTGGAGGGCGGTCAGCCCGTCCCAGGCGAGCCGGGCCCAGCCCGCGCCCGCGCACTGGAGCCCGTCCAGGGCGAGCGCGTTCTTCTGGTCACCGGTGAAGGTCACCAGCGGGAACTCGCCCAGTCTGGCCATGAGTTCGGTGAAGGTCTCGGGCACGCCACCGAGGTCGGGGGGCTGGGCCGTGGGGTGCGGCGCCCCGGCGGCCGGCCCGCCGCCCGGTACGACGCAGTGGCGCCCGGTCAGGGCGCGGGCTCCGGAGCGGAGACGGCCCTCCCGGATGTCCCGCCCGTCGCGGCCCTCCCGGCCCTGGCCGTGCTCGCGGTGGTCGCGGCGCTCCAGGCGCGGGGTGTGCCGGACCGGCTCCGACTCGTCGGCCCTGGCCTGCTGTCCGACGCGGTCCCGCTGCTCCTCGCGGACGAGCACGGCCGGTTCGGCGCCCCGGGACGGGACGGCCCCGTCCGCGGTCCGTACGGTGGCCTGCCCGACGGCGCGCTCGGCCGCCGGCTCAGTCGCCGACTCGACTGCCGGGTCGACGGCCTGCTCCGCCGGCCGGCGGAGCTGCGGCGGCGGAACACGCAGCACGGGGACGGCCGCCAGTGGCGGGGGCAGTGGCCGCTCGGCGGCCAGGCGGCGCGGCTCACGGGCGAGCAGCCCGGCGGCACGGCGCAGATCCTCCTCTATTCGGCTCCGGGCGAGTACCGGATGTCGGGCGCTGTCCTGCCGGGAGGCCGGGTCGACCTCGGGCAGGTAGGTGCGCACCGCGCCGCCGTAGACGGTGTGGTACTCCAGCGCGACGTTGAATCCGGTGCGGGCGCCGGGGTCCAGCACGTAGGCGGTGGCGAGGCCGGGCAGTTGCTGGCAGAGCGGGGCCACCACGTCCTGCACCCAGTGGTCGAGCGGGAGGTTCACCGGGACGCTGGCCACCACCGTCGGCAGCCTGCGTTCGGGATCGCACAGCTCGTCGATCAGGGCGTCCACCTCGTCCGCCGTGATCAGCCGGGGTGCGGAGTGGACGGCGGCCGGGCCGTCGGTGGCGTCGAGCAGCGGGAGGAGCGAGCGGGCGAGTTCGGGCACCGGCACCCGGCACGGGGTGCGCACGCCGCTGCCGGTGTTGTGGGTCTCGGCCTCCAGCCGGACCCAGGTGGGGCCGTCGGGAGCGGTGGCCACGGTGAGGGTGAGCTGCTGGGTGCCGTGCGGGGCCGGGGTGCGCAGGCGGCGGCGGTGGTAGCGGCCGGTGCCCGGGTCGCCGCGCAGCGGCCCCTGGTCGCGGTCGAGCAGGACACGCTCGCCCAGGCGGAGGCGCTCGGTGCTGGGAGCCGGTTCGGCACTCCGCCCGACGGCGGCGTGGTGGACCGGTGGGGGCTCCTCGAAGCCCTCCTGCTTCAGCCAGTCCGCCAGTTGTTCGTCGGCCAGGGCGACGGCCTCGGCGTGCGTGAGGGCCGTGGTGACCGTCATCCGGTAGGGCGTCGCCGGACCACGGGGGCCGGGCAGGTCGGCGGCGGTGTGCGAGCGGACGCGGTTCGGGGCGGTGCGGTTGGCGATCGGATGGTTCGAGGTCGGGTGGGTCGGCGCCGGGTGGGTCGAGGTCAGATGGTTCGAGGTCGGGCGGCCGGGGGCCGGGCGGTCGGAGGTCGGAGTCGTCGCGGACGGGGGATTCGAGGTCGAACGGTCTGAGGTCATGCGCATACCTCCGTGGTGCGGGGTGGGGTCCTGTGTCCTCCATCGATGGTTTCGTCCGGTTCTGCCGGAACCTTGCCCAGGAAACGCCACGGCCCGGAGCGGAAGTTCCAACTCCGGGCTACGACACTACGTTCGGGTGAATCTACTCAAGCGGTCTTCCGCGTGGCGCGGGGCCGGAGCTACAAGAGACGGCCGGTCAGGGGCCGTCCCCTGGCCGCCCGACGGCTCCTGCGACCCGCCGGCCCCACGAGGTGCCGCCCGCCCCGCCGGTCAGACCGGCACCTCGACGTAGGTGCGGCCGGCCGGGACCGCCGCCGCGGTGCCGCCGGTCGCCTCGGCCAGCCAGGTGTGGAAGTCCGCCACGTCCGGCTCCGGCACGCCCACCTCGATCCGCACCCCGGTGGCCTCGTACGCCAGGTCGCTCACCGCGTACCCGGCCGCCCGCAGGTCGTTCTCCACCCGTCCGGCCCGGACGTGGTCCACCGTCACCGCGAGCAGCGCGACCGGCCGGCGCTCCAGCAGGCCGATCTCGTCCACCGCCTCCGACACCGCGTTCCCGTACGCCCGCACCAGGCCGCCCGCGCCGAGCTTGATCCCGCCGAAGTACCGGGTGACCACGGCGACGGTGTCGGTCAGCCCGCGCCGGCGCAGCACCTCCAGCATCGGCACCCCGGCCGTGCCGCCGGGTTCGCCGTCGTCGCTGGAGCGCTCGCGGCGCTGGTCGTCGCCGACCACGAAGGCGGTGCAGTTGTGCCGGGCATCCCAGTACTGCTTGCGGATGCCGGCGATGAAGGCCTGCGCCTCCTCCTCGTCGGCGACCCGGGCGAGGTGGCAGATGAACCGGGACTTCTTGATCTCGGTCTCGTGGCTGCCGGCCCGCCGGATGGTGAGGTACGGCCTGGCGGTGGGCTCCGGCGTGGCGGACATGGTGTGGGGATCCTCCCGAGGACGGCGAAGGCTGACGGCGCACGCTCCGGCGCACCGGGGCGGCACCGCCAGCCTAGTTGGCGCCCGACGGGAGGGACCGGCGGCCGACTGCCGGCGCTTCAGCGGCCGGCCAGCGCGTTCAGCCGCGCGCGGTCCAGGCCGGTCAGCGCGGTGACCTCGGCGAGGTCGACGGCCCCGCAGTCCAGGCCGCGCACCAGGTAGCCGCTCAGCGCCCGGGCGGTGGCGGGCTCGTCCATCACGGCGCCGCCCGTCTTCGCGACGTACGCGGCCAGCCGGGCCGCCGCGGCCGCCAGGCCCTCGCGGTAGAAGGAGTAGACCGCGACGTAGCGGGTGGGCAGGTGCGCCGGGTGCATGTCCCAGCCCTGGTAGTAGGCGCGGGCCAGCGAGCGGCGGACCAGGTCGTGGTGGAGCCTCCAGGCGGCGTGCACCTGCTCGGTGGGGCCGGTCGGGAGGACGTTGGTCGAGCCGTCGGAGAGCCGGACCCCGGTGCCGGCGGCCGCCACCTGCATGACCGCCTTGGCGTGGTCGGCCACGGGATGGTCCATGCTCTGGTGGGCCGCGCTGACGCCGCAGGCGGCGCTGTAGTCGAAGGTCCCGTAGTGCAGGCCGGTGGCCCGCCCCCCGGCGGCCTCGATCATCCGGGCGACGGTGGCCCGGCCGTCCGGGCCGAGGATCGCCTGGGTGGTCTCGATCTGGATCTCGAAACCGATCCGGCCGGCGGGCAGCCCGGCCCTGCCCTCGAAGTCCTCCAGCAGCCGGACCAGCGCGGTGACCTGCTCGGCGTAGGTCACCTTGGGCAGGGTGAGCACCAGGCCGTCCGGCAGCCCGCCGGCGGCCGACAGGGTGGCCAGGAACAGTTCCAGGGTGCGGATGCCGCGGGCCCGGACGGCGGCCTCCATGCACTTGATCCGGATGCCGAGGTACGGCGGGGCGCCGCCCTCGGCCACCGTCGCGGCGACCAGCTCGGCGGCGCGGACGGCGGCCGCGTCCTCCTCCGCGTCGGGGCGGGGGCCGTAGCCGTCCTCGAAGTCGATCCGCAGGTCCTCGATCGGCTCGCGCTCCAGCTTGGCGCGGACCCGGGCGTACACGTCGGCGAGCAGTTCGTCGTCCGCGACGCCGAGGGCGCGGGCGAGCTCGGCGGGGGTGGCGGCGTGGCGGTCCAGGGCCTCCAGGGCCCGGCGGCCCCACTCCCGCACGGTGTCGGCCCCGAAGGCGTCGGCCGGGACGTAGACGGTGTGCACCGGCTGCCTGGTCCCGGGCTCGCCCGGGTAACGGTGCGCCAGGTCGGCGTCGACCGGCGCGAGCAGCGCCTCCACGGCGGCGCGGGCCGCGGTGGAGAAGGAGGCCCCGTCCATCGGCCCGGTTGCGTCGGCTCCGACCCCTGTCATCCGCGCTCCTCCATGCCGAACCTTCGCTTCAACACTTTGTTGAAGCGAAGGTAGCTCCGGCGGGACCGGGCGTCAATGACCGGCACCCCTGGCCGACCGGGCCCCGGACGGTGGCGGCCGCGGTCAGTCCCTCCCGGCGGCGGCGTAGCGCTCGTTCAGCTCCGGGTACAGGTCGGCGACCTCCTTGGGGTGCACCGAACCGTCCGGGCCCTTCCCGGTGACGCCGAACTCCCTGGTCAGCCAGTCGGCGAGGCGCTGGGGGTCGGGCTGGTGACCGTAGCTGTCCATGTACGAGACGAGCGCCTCGTAGGCGAGGTCCGGGTCGAGGCGCGCGGGCACCGGGGGGATCTCGCGCTGCTCGGCGTGGACCGGCTGCTCGGCGTGGGCACGCTCGTCGGCCGGGACCGGCTGCTCGGGCTCGGCGGGCTGCTCGGGCCGCTGCTGCAGGCCGACCGGGTGCTGCGCCTGCGGACCGGGCGCGGCCTCAGGCGCGGGAACGGGGGCGGAGTCGGGCTCCTCGGCGACCGGGCGCGGCGGCTTGAACCAGGGCGAGGCCTGGCCGGGCACCCGCCCGCCCGGGGCGGCGTCCGCCGGGTGGCCGGTGGTGCGGACCGGGCGGGCGGTCCAGACGTTCAGCTCCTCGCCACGCGGCTGCGGGACGGCGTCCGCCGCCTCCTCCGGCTCCTGAGCGGCCCGCAGCCGGACGGCGGCCAGCTTCGCGAGCATCGGTGCGGCGACCTCGGCGGACATCGGCGCGACGGTCGCGGACTGCTGCGGCTGTTCGGGCTCGACCTGCTCGACCTGCGGGGCAGCCTGCTGGACGGCCTCCGGTGCCTGCTGCCGGCGCTGGGGCTGCTGGGCCTGGACCTCGGCGGCCGGGGCGATGGCCGCGGTGGCGCGGTGCTCCTGAGGGGCCGTTCCCTGCGCCTCCGGCTCCGCCTCCGCCGACAGCTCGATGGCCTCGCGCTCGCGTCCCTCGTCGTCCAACCGGTCGAGCAGGGCCGGGTCCAGCGGCACGCCGAACTTGGCGAGCTTGAGCGGCAGCAGCGCCTGGATCGGCGCCGAGCGGCGCCAGCCACGGCCGTAGCGGAAGCGCAGCTGCGCCCGGTAGACCAGGCGGTTCTGTTCGAGTCGGATGACCTCGTCGTAGGAGCGGAGCTCCCAGAGCTTCATCCGCCGCCAGAGCCGGAAGGTCGGTACCGGGGAGAGGATCCAGCGCATCACCCGGACCGACTCCATGTGACGGTCCGCCGTGATCGCCGCGATCCGGCCGACCGCGTGCCGCGAGGCCTCGACCACGACGACGAAGAGCACCGGGATGACGGCGTGCATCCCCATGCCGAGTGGGTCTCCCCAGGAGGCGGCCGCGTTGAAGGCGATGGTGGCGACGGTCAGCAGCCACGCGGTCTGCCGCAGCATCGGGAAGGGTATTCGCAGCCAGGTCAGCACCAGGTCGAGCGCGAGGAGCACGACGATGCCGGCGTCCACACCGATCGGAAAGGCGTAGGAGAAGGCGCCGAAGCCCTTCTCCACGGCCAGTTCGCGCACCGCGTTGTACGACCCCGCGAAGCCGATGCCCGAGATGATGACAGCACCGGCCGCGACCAGGCCGAGCAGGCCCCGATGGGCCTTGGTGAGCGTTGGGCGTGCCATTACGTCTATCAACCCCTGGATGTCGGCTGCTGCCGTACGCTGCCTCGGCTGCCGAGTCCCGTTGCTCGGGCCCCCGGACGGCTGAGCAATCTCCGGGCTCGGCCCACCGGAGTTTACTCGTACACGTGTTTAAGCGTTCCCACAGCCTGGGGTGTCACAGTGGGGCGGAGCGACGCCGGTCTCCGGCACCGCGCGGAGCTGCGGTGGAGATGGGTCGGATCGTCACCGGGGCCGCCCCGCCGTGCCGTTGAGGTAGGCGAGCACGGCCAGCACCCGGCGGTTGGCGTCCTCGTCGGGGGCGAGTTCGAGCTTGCTGAAGATGTTGGCGATGTGCTTGGCCACCGCGCCGTCGCTCACCGACAGCCGGGCGGCGATCGCCGAGTTCGAGCAGCCCTCGGCCATCAGCTCCAGCACCTCGCGCTCGCGCGGGGAGAGCCGCTGCAGCGGACCGGACCGACGCGAGGTGGTCTGCATCAGCTTGGCGATCACGTCCGGGTCCATCGCCGTGCCGCCGGAGGCCACCCGGCGGACCGCGTCGATGAACTGCCCGGCGTTGAACACCCGGTCCTTCAACAGGTAGCCGATCCCCCCGGTGCCGTCGGCCAGCAACTCCCGCGCGTAGAGCTGCTGGACGTGCTGCGACAGCACCAGCACCGGCAGGCCCTCGATCTCCCGCCGGGCCTTGAGCGCCGCCTGCAGGCCCTCGTCGGTGAGCGTCGGGGGCAGCCGGACGTCGACCACGGCCACGTCCGGGCGGTGGGTCAGCAGGGCCTCCAACAGCTCGGGACCGGTCTCCACCGCCGCGGCGATGGTGAAGCCGTGCGCTTCCAGCAGCCGGATCAGGCCTTCGCGAAGGAGGTAGAGGTCCTCGGCGAGGACAACTCGCACGGCAACTCCAGGGTGATGGTGGTGGGTCCGCCCGACGTGCTGTCGATGGAGAGGACACCGTCGAAGGTACCCAATCGCTTCTCGATCCCGCGCAGCCCCGTCCCGCGCGAAGGGTCCGCCACCCCCACGCCGTCGTCCGTCACCGTGACCCGCAGGAAGCCGGCCCGGTAGAGGATGTCCACCCACACCTGCTCCGCCCCGGAGTGCTTGGCCGCGTTGGCCAGCAGCTCGCAGACGCTGAAGTACACGGCGGCCTCCACCGCGGCCGGCAGCCGGTCCGGCAGGCTCACGCACACCTCGGTCGGCAGCGCGCTGTCCAGCGCCAACAGCTGGACGGCGTCGCCCAACCCGCGCTCGGCGAGCACCGGCGGGTGAATGCCCCGCACCAGGTCCCGCAGCTCCTGGAGGGCCCGGGCGGACGACTGGCGGGCCTCGGCGAGGAGCTCCCGCGCGGCCTCCTGGTCGGTGTCCATCAGGTGCTCGATCGTGCCCAGCGTCATCCCGATCGCGACCAGCCGCGCCTGGGCGCCGTCGTGCAGGTCCCGCTCGATCCGCCGCAGCTCGGCCGCCTGGTTGCCCACCGCATCCGCCCGCGTCTCCGTCAACTCGGCCACCCGCCTGGTCAGCTGGGCGTGCGACGCCCGGCCGTCCTGGTCCAGCACCCGCCGGGCCGCCTCCGCGTACATCCGCACCGCGAACGGTGCCACGAGTACCCCGACCACGATCATGGCCGCCCCGAGCACGGTGCTCAGCAGGATGGACGCCATCCGGCCGCTCAGCGGGCCGAAGTCGTTCACCGTCACCGGCCCCGACAGGATGTAGACGACGCCCAGCCCGAGCAGAACAGCCACCGGGCCAACCACGGCCGCCACGAGGAGCGGGTTCACCAGCATCCAGAGCAGCTCGGCACGGGTGGTCCGGTCCCGCAGGCCCCAGTGGACCAGCTGCGCGTACTTCGCCACCGTCCGCGAGCGGTGGTAGGTGTACCCCGTCCACCAGTGTCCGCGCCCGTCCAACTCAAGCTCCGGGCGCGGAGCGTAGGTGGCCGGCAGCCGTATGCCGAACCAGCGCGCCAGCTGGCCGCGGGCGCGGTCGGCGACGCTGCGGACCAGGAAGGCCGCCACCACCGATCCGGCGATCGCCGCCACCAGCAGCGCGGCGAGGATCGCCGGGGAGTAGTTCTGGAGGAACTGGGCCGTGGTCACCCCGGAGAGAACGGCTGCCGCCACCGGCAGCACCACCCCCGGCACCGCGGTCAGCAGCACCACGACCAGCCGGGTCAGAGCCTCGCCGCCGGTCTCGAAGGCTGCCCGGGCCTGCGCACGTACGGACGTGCCGCCTGTACGACTCACTGTTGTCACGGGAAGCTCCTGATGCCGGTACCGATCGTCCTCCGTCAGTCTTCACGAACCGTCCATCACCCACACTGGCCATGGCACCCCAATTCCGGGGTGGACCTAGGACCACCTGCCGGTGGACAAAGTGACACCAGCGAGTGAGATGGTCCGGAAATGCGAAAAGCCCCTGATCCGAATGGATCAGGGGCTTTTCAGAAGAATTGTTCGGCGGCGTCCTACTCTCCCACAGGGTCCCCCCTGCAGT
>NZ_JBICYZ010000051.1:0-71946 GCF_043201465.1 Kitasatospora sp. NPDC048298
GTCCGACGTGTGTGTACGGCATGGACGGCGGGCGGGGGGGGGGGGGGGCCCCCCGCCCCCCCCCCCCCCCCCCCCCCGCCCCCCGCCCCCCCCGCCCCCCCCCCCCCCCCCCCCCCCCCCCCCCCCGGGGCCGGTAACCTGTCCGAGCTTGAGTACGAAGGGAGGATTCCATGACCGACGCGAACGGTGCGATCGGCGGTGACCCATCGAGCGGATCCGGGCACTATCCGGAGTTCGCCCGCTTCGGAGGCCTGACGGCCACCATCCTCGCGACCGCTGCCGAACACGGCATCGATCTCGGGGACGAGCCCCCGCCGCCGGTTCCCGACTGGTCGCCGAAAGTCGCGGTGTTCGAGTCACCCGCGCGGCGGGTGAGGGTCAACCTCCTGCTGGAGGAAAGAGGGTTCGTCCTCTGGCTGGGCAGCGGTCGAGGACTGCGGGCATCGGCCGGCGGAACCACTTCTGACCTCGTCGAGACCGCCAGGGTCATCGCGGCCTGGAAGCGGGGGGCCACGCTCAAGGAGCTCTCCGAAGAGTTTCCCTTCATGACGTACTCACGGCTGAGTCAGGGGTACGAGGACGGAAACCCGGAAGCCGTGATGTGGGACCTCCTCCTCGGCAACGAGGAATTCGAGGACTACCGGAACCTCATCACCGCACTGCGTGCGGAGTCGGTCCTCGCGGAGATGTTCCCCTACATGTCGATGTGGACGCTGGTCCTGGCGAAGGACGCCTACGACGAGCAGCCGGGTCAGCTGAGGATCCGGCAGGAGACCGACGGTTCCTACCTGTTGTCCTCATCGAAGGCGGAGGAGGACAACAGGCGGTTCGACCGGCTGGACGACCTGGTCGCCGCGGCTGTCGCCCTGCGGGCCGACCTCTGATCGACCCTCGAACACACGGCGCCGCCTCTCCACGCCCGAAAGGGCGGGCGAGAGGCGGCGCCTTCGTGTTGAGGCGCGGCCGTCCCCGGAGCCGACCCACCGACCGACCGCCCCCCACGCGCCGGCCCACGCGCCCCACGACCGTCCCGGACTGCCCTTTGGGGACATCACCTCTTACCCCCACTGAGGGTGCTCGGGCTCTCCCGTGACGCGCCCGCACCGGGGACACTGCGGGGGAGACCGCCCCTGCAACCTGTGAGGTCGAGCGTGATCGGCGCCACCGCCACCCCCCGCTCCGTCCGGCGGCCGGCCAGGGCCGCCGTCGCGGTGCTGCTCGCGCTCGCGGCGGCCCTGGTGACCCTGACCGGCGCCGCCCCCGGTGGGCCGGGCGCCGCGGCCCCGGTGGCCGCGGTCGACCCGGCGGCCGGGCGGATCGTCTTCGCCGGCACCGACCACCGCGGCCTCGGCAAGGTGACCGGCGCCGAGTCGAGCACCCCGCTGTTCGGGCCCGGCCCGATCCACTTCGACCGTGACCCGTCGGCCCGCGGCGACGAGGTGGTCTTCACCAGCCTGCGCGACAGCCCGCTGCCCCAGGTGTACCTGCGCGACGCGGCCGGCGCGGTGCACCGGCTCACCACCGGCATGGACACCTCCCGCCCCGCCCTCGCCCCGGACGGCAAGGGCGTCGTCTTCGAGGCGCTGGAGGACCGCGGCGGCGACAGCAAGCCCCAGCACGTCCTGTGGGCCGTCAACCGGGACGGCAGCGGCCTGCACCGGATCACCGACGGCGCGGCCGACGAGACCCATCCGACCGTCTCGCCCGACGGGAAGTGGATCGCCTACTCCTGCGACGGCGAACCGTCGCACCGTCAGATCTACCTGAGGCCGTTCACCGGCGGCGCGCCCGTCAAGGTCACCAACGTGACCAACGGGGACGCGGTCGACCCGACCTGGAACCCGGTCGACGACGACGCCCACCGCAACGAGATCGTCTACACCTGGGACCAGGGCGCCCAGGGACGGACCCTGATGCTCACCTCGCCCACCGGCGACGACAAGGCCTTCTTCCCCGGCACCGGCTCCACCTGGAAGACCGGCTCCGCCGCCTGGACGGCCGACGGCACCGGAGTCGTCTTCCTCAGCGCGGACCTGCTCGACCCCAACAACCCGAGTCCGCAGCCCGACCCGACCCGGCCGCCCGTGGTGAACCTCTACAGCGCGCTGACCTGCAACTGCAAGGCGCCCGAACTGCTCTACCGGGCCGACCGGTTGATCTCCTCGCCGACCTGGCTGGGCCCGCAGCAGGGCGGCGGCCCCGTCGTCGAGCAGACCAGCGCCTCGGGCTCCAACGTCGCCGACGTGGAGGACATGCGCCCCGACGGGTCCGACCCGCGCGACCTCGGCATCAGCGTGCTCCGCGAGGACCCGGCCGCCGACGGCAACACCAGCACCGACCCGGCCGCCGACCCGCTCTTCCACCCCCGCCCCGGCTTCGACCCCTGGTACGAGCGCCAGACCTACACCCCCGACGGCCGCCAGATCGTGGTGACCCGCTACGAGGACGGGCCCGCCGGGCGGATCCAGCGGATCTGGATCGCCGACGGCGACGGGGCGAACCCGCAGCCGATGAACCTCGCCGGGCGTGGCCCCGACGACCGGGACACCGACCCGTCGCTCTCCCCGGACGGCAAGCTGATCGTGTTCAGCCGCAGCGCCCCGGCCACCGACGGGCAGCCCGCCCGGCCCGGTCGCGTCCTGATCGCCGAGGTGGCCACCGGGCGGATCGTCGGCACCGTCCAGCCGCCGGCCGGCCAGCAGGGCGCCTCCGACGGCCAGCCGTTCTGGTCCCCCGACGGCAAGCTGATCGCCTTCTCCCGGACCGCCGTGATCGACGGCAACGCCGGCAACCTGCACGTCTGGACCGTCTCCGCGGACGACCTCACCCGGCAGACCGACCTCAGCCGGACGGCCTGCCCGGGCAACTGCGATGTCATCGACGACAGCCCCGCCTTCGCCCCCGACGGGCGCCGGATCGCCTTCAACCGCAAGGCCGGTGACGGTGGGAACAACCACCAGGACGGGGTGGTGGTCACCACGCCGACCGGCGCCGACTGCACGGTGATCGTGCCCGCCGGGCTCGGCCAGGGCGCCTGCACCCGGCCGCTGCCCGACCGCCCCACCACCGGGCCATTCCAGCCCCGCGACGTCGCCTGGACGGCGAACAGCGCGCAACTGCTGATGACCTCGCGCCGCGACGCGCCGCCGAGCTCGCCGGAGGGCCTCAAGGTCTACGACTTCGCGACCGCCAAGCTCACCGAACTCGACTGGCGGCTGCCGGGCCGCCAGAAGGAGCCGGCCGTCCAGCAGTCCGTCGACCTGTCGGTCAGCGTGCCCGAGCGGACCCCGGCCGTCCCCGTCGACGGCAGCACCGACGTGACCGTCACCGTCACCAACAAGGGCCCCGCGCCCTCGCCCGGCACCGTCCTCACCGTCTCGGTGCCGACCGGTGCCCGGCTCGGCAAGCTGACCACCCCGACCGGAACGTGCGACGCCGCGGCGCTGCGCTGCGAACTCGGCACCATGGCACCGCACGCGGTGATCCGGATCACCGCCACCCTGATCGGCACCCGGCCCGGCTACCCGGACTTCGGCTGGAGCGTCACCGGAGCGGTCCAGGACCCGAACCCCGACGACGACTCCGCCCGGACCTTCCTGCCGGTGCTGGAGCCGCCGACCCCGTCGCCGACCCCGACCCCCACCCCGTCACCGACGGCCACGCCGACCCCGACACCGACCCCGACCACCCCCGCACCCAGCCCGACCGCCACGCCCAGCCCCGCCCCGCCGCCGCCCCCGGCGCCCGCCCCCGTACCGCCGCCCCAGGCCGGCCCCACGATCGCGGTCGACGCCCAGCCGAACCCCGGCTACGTCGGCGGCCACGTGACCGTCAGCTACACCGTCCGCAACACCGGCCAGGCCCTCGCCACCGGTCTGCGCCTGACCCTCGGCCTGCCCGCCGGAGTGCCCACCGAGGCCCTGCCCCCCGGCTGCCGGGCCGGCACCTGCACGGTGAGCGACCTGGCCCCGGGCCGCAGCGCCGTGGTCCGCGTGGTGCTCTCGCCCGTGGCCGCGCTGGACACCACCATCACCGCGGAGCTGACCACCACCGGCACCGACGCCACCCCGGGACCGCACCGGGCGAGCACCCCGCTGCGCATCCTCCAACCCCGCATCGTCGCGGTGCCGCCGATCGGCAAGCCCGGCTTCGTCACCTCGGTGCGCGGCGTGGACTTCCCGCCCGGCACGCCCGTCCGGTTCACCTGGAACCCCGGCATCACCGCCGCGGCCGCGCCCACCCGCCCCAAGGACGACGGCACCTTCGCCGGCCAGCTGCTCATCCTCCCCAAGGACGAGACCGGCCCGCGCACCATCACCGCCGAAGGCCCCGGCTTCTCCCCGGTGACCTGCCCCTTCCTGGTGGTGGAGGGCAGCATCGGCCCGCCCGGGGAGGTGGAGCGGCGGTGATCCACGAAGTCGACGAAGCACTACGGCAGTTGCTCGCCGAGACCGGCCTGCCCGAGCGCGGGATCGAGGTGGTCTTCGACGCACCCACCCGGGACTTCGCGGCCCGGCGCAACGCGCCCACGGTCAGCGTCTTCCTGTACGGGCTGCGCGAGGACACCGGCCGCCGGCAGACCGGCACCGTCGCCGAGTACGACGCGGACGGCCTGGTGACCGGCCACCGCCCGGCGCCCCGCTGGTTCGAGCTGGCCTACCTGGTCACCGCCTGGACCAACCGGCCGCAGGACGAACACCGGCTGCTGGCCGAGGTGCTGCAGTGCCTGACCGCCACCGACACCCTGCCCGCCCGGCTGCTCACCGGCAGCCTCGCGGAGCTCGGACTGACCGTCGCGCTGGACATCGCGGGGCGTGACACCGGCCTGCCGTCGGTGTCCGACGTCTGGTCCTCGCTCGGCGGGGAGCTGCGGCCCTCCGTCGACCTCCGGGTGCTCGCCCCGCTGCCCGGCGGGCGCAGCCCGGCCGGGCCGCCGGTCACCGAGGGGCTGGTGCTGCACGCCGGCGACACCACCCCGGCCGGGCCGCCGCCCACCGACGGGCCGGGCCGCCGACTGCGCTACCAGGGCACCGACGACCCGGGGCCGGACGGCTTCGCCGCGCCCAGGGAACGCGGCCTGCCGCCCGGCCGCCGGCCACGGGGCAGGGCGCGATGACCGTCGACCTCGAACAGCCCGTGAACGACGCACCGCCGAGTGCCCAGCCACCCGGCCCGCACCACGACCACCTCTGGGAGCGGCTGCACCGCGTCGAGCAGAAGGTCCGCGCCGCGGTGCGCGAACGCCGGGCCGACGACCCGGACCCGGACGACCCGTACCGCGGCCAGTACCTCGGCCCGGAGGCGGTGGAGCGCATCCTGGCGGCCTCCGCCACGGTGCACGGGGCCACCGGGGACCTCGGCGACGGGCCCGCCCCGCCGCCCGGCTCCCGGCTCGGCCGGCTCGCCGCCGCCTTCGGGCTGCTCCCGGTGGACCTCGACCTGCTGCTGGTCGCCCTCGCCCCCGACCTTGACTCCCGCTTCGAACAGCTCTACGGCTACCTCAACGACGACCTGACCCGCCGCCGGGCGACCATCGGCCTCGCCCTGGAGCTGTGCGGACAGCCCGGCGCCGGCGCCGGCCGCTTCCGGTTCTCCGTCCGCGCCCCGCTGGTCGCCGGCGGCCTGCTGGAGGTCACCGAGCCCGACCGCCCGCTGCTCTCCCGCACCCTGCGCGTCCCGGACCGGGTGACGGCCCATCTGCTCGGCGACGACGAGCCGGACGGCACCCTCGCCGGGCTGGCCCGCCGCGCCGAGCCCCGCTTCCGGCAGCTCGACGAGCGGCCCGACGAGCGGTCCCACGAACGGTCCGGCGAGCGGCCCGACGAGCGATTGCGCGCGCTGGCCGCCAACGGCGGGTTCGTCCACCTGCTGGACCGCAGCGGACACGCCGCCCCGATCGCGGTGGCCGCCCTCGCGGCCGACGGCCCGCCGCCCCTGCTGGTCGACGCCGCCGCGCTCGCCGCCCGCCCACCGGAGGCCACCGTACGGGTGCTCGCCCGCGAGGCACGCCTGGCCGGGGGCGGCGTGGTGCTCGGACCGCTGGACCGGCTCGAACCCGAACGGCCCGAGCGGGCCGCCCTGCTGCGCGAATTGTGCGCGGCACTCGACGGCGTCCCGCTGGTCGTGCACGGCCCGCAGGTCTGGGACCCGACCTGGGCGGCCCGGAGCCCGGTCGTGGTCACCGTCCCACCGCCGGACGCCCGGGTACGGGCCGAGCAGTGGGCCGGCGCGCTCGGCGCGGAGCTGGACGAGGAGCTGGCCGAGGCGGTCGCCGCCTACCGGCTGGACGGGGAGCAACTGGCCCGCGCGGCCTCGGTGGCGGCCAGGACGGCGGCCGCCGAGCGGCGCCCGGTGCGGGCCGAGGACCTGCGGACGGCGGTGCGGGCGCAGAACGCCGCCGGCCTGGCCCGGCTCGCCCGCCGGATCGAGCCCGGGGTCGGCTGGTCCGACCTCGTGCTGCCCGCCCCCACCGCGGGCCGGCTGCGGGAACTCGTGCTGCGCGCCCGGCACCGCGACCAGGTGCTCCGGCAGTGGCGGATGCGCCCGGGCGGCGGCCGGGGCAACGGCGTGATCGCCCTGTTCGCCGGGGAGTCCGGCACCGGCAAGACGATGTCCGCCGAGGTGGTCGCCGCCGAACTCGGCATGGAGCTGTACGTGGTGGACCTCTCCACCGTGGTGGACAAGTACATCGGCGAGACCGAGAAGAACCTGGAACGGATCTTCACCGAGGCCGCGCAGGTCAACGGCGTCCTGCTGTTCGACGAGGCGGACGCGCTGTTCGGCAAGCGCTCGGAGGTCAAGGACGCCCGCGACCGGCACGCCAACGTGGAGACGGCGTACCTGCTGCAGCGGATGGAGTCCTTCGACGGGATCGCCGTGCTGACGTCCAACCTGCGGGCCAACCTCGACGAGGCGTTCACCCGCCGGCTGGACGTCATCGCCGAGTTCCCGCTGCCGGACGAGACGCAGCGGCGTCTGCTGTGGGACCGCTGCCTCGGGCCGCTGGTGCCCCGCGGTGACGACCTCGACCTGGACTACTGCGCCCGGAACTTCGAGCTCACCGGTGGCTCCATCCGGGCCTGCGCGGTCTCCGCGGCCTACCTGGCCGCCGGGACGGGTGCCCCGCTGGGCATGGCGCAGCTGGTGTCCGCGGTCGTCGGCGAGTACCGCAAGCTCGGCCGGCTGGTGCTGGCGAGCGAGTTCGGGCCGTGGCTGGGCCGGCTCGGGGACGCCGGGCACGGCTGACGGGCTGACGGGCCGACCGGCTGTCGGGCTGCCGAGGGGCCGGGGGACGGCGGGGCAGCCGGGGCGCCTGGGGAGACCCACCGAGGTGTCCGCCGGGGGCAGCGGTTCCTGCCCCCGGTCCGGGACCTGCGGACATGTTCCCGGGAGGTGCCCGGGCAGCAGACTCGGAGGCGAATGACCGGCGAATAGCGGTGGTCCAGCCGAAGGAGCGCGTATGCCGTCGTACCTCACCCCGGGCGTGTACGTGGAGGAGGTCCAGTCCGGTGCCCGGCCGATCGAGGGCGTCGGCACGGCCGTCGCCGCCTTCGTCGGCTTCGCCGAGACCGGACCCTTCCACGAGCCCACACTGGTGACCAACTGGGACCAGTACGTCCAGCGGTTCGGCGGCTTCACCGAGGGCACCTACCTGGCGCACTCGGTGTACGGCTTCTTCGCCAACGGCGGCGGCTCCGCCTACGTCGTGCGGGTCGGCGACCCGGCCCGGCAGGCGCCCGGCGCCGCCCCCGCCGTCACCGCGGCCCCGCCCGTCGAGATCGCCGGGTTCCTGTTCTCCGCCCTGCCCGCCGCGGGCGGCGAGGTGTCCGTCGAGGTCGCCGACGCGGAGGGGGAGAACGTCCCCGAGGACCGCTTCCGGCTGCTGGTGCGCCGGGGCGCCGAGGTCGTCGAGACGTACGACGTCTCGACCCGCAAGAGCACCAAGGGCTACGTCGTCACCCAGCTGCGCGAGTCGAAGTTGGTCGCCGTCGCCGAGAAGCCCGGCACCGCGCCGAGCCGCCCCGAGCGCCGCACCCACGCCCTGGCTGCCGCGCCCGCGCCGGCCGCCGTCCCGGCCGGCCGGCTCGACCCGGCCGAGTACGTCGGCGACGCCGCCGCCCGGACCGGCTTCGGCGGCCTGGAGGCGATCGACGAGATCACCATGGTCGCGGTGCCCGACCTGATGAGCGCCTACCAGCGCGGCGACCTCGACGACGAGGGCCTGCGCACCGTCCAGCTGGCCGTGATGTCGCACTGCGAGCAGATGGGCGACCGGATCGCCGTCCTGGACCCGCCGCCCGGCCTGAACGCCCAGCGGATGCGCACCTGGCGCAACGAGGAGGCGGGCTTCGACTCCCGCTACGCCGCGCTCTACTACCCGTGGATCAAGGTGTTCGACCCGGCGAGCGGCCGCAACGTGCTGGTCCCGCCGAGCGGCCACGTCGCCGGTGTGTGGGCGCGCAGCGACGCCGAGCGCGGCGTGCACAAGGCGCCCGCCAACGAGGTCATCCGCGGCGCGGTGGACCTGGAGCTGCGCCTCAGCAAGGGCGAGCAGGACCTGCTGAACCCGATCGGCGTCAACTGCGTGCGGGCGTTCCCCGGGCGCGGCATCCGGATCTGGGGCGCGCGCACCCTCTCCTCCGACCCGGCGTGGCGCTACCTGAACGTGCGCCGGCTGTTCAACTACCTGGAGGAGTCCATCCTCCTGGGGACCCAGTGGGTGGTCTTCGAACCCAACGACGACCGGCTGTGGTCCAGCATCCGCCGGAACATCACCGCGTTCCTCACCGAGGAGTGGCGGCGCGGGGCCCTGTTCGGCCAGACCGCGGCCGAGGCCTTCTACGTCAAGTGCGACCGCGACAACAACCCGCCGGAGTCCATCGACCTCGGCCAGGTGATCTGCGAGATCGGCGTCGCCCCGGTGAAGCCCGCGGAGTTCGTGGTGTTCCGGCTGTCCCAGTTCTCCGACAGCACGAGCCTCGTCAACGAGTGACCGGCCCGGTCGGCACCACCACCCCTCGGCACCCCTCGCATCGGAAGGTGACAGAAACCCATGGCTGAAGGCGATCCGCTCTCCACACATATCTTCGGCGTCCAACTCGGCGGCTACAACGTCGAGTCCGTCAAGGAGATCAGCAACCTGACGGTCGAACAGGACGTCGTCGAGTACAAGCAGGTGACCCAAGAGGGCAAGCTGATCGTCCGCAAGCAGCCCGGCGCCCGGCTCCCCGGCGAGGTGACCATCACCCGCGGCCTGGACAAGAGCGGCGCGTTCACGGACTGGATCAAGGAGACCCTCAACAACGGGGCGATCAACACCGCGCGGCAGAACCTGACCATCGAGGTCAAGGACACCACCGGTGCCACCCTGCGGCGCATCCAGCTGACCAACGCCTGGGCGAGCCGCTGGGAGGGCCCCACCCTCAGCGCCGGCGAGTCCAGCGCCGCGACCGAGACCGTGACCATCGTGTTCGAGGAGATCTCGGTCGAGTGAGGCGCAAGATCGGCCTGGACGAGCTGCTGGAAGGGGCTCCGGCCCCGCAGAACGCCGCGCCCCAGCAGCAGGCCCCGGCGGCAGCGGCGGCGTCGCAGCCCCGGGGGCGGGCGCCGCACACCGAGTTCGAGTTCGAGCTGCCGCTCGGCTACGTCGACGACGAGGGCACCGTCCACCGGCACGGCGCCATGCGCCTGGCCACCGCCCGCGACGAGCTGATGCCGCAGATCGACCTGCGGGTCAAGGAGAACCCGGCGTACCTCAGCGTGGTGCTGCTCAGCCACGTGATCACCAGGCTGGGCGACATCACCGACGTGCACGCCGGGGTCGTCGAGCGGATGTACGCCACCGACGTGGCCTTCCTCCAGGACCTCTACCAGCGGATCAACAGCGAAGGCCACACGCGCGCCGCGGTGACCTGCCCGCACTGCGACGGCGCCTTCGAGGTCGACCTCGCCGGTGGGCGCCTGGGGGAATCGTGACGTACGCGCCTGCTCGGCTGTACGAGGAGATCGCGTACATCGCGTACCACTTCCACTGGCAGCGGGAGGACATCCTGGACCTGACCCACCGCGAACGCGGGCAGTGGGTCAGGGAGATCGCGCGGCTCAACACCCGCATCAGCGAAGGCGGGTGAGCCGGGTGGGGCTTCGGGACTGGATCGGCCGCCGCAGGGGCGGCGAGACCGGTGCTCCCGTCGGCGTGGAGGCCGACGGGAGCACCGGTGGGGGCGTCGGGGAGGCCGCTCCCCGGCGGCGCCCGGCGGCCGGGGACGGGGGCTGGCGCGCCGTCGCGCCGCTGGTCCCGACCCTGGCCGGGCCGGCCCACGGCGTCAGCGACGGCCTGACGTTCCGCTCCCGGCTCACCGCCTGGCAGGACCCTTCGCTCTGCGGCCCGCTCGGCCACGCGGTCCTGCCGACCGCCCCGGTCGGCATCCTGCGGGCCGTGGCGAGGCCGGGCCTGCCGGACCCCGCCCGCACGGGCGGGGACGACCTCGTCGTGCCGGTGCTCCCGGTCCAGGCCGGGCCCGAGGAGCCGGCGCAGGCCGGGCCGTCGGGCGCGGCCCGGCCGGCCGCGCCGGTCCAGCGCTCCGTCCGGCTGCGGCGACTCCCGGTGCGGTCGGCGCCGCGCCCGCCGCGCGCGGGAGGGGGCGAGCGTCAGCCGGTCGCGGCCGGGGCCGACGGCGGTGCGCCGAGGCCCGCTGTGGCGGCGCCCGTTGCGCCCGTGCCGGGCGGGTCGAAGTCCGCTGCGGCGAGGGCCGGTTCACCGAAGGCCGGTTCGCCGAAGGCCGCGGCGCCGCAATCCGCTGCCGGAACGCCCGCTGCTGCTGCGGCGGCGAGTGCGCCGGCTGCCGTCGGGGCGACGCCCGAGGCCGTCACGGCCTCCCCGCTTCCGAACGATTCCGCGGCCCGGACCGTCGAGCGTCCGGTGCGTCCGCGTTCCGTGGGCGCTCCGCTGGTCGTGGCGAGGCGCCCCACGTCGCTGCCCGCGCGCCCGGTGGCGGCCGTCCCGGGAACGGTCAGGGCGCCGGGCGTCGCCACCGAGCCGACGGCCCGGGGCACCGACACACCGACGCCCGCCGCGATGACGGAGACACCGACCGACGGCACGCGCCCTCCCGCGAGCGGCGAAGCCGCCGTACGGACGGCGTCCGGTCCGGCCGCGGCGCCCGCGTCCGCGCCCGCGCGGAGCGGGCGGGCCGAAGGGGTGGTCCAGCGTGCCCCCGCGAGCGGCCCCGCCGCGGCGCCCGCCCGCCCGGTCCTCGGCGCGCCCCTGACCGCGCTGCCCGCAAGCGCCACACCGCTGGCCACCGACGGTCCCCGGGCCGCTGACGCCGCCTCGGGGGCGCCGGCCATGCCCGTCGTCCCCGCCGCCGCGGCCGGGTCTCCCGTCGTCGGGACGAGCCGGCCCGACGGCGCCCTGCCCTCCGGAGGCGGGGGCCGTGACGCCGCCCCGGCCCGTCGCGCCCGTACGGCCGGCGGCCCGGCAGGCCAGGCGCCGTCCCGGCCCGAGCGCGGGAACGCCGGCGGCGCGTCCGTCCAGCGCACGCCCTCCTCCTCGCCGACCCCCGAACGCGCCGCGCCGGCCCGGCCCGCACCGACCGCTGCCCGCGCGGGCGGGCCCGTCGAGGGTGCGTCCGTGCAGCGCGCGGCGTCCGACGCCGCCACCTCGTCGCACACTCCGTCGACGCCGGTCCGGCCCGATTCGGCTCCTGCCCGCGCGAGCGGGCCTGCCGAGGGCGTGTCCGTGCAGCGTGCGCCGTCGGTGCCGCTCCGGCCCGATCACACCCCCGGGGGCGTGAGCGGGCCCGTGGAGGGCGCGTCCGTCCACCGCGCGCCCTCCGGGGCCGCCACTCCCTCGGCGCCGGTCCAGCCCGAGCCGGTCCCGGCCCGTGCGCGCGGGGGCCTGGGCGCGCCGCTCGACGCGCTGCCGTCGACGGCGGCCGTGGCCGGTGCCGCCGCGCCGCTGCTCGGCGGGCGCCGACCGGTGCAGCGGATCGCGGCCCCGGCGGCGGACGGCGCCGCGCCCGCCGTCGTCTCGCCGGCGGCCGGTGAGGGGCTGCCCGTGCAACGCGCCACCGGGCGCCCGGGCGACACCCCGTCCGAGAGCCCGACCCAGACCGGCCATGACGGGCGACCGGCAGGCCCGACCGCCCCGGCCGCCGATGGCAGCGGACGCCGCAGGCGCGGACCGGCAGCCGGACGCCCCCTGCCCTCCGCTGCCCCACAGGGGACTGTGGGTACCTTCGCCGCCTCGCCGTCCGGAAGTGGCAGTGGCAGCGGCCCCGAGCGGCGGCCGGACGCCTCGGTGCAACCGACCGCTCCCGGGGCGCGCCCTGCGAGCGCCCCGCCCCGAGGCGGCACCGCTCCGATGCCTACCGTGACGGTGCCCGCCCGTCCGGCCCCGGGCGGCCTGGGCGTGCAGCGCGCCGTCCAACTCATCGGCACGCGGCGCGGGTTGCTCGGTGACCGCCGGATGTCGGTCTCCCTCGCCACTGCGCCGGCGCCGTCCGCGGCCGCTGCGGCCGCGTCAGCCGGGCCGTCCGGCGCCGGTCCGGCGTCGACGCCACCCGTGGTCCGGGCCGCCTGGCCCAACGCCCTCACCTCCCACCCGGACGCTGCACCGTCGGCCGCTGCCGCGCCGCAGCGCTCACAGGCACCGGACCGGCCCTCGCCGGGCGGCCGCGACGGCGGCCCGGCAACCGGGAGGCCGGCCGGACGGACGAACCCGGGGCGGCTCCCCGCCCCGGGGACGGCCGCGCCGCGCGGGGTGGTGGCCGCCGTGCAGCGTGCTTTCTCCCGACGGTCCTCGGACCGGGCCGGTCACCCGTCGGCGCAGGGAGGTCCGCCGGTGCCCGGCGGCACCACCCCGACCGCGGCCGTGCCCGCGCACGCGTCGCAGGTGCTGCCCGGTCGAACCCGTTCGGCAGTCCCGAACACGGGCGCACCGGCGTGGCCTCAGTCCGACGTCACGAGCCCGGGGCAGTCGGTCCTGCAGCGAGCCACGGTGCCGACGTCCGCCGCGCGCCCGCCGGTCGTCCGGCTCCGGCCGGTGACGCCCCCGGCGGCCCAGTCGATCCAGCGTCTCCCGGCCACCTCCCACCCCCCGCAGCCGTCCCCGGCGCAGCCGCCCACCCTCGCGTCCCCGGCGGGCGCGGGCTGGTCGGCGGGCCCGCAGCCCGCCACCGCGTCCGCGTCCGTACCCGTGGTGTCCTGGTCCCTGCCGACCGGGCAGGCCGCGAACGCCCCCGCCGTACGGTCCACACCGTCCGCGCGGGCCGTCCCGCCCACGCCCGGCACGGCCCGGGTGCTGCAGCGGGTGGCCGAGCAGAACGGCCTGGCCGGGATCCCGCTGACCGCCGTGCCCGCGCGCACCCCCACCACGGTGCAGCGGGCCGGGGCCGCGGAACCCCCGGCGCAGGCCCCCGGCGGGCCGCACGCCAAGCCGTCCGCGGACCCGTCCGACCTCGACGAACTGGCCCGGCGCCTGGTCGAACCCGTCGGCCGGCTGCTGCGCACCGAGTTGCGCAGGGGCCGGGAGCGCAGCGGCAAACCGTACGACATGCGCCGCTGAGCGCGGGCCGCGACGCGGACCAGGTGAACGGCCGCCAGAAGGCCGCAGCAGCGACGTGACCGGAAGCAGGGAGCAGAAGCGATGACCGACAACATCTTCGCGTCCAGTGTGTTCTTCAGTCTGACCATCGGCGGCAACGACCTCGGCGAGTTCACCACCTGCTCGGGGCTCGGCGCCCAGGTCGAGATCGAGCAGTACGCGGAGGGCGGCAACAACGGCTTCGCGTGGCAGCTGCCGGGGCGCATCACCTGGTCGAACATCACGCTGACCCGCGCGGTCACCGCGGACACCACCAAGATCACCCGCTGGCTGTCCGAGATCGTCCGCAAGGTCGAGCCCAAGGACGGCGAGATCGTGGCGCTGCGGCCGGACCTGAGCCGGATCGTCGGCTGGCAGGTGATGGGGATCGTCCCGGTGCGCTGGGAGGGGCCGTCCTTCGACCCCGCCAACTCCCAGGCCGCGATGGAGACCCTGGAGATCGCCCACGCGGGCCTGCGTCCCTCCTGACCCCACCCCTCCCGAACCCCGTCCACCCCCCGACCCGCGGAAGGAGCACCAGGATGTCCCCGGCGGTCCCCGCCAGCGTCACCCGGGCCCAACTGACCATCATGGAGCCACCGTCCACGGTCGGCGCCCAGCCCGGCGGCACGCTCGCCCAGCTGCGCCTCCAGTTCAACCCGGCGACCCTGCGGCTGAGCAAGACCACCGAGTGGCGGCGCACCCCGTCCCGGATGGCGGGGGAGTCCGCACTGCCCGAGTTCGTCGGCAGCGGTCCGCGCTCGCTCTCCCTCGACGTGTTCCTGGACTCCACCGCGACCCACGACAACTCGGTGGAGCGGGCGGTGGAGCAGCTGATGACGGCCTGCGTACCCACCCCGACCAGCCTGGCGCGCAAGACACCGGCCAGCCCGTGGATCCGGCTGGACTGGGGCACCCTGAAGACCACCTCGTTCAACGGGGTGCTGACCGGCCTCTCGGTCACCTACTCGCTCTTCGACGTCGACGGGAAGCCGCTGCGGGCGGTCTGCTCGCTGACCATCGACGAGGCCAGCGTCGACCCGGCCGGGCAGAACCCCACCTCCGGCTCCCCGGAGGCCCGCAGCACCCACCGGGTGATCGCCGGCGACAGCCTGCCGCTGCTCGCCTGGCGCGCGTACGGGGACGCCACCGCCTGGCGCACCATCGCCGAGGCCAACGACATCGACGACCCGATGGCGCTCGTCCCCGGCGCGGACCTGATCGTGCCGGGCATCGAGGAACTCACCCAGAGCCGCGCCGGGAACCACACCCGGAGCGAACCCACCCAGGGCGGACGGCCATGACCACTCCCGAGGCCCGCGGCGGCCGCTCCTTCGCCGCCGATCCCGTCGTCGAGGCGCCGGGCCCGCTCCCGCCGATCTGGGTGACCCAGCTGGTCTCCTGCGACATCGAGGAGAGCGTCGGCCTGCCCGACACCGCCGTGCTGTCCTTCCGGGACGCCAACCACGCCTTCCTCGCCGCCACCGGGATCACCATCGGCACCCCGCTGAAGGTCTCCGTGGTCACCGTGCAGGGCAACACCAGGGCGCGGCTGTTCACCGGCGAGGTGACCGCGCTGGAGCTGGAGGTGGACACCACCGGCTCGTACACCGTGGTGCGGGCCTCGGCGGTCACCCACCGGCTGATGCGCGGGCGCCGGGTGAAGGCCTTCCGGAACATGACGACCGCCGACATCGTCCGCGAGGTCGCCACGGGAGCGGGCCTGACCTGCGGGAAGATCGACTCCTTCCCGGTCGTCCACCAGCAGCTCTCCCAGGCCAACGTCCCGGACTGGGACTTCCTCCAGTTCCTGGCGCAGGAGAGCGGCGCCCAGGTGCGGGTGGACGACGACGGGAAGCTGGAGTTCGTCCGGCCCGACCCGGCCTCCGGCGCCCCGGCCCCCTCCACCCCGGCCCCGCAGAACCCGCTGGTGCTGGAGTACGGCCGCAACCTGCTGGAGCTGCGCGGCGTGCTGACCGGCGCCGCGGGGGCGGACACGGTCGAGGCGCGCGGCTGGAACGTCACCACCAAGAGCGCCCTGGTCGCCACCGAGCCCGCGGTGACCTCCCGTACCGTGCAACCGGGCATGAGCCCCTCCGTGGTGGCCTCCGCGTTCCCCGGCCAGGCCCGGCTGACCGTCGCCGACACCCCGTACCGCACCCAGGCGGAGACCGCCTCGGTGGCCCGGTCGCTGGCCGCCTCGGTGGCGGCCGGCTTCGGCGAGCTGGAGGCCGTCGCCGAGGGCAACCCGCGGCTGCGGGCGGGCACCGCCGTCGCCCTGGGCAACGTCGGCGCCGCCTTCTCCGGTCGCTACACCGCCACCGGGGTACGCCATCTGCTGGAACCGTTCCGCGGCTACCGCACCACCGTGGTGGTCAGCGCCGCCCCGGACCGCTCCCTGGCCGGGCTGACCAGCGGCGGCAACGCGCCGCCGCGCGGGCCCCGGATGCCCGGCCTGGCCGTCGCCGTGGTCACCGACGTCCGGGAGCCGGGCGGCGGGCAGCGCGGCTGGGTGAAGCTCAAGTTCCCCTGGCTGGACGACACCTACGTCTCCGACTGGGTGCGCACCGTGCAGTGGGGCGGAGCCGGGGGCGGCGGCGTGGTCAGCCCCGAGGTCAACGACGAGGTGCTGGTCGGCTTCGAGCAGGGCGACCTGGACAGCCCGTACGTGCTGGGCGGGCTCTACAACGGCGTCGACCGGCCCTCCCCGCACGACGTGCCGCTGGTCGACGGGGCCTCCGGCAAGGTCAACCGCCGTTCCGTGGTATCCCGTTCGGGCCACCGGATGGAGCTGCTGGACGTGCCGGGCGGCAAGTCCGGCGTCCATCTGGCCAGCGGCGACGGGAAGTTGGAGGTCAGCCTGGACCAGCAGCGCGGCGAGATCGTGCTGACCGTCCACGGCCTCGGCGGCGCGGCCGGCAGCACGGTGCGGCTCTCGCCCTCCGGCATCACCCTGGACGCGGGCACCGGCGCGGTGAACGTGCGCGGCGGATCGGTCACCGTCCGGGGGACGACCTCGGTCACCGTGGACGGCGGCGCCGAGGCGGTGCTCAAGGGGGCCTTCGTCAGGATCAATTGATGGAACGTCAACAACACATGGCAGTATGACGAGTGCCCACGACCAACGGGGCACCATCGGAAACGGAGACCGCACATGCCCCCCGCAGCCCGGACCGGCGACCTCACCGACCACGGCGGCGCCCTGACCACCCCGCCGCCGGGCGCCCCCAGGGTGGCGACCGTGCTCATCGGCGGCCGCCCCGCCGCGGTGGTCGGCAGCGTCCACGCCTGCGTCGTCCCCCCGCACCTGGCCCTGGGCCCCGGCAACGTGGTGCTGCCCTCCCCGGGCGCGGTGACCCGCGGAATGGTGCTGATCGGCGGCCTTCCCGCCGCCCGTATGGGCGACAAGACGACCTGCGGCGCCACCATCACCGTCGGCGCGTTCAACGTGCTGATCGGGGGCTGAGCATGAGTGGAAGTTTCATAGGCAGGGGCTGGGCCTTCCCGCTGCGGGTGAACGCCACCGGCGGCATCGGCATGGTGGAGCGGGACCAGGAGCTCGCGGAGGCGATCCGCCTGATCCTCGGCACCGCCCCCGGCGAGCGGCCGATGCGGCCCGAGTTCGGCTGCGGCATCCACGAGTACGTCTTCGCCCCGGGCGACAGCACCACCGCCGGGCGGATCGCCCGCGAGGTGCGCATCGCGCTGGAGCGCTGGGAGCCGCGGATCGAGGTCGACGACGTGGTGATCGCCTTCGACAGCGTCGAGGAGGGCACGCTCTACATCGACGTCCACTACACCGTGCGGGCCACCAACGACCGCCGCAACCTGGTCTTCCCCTTCTACACCATCCCGGAGCACCCGGAGGCCGAGCCGCTGAGTGCGACGAGCGGGGGTGCGTACTGATGGCCCTGCCCTCCCCGAACCTGGACGACCGCCGCTTCCAGCAGCTCGTCGACGAGGCCAAGCGCTACGTCCAGCAGCGCGCCCCGGAGTGGACCGACCACAACGTCTCCGACCCGGGCGTCACCCTGATCGAGACCTTCGCCTACCTGGTGGACCAGCTGCTCTACCGGCTGAACCGGGTCCCGGAGAAGAACTACGCCGCCTTCCTCGACCTGCTCGGCATCCGGCTCTTCCCGCCCGCCGCGGCCCGCACCGAAGTCGACTTCTGGCTCTCCGCCCCGCAGCCCGAGACCGTCCTGCTGCGGGCCGGCACCGAGGTCTCCACGCTGCGCACCGAGACCGACGACGCGGTGGTCTTCTCCACCGCCGAGGACCTGCCGATCGTCCCCAGCTCGCTGGAGCGGCTGGTCACCGTCTCCGCCTCCGGCGAGCAGTCCGACGGCACGGCCCGGCTGGCCGACGGCGCGGACGTGCCGTGCTTCCAGCCGCGCCCGGTCGCCGGGGACGCCATGCTCTTCGCCCTGCCCGCCGTGGTGCCGCGCTGCATCCTGATCGTCCGCCTGGACAGCCGGGTGGAGGGCGTCGGCGTCGACCCGCGCCAGCCTCCGCTGGCCTGGGAGGTCTGGGA
The DNA here is from genome assembly GCF_043201465.1 of Kitasatospora sp. NPDC048298. Classification (NCBI taxonomy): domain Bacteria; kingdom Bacillati; phylum Actinomycetota; class Actinomycetes; order Kitasatosporales; family Streptomycetaceae; genus Kitasatospora; species Kitasatospora sp. NPDC048298. The sequence goes on from NZ_JBICYZ010000051.1 coordinate 18,120, forward strand.
CGGCGCGCGCTGGATCGCCTGCGAGACGGGCAGCGACACCACCGGCGGCCTCAACCGGCCCGGCGAGGTGGTCGTCTTCGTGCCCGCCGGGCACACCGCCTCGGTGGTCGCCGGCCGGCGGGCCGGCTGGCTGCGCTGCCGGGTCACCGAGCCGCAGCCGGGGCAGCCCTTCTACTCCGAGTCCCCGACCATCCGGCGGGCCGAGGTGTTCACGGTCGGCGGCACCGCCACCGCCGTCCACGCGCGGACCGTCACCGACGCGCCGCTCGGCGCCTCCGAGGGCGTCGCGGGCCAGCGCTTCCGGCTCGCCCGGCCGCCGGTGCTGCTCGACGGCGAGCCCCCGGTGGTCGAGGTCGCGGCCGGCGAGGGCTGGGAACGCTGGACGGTCGTCGAGCACTTCGGCGAGTCCTCGCCCACCGACCGGCACGTGGTGCTGGACGCGACCACCGGCGAGTTCCTCTTCCCGCCCGCGGTCCGGGAGCCCGACGGCAGCCTGCGCGCCTTCGGCGCCGTACCGCCCAAGGGCGCCCAGCTGCGCGTCCCGCGCTACCGCACCGGCGGCGGGATCGCCGGCAACGTCGCCCGCGGCACCGTCACGGTGCTGCGCAGCTCCGTCCCGTACATCGCCCGGGTGGACAACCGGGAGGCGGCCCGCGGCGGGGTCGACGGCGAGACCGTGGAGAACGCCAAGGCCCGCGCCCCGCACCAGCTGCGCCTGCAGGAACGTGCCGTCACCGCCGGGGACTTCGAGCTGATCGCCCGGCAGGCCGCGCCGTCCGCCGCCCGGATCAGCTGCGTGCCCGCCGGCGGCGCGGAGGCCGGGGCGGTGCGGGTCCTGGTGGTCCCCGACGCCGTCGCGGACGAGGGCGACCGGCTGCGCTTCGAACAGCTGATCCCCGACGAGCAGATGCTGGCCGCCGTCGCGACCGCCCTCGACGAGCGGCGGCTGATCGGCACCCGGCTGCTCGTCCAGCCCCCCTCCTACCAGGGCGTCACGGTCGTCGCCCGGCTCACCACCCGCTCCGCCGACCCCGACCGGGTCCGCGAGGAGGTGCTCGCCGCGCTGTACCGGTACCTCAACCCGCTGCGCGGAGGAGCGGACGGCACGGGCTGGCCGTTCGGCCGGGCGGTGCAGTACGGGGAGGTGTTCGCCGTGCTCCAGCGGGTGTCCGCCGTCTCGGGCGTCGAGGAGGTGCGGCTGTTCCCGGCCGACCCGATCACCGGACGCCGGGGCGCCCCCGCCGAGCGGGTCGAGGTCCCGCCGGACGCCCTGGTCTTCTCCCACCAGCACCAGGTCGTGGTCACCACGGCCGCCGAGGGGATCTCATGACCCGGGCCGCCGTCCCCGGGCTGCCCAGCCCGCACCCGATCGGCGAACTGCTGCCGGCGCTGTTCGCCGACGACGACTTCGCCCAGCGGTTCACCGCGGGCCTGGACACCGTCCTCGCCCCGGTGTTCGCGACCCTGGACAACCTGCCCGCCTACTTCCGGCCCGGCCTCGCGCCGGCCGACTTCCTCGACTGGCTGGCCTCCTGGGTCGCGGTGGAGGTCGACCCGGCCTGGCCGGTGGAGGTGCGCCGCGCCGTGGTCGAGCGCGCCGTCGAACTGCACCGCTGGCGCGGCACCCGCCGCGGCCTGACCGAACGCCTGCGACTGGTGCTCGGCGCCGGAGCCGAGATCGTGGACGGCGGCGGCGCCTCCTGGTCCACCGACCCGGACGCCACGCCGGCGCCCGCGCCGGGCGGCGAGGTGCTGGTCCGGGTCTGGCCGCTGCGCGGACCGGCGCCGGACGAGGACCAGGTGCGGTCCGTCGTCAGGGCGGGCTGTCCCGTCCACCTGACCTGCCGGGTGGAGATCCTGCCCGGCCCACCCGGGCGAACGGAGGGCTGACGGATGCCGGTGTGCCCCGAATGCGGAACGGCCAACGGGGAGGGGGACGACTTCTGCGGCAACTGCGGCGCCTACCTCGGCTGGTCGCGCGGCACCCCCGCCACCCCGGCGGCGGCGCCGACGGCCGCGCCCGCGGCGGTGCCCGCACCCGCGAAGGCCGAACCCGCGCCCGAGCCGACACCCGTACCCACGGCGGAGCCCGCGCCCGCCGAATCCACTCGGCGGAGCGCCGCGCGCCGGACCGCGCGCAGCGAGCCGACAACCGAACCGGCGGCCAAGGCGGAAACCACCGCGGAAGCCAGGACAGAAGCCAAGGCGGAGCCCAAGCCGGAGCCCAAGCCGGAGCCCAAACCCGAGGCCAAGGCGCAGCAGCCGCCCGCCCGCCCGGCGCCCGTCGAGACCCCGGCCCCCGAGCCCCCGCCCGCCGCCGAGCCCGCCCGCCCGAGCCCCGCCCCCGTACGGCCGGCCCCCGCGCAGACCGCCGCACCCGCCCCCGCCCCGCAGGCCGACCCGGTGGCCGTCCAGCCCGCCAAGCCCGTGGCCCCGCGCCCCGTCAGCCGGCCGGCCGAGACCGTCGAGACCCAGGACGGCCCGCCCTGCCCCCGGTGCGGCACGCCCAACCTGCCCGAGCGGAAGTTCTGCCGCCGCTGCGCCGCACCGCTGACCCCCACCGCGGCCGCGCCCGAACTGCCCTGGTGGCGCACCCGCTGGCCGTTCCGGCGCCGGGTGCGGATCGGCGGCTCCGGCAACGCGCTGCGCCGCACCATCGCGCTGCTCGTGCTGGTCGCGCTGGTCGTCGCCGGGATCCTGCTCTACCCGGCCGGCAAGGTCGCCTTCCAGGACGTGCTGGACAAGGTCCGCGGCACCGCGCCGATCACCCCCTCCGCCACCACGGCGAGCGCGGCCGTCGAGGGCCATCCGGCCGGCGCGGCCGACGACGGCCTCACCAACACCTACTGGGGCGCACCCGCGATCGGGGACTCCGTCACCTTCTCCTTCCGCACCCCGTTCCGGCTGGTGGACCTGATCGTCCACACCGGCCCTTCGGTGGACCAGCAGCAGTTCCGCCAGCAGGCCCGCCCCATCGTCGTCTCCATGGAGGTCACCTCCGAGGACGGCAAGGTGCACACCGAGCAGGTCGCGCTCAACGACCAGCCGGGCCCGCAGACCGTGCCGACCGGGATCAGCGACGTCACCCAGGTGAAGCTCACCGTCCGCGAGGCCGCCGGGACGGGCCCCGGCCGCGCCATCGCGCTCTCGGAGGTGGAATTCTTCAAGCGCACCTGACCCTGGCGCGCGCTACCGGAGGGAAACGATGGTCTACCGGATCCACTTCACCGCCGAGGACCTGGCCAGGACCCGGCCGGCGGAGCCGATGCCGTTCTCCGAACTCATGGCCGCGGCAAGGGCCCTGCAGGAACGGAGCCAGGCGGCGCGGCTGGATCCGTGGCGGCGGAGCGTCCTCGCGGGCCTGCCCGACGGCGCCCGCATGGCTCTGTCCCTGGTCCCGGCGGACGGCTGGGGGCCGACCTTCCTCATGCCCGCGGTGGCGGGCCACCCGGAGGAACTGCTGGAACGCGTACGGGCCACCCCGCGCCGGCTCGTCGAGGCGGAACTCGCCGCGATCGCCGAGCACCAGCCCGTCCCGGGGTGGGCCCGGCACCTGGCGGACGACCGGGCGCTGCGCGAGGAACTCGCCGACAGCCTCGGGCTGCTCTACGAGCACCTGGTCGGCGGCCACTGGCCGCAGCTCGTCGACCGCCACGCCGCCGACCGGTCCGTGCGGCTGCGGCAGTTCCTCGGCGGAGGCGTCGAACTCCTGCTGGCCGGCGCCAACCCCCGCTGGATGCGCTGGAACCCGCCGGTGCTCGAAGTCCGCAGCGGCGTCGACCACGACCTGCACCTGCGGGGGCAGGGCGTCCTGCTGGGCCCGTCCGTGTTCGCCACCCGGGCCATGGTCAGCGACGACACCCACGGCCTGCCCCTGCCCGTGATCACCTACCCGATCGACGACAGCCGGCCGGCGGGCTGGCCGGCCCTGCTCGGGCCCGACCGGGCCCCGGCGGGGACGGCGGCCGCCCTGTCCGCGCTGCTCGGACAGACCCGCGCCGCCGTCCTGCAGACGATCGCCGAACACCCCGGCTGCACGACGAAGGAACTCGCCGCGCTCGCCGGGACCACCCCCTCCAGCGCCAGCGAACACGCCACCGTGCTGCGCGAGGCCGGCCTCGTCCGCACCGCCCGGTACCGCAACACCGCACTGCACAGCCCGACCGCCCTCGGCCTCGGCCTGCTCGGCGACGGCACCGAACCGCCCGGTTCCGATCCGTCCTGAACGGTGCGGCCCGCGCACTCACACCAGCGGCAGCCCCCCCGCACCGCTGGGCGCCGTCCTTCATCGCGATCAGGTTCGCCGTGACGTAGGGGCCGTTCGCACCCCGGGGCGTTCCATCCATTGCCCGCCGAATGTCACCCACCAGGGGCCGGGGCACCCGGGGTACGGCGGTGGCCTTCCAAGGAGTTCCTCATCTGCGCCACGTACGGTCACCCGTCATGGCACAACGGCGGGTGGTGGCGGGCATGGGGAAGCTGGGGCACGGGACGCGGCTGATCGCGGTGAGCGTGGTCGCCGGGGTGGTGGCGGCGGGGATGGTGCTGCCCGCGGTGGCGGCGGTCGGGCTCGGCGCGCGGTCGGCGGCGGACGACTTCCAGGGCTTGCCCGACGACTTCAGGACCCCGCCGTTGTCCCAGGCGACGACCATCCTCGACGCCGAGGGCGGCACGATCGCCACCGTGTACGACCGGGACCGCACGGTCGTCCCGGCGGACCGGATCTCCCCGCTGGTGAAGACCGCGCTGGTGGACGTCGAGGACAACCGCTTCTACGAGCACGGCGCGATCGACCTCAAGGGCGTGCTGCGCGCCCTGGACAACAACGCCTCCTCGGGCGCGACCCAGGGCGCGTCCACCCTGACCCAGCAGTACGTGAAGAACGTCTTCGTCGAGGAGGCGGGAGACGACCCGCAGAAGGTCGCCGAGGCGCAGCGGCAGACGGTGGGCCGCAAGATCCAGGAGCTGAAGTACGCGATCAAGGTCGAGGAGACCCTGAGCAAGGACCAGATCCTCACCAACTACCTGAACATCACCTTCTTCGGCGAGCAGGCCTACGGTGTCGAGGCGGCCGCCCGGCGCTACTTCGGCGTGCACGCCGCGGACCTCACCCTGCCGCAGGCCGCGCTGCTGGCGGGTCTGGTGCAGTCGCCGACCGGCTACGACCCGACGGTCAACCCGACGGCGGCGAAGGAGCGGCGTGACACCGTGCTGCGCAAGATGGCCGCGTACGGGCACATCACCCAGGAGGAGGCCCGGCAGGCCATCGCCTCCCCGCTGGGCCTGAACGTCCAGGCGCCGCAGCAGGGCTGCATCCTGGCCAAGCAGGGCGAGGGCTTCTTCTGCGACTACGTGCGCAACGTGGTGCTCACGGATCCGGCCTTCGGGAAGTCGGCGGCCGAGCGGCAGGCGCTCTGGAAGCGCGGCGGCCTGCAGATCCGGACCACGCTCGACCCGAAGGCGCAGGCGGCGCTGCAGGCCTCGGTCACCGGTCACGTCGACGCGGGCGACCAGGCGGCGACGGCGATGAGCATCGTCCAGCCGGGCACCGGGAGGATCCTGGCGATGGGCCAGAGCCGCCCGTACGGGGTGGACGACAGGCAGCACCAGACCCAGATCAACTACAACGTCGGCAAGGCCCTGGGCGGCGGGCTCGGGTTCCCGACCGGTTCGACCTTCAAGCCGATCGTCGCGGCGGCGGCCCTGGAGGGCGGCATACCGGCCGATCAGAGCTACACCACCGACTACAGCATCCCGTGGCCGGCCATGACGGACTGCTCGGGCGGCCGGTTCCCTTCCGCCGGGCAGGTGCACAACGACAGCCAGAGCCTCACCGGCCGGTTCGACATGAAGTCGGCGATGGCGCAGTCCGTCAACACCTACTTCGCGAAGCTGGAGGCCGACACCGGCCTGTGCTCGGTCGCGCGGATGACCGAGAAGCTGGGCATCACCCAGCAGGCGGGCGGCGAGAAGCTCCAGGTGGTCCCGTCGATGACGCTGGGCAGCAACGACCTGACGCCGCTGGGCATGGCGGCCGTCTACGCGGCCTTCGCCGCCCACGGCACCTACTGCGCGCCGACCGCGATCGCCTCGGTGACCGGTCCCGACGGCAAGCCGCTCGCGGTGCCGCAGGCGAACTGCACGGCGGCGATGTCGGCCGGCACCGCCGACACGGTCAGCGCGATGCTCAAGGGCGTGGTGGAGGACGGCACCGGCCGGACGGCCGGCCTCACCGGCCGGGACAGCGCGGGCAAGACCGGCACCACCAACGACAGCCGCCAGGTCTGGTTCGTCGGCTACACCCCGGAGATGGCGGGTGCGACCGTGGTCAGTGACACCGACAACCCGAAGCCGCTGGACGGCCAGCGGATCGGCGGCACGGTGGTCGGCCAGGCCTTCGGCGGCACCCTGGCCGGCCCGATCTGGCGCGACGCCATGGACGGCGCCCTGGCCGGGACCCCGGCCGGGACCTTCACCCCGGTGCAGCTGCCTTAGGGCCTGTCTCCTGGGTCCTTGCCGGGTCCGACGAAACCCGAGAGACAGGCCCTGGGCCGGTGACTCGGGGCAGGACTCACCCGTAGAGCGCCACCCTGGGCTCGACCGTCCCCTGGGCGGGGGCCGCCCCGACGACGGTGACCCGGTAGCGCTCGGTCAGGGTGTGGTGGCCGTGCAGGACGAGCTTGGCCGGGACGAGCTTGGTGTACAGCGTCCCGGTCTGGCTGGCGAGCGGCGTGGTGCGCCAGTGGCCGTCCGGGGAGAGCACCTCGAGCCGGATGCTCGACGGGTCGAGGAAGGGGCCGTTCTGGGGGGACTCGATGAGGATCTGCGGGGCCACCGTCCGGTCCGCCGAGGAGTCGTTGCGGTAGGTGACGGTGACCACCCGTTGTGCGTCGTCGCGCGGCAGCGGGGAGGTGGGCAGCTCCACGAAGCCGGTCGGCGGGGCGCCGGCCGCGGCCGCGGTGCCGGTCGCGGCCTGGGCCGGGGCGGTGAGCAGGGCGGTGGGCACGGCGGCGACGGCCGCGGCCAGGGCCACGCTCCGACGGGGGATCTTCCGGGTGCGCATGGCGCCTCCTTCGGCCGACGGCCAGGGCACGCGGGTGCGCCGACTGGTCCGGGCAGGTCCGTACGGCACCACCCTGCCCCCTCACCCGGAAGGCCGCACGCCGGGCCCGGCCGGAGCGCCGGGAGTGGCGCCGCGACTGGGCCGAACGTGCGACGGCCGGGGCCGTCGGGCCGGGGCGTCGCCCACGCCGGGAGCGGGCCCCTTACCTTGGGCGCAGCCTCCGCCCGGCGCCCTCGCCCGCGCGGGGCGTCCGGAGGTCGGGGCAGGTCGCGAGAAGGGGAGGGACGGGGTGCGGGCGCGTTCGGTGGAGGAGCCGGGGCAGCGGACGCCGATCCTGATCCGGTACGGCCACCGCTCCTGGCTGGTGCCCCTGGCGGTGCTCGGGCTGGTGGTGGGGGTGGACGCGGCCACGCCGATGACCTTCGCGTCGGTCAGCTGGCTGGTCATGGTCCCGGTGGTCGCCGCCGGGCTCTGCGGGCCGGCCGCCACCGTGCTGTTCTCCCTCCTCGCCATCGCCGCCTATCCCGCCCTGGACAGCATCTGGGGGAAGTCCCAGGGGACCGAGGACTTCCTGCTGGTGATCGCGGGAGCCGCCCTCTCGGTGCCGATCAGCATCTTCCGCGTCCGCGCCGCCGGCTATGTCCGCCACCTCCAGGGCGCGGCCGAGACCACCCGGCAGGTGGTGCTGCGCCCGGTGCCCCCGGGGTGGGGCGGGGTGGACTCGGCGGCGCGCTACCTGGCCGCGGACGTCGAGGCCCGGGTGGGCGGCGACTTCTACGACGTGCTGGCCACCCCGTTCGGGGCGCGGGTCATCCTCGGCGACGTCCAGGGCAAGGGCCTGCCGGCCGTCTCCGCGGCGGCGGCCCTGGTCGGCTGCTTCCGGGAGGCCGCCTTCCACGAGGGCGACCTGGCCACCGTCGCGGGCTGGCTGGAGGAGCGGCTGCACCGGCAGAACCTGCTGGCGGAGCGGCTGGGGGAGGGGGAGGAGCGGTTCGCGACGGCGGTGGTGGTCGGCTTCCCCGCCGACGCGCCGGGGGAGGTGGAGGTGGTCAACTTCGGCCATGACAGCCCCCACGTGCTCGGCTCCGAGGGCGTTCGCCAGTTGCCGCCGGGCGGCGGCGCCCCGATCGGGCTGGCCCAGCTGGCCGGCGGGCTGCCGCCGGTGCGGCGGCTGCGGCTGGGCCCGGGGGAGACGGTGCTGATCGTCTCGGACGGGGTGACGGAGGCCCGTGACCGTACGGGCGCGTTCTTCTCCCTGCGCGCCCAGCTGGACCGGCTGGCCGACGGCCCGGGGACGGTCGACCCGGGGCGCCTGGTCGACGAGGTGGCCGCCGCGGTCCTGCGGCACACCGAAGGCCGGCTGACGGACGACACCGCCCTGCTCGCCGTCCGGACGCCGCCGGTGGAGCAGGTGGAGCCGGTGCGCTGAGCCCGCGGTGGGGTGGACGGCGCCGCCGACGGGGATCCTCCGTCCGACGTCCGAGTCACCCCGCCGCACCAGCCTCAGTCAGGAGCGCACCCGTGGATTCCGCCGAACTCACCCCGTCCGAGGCCGCCCGGTGGGCCGCCCGGGCCGGACTCGACCTGCCGGCCGAGCGCCATGCCGCGGTGGCGGCCACCGCCCGGCGCCTCCAGTCCGTCGTCGCCGTCCTGCGGGAGCTGGACTACGGGGACACCCCGCCCGATGCCGTCTTCCGCGCGGGAGGGGAGCGGCCCGATGCAGCCGTATGAGCTGAGCCTCGCCGCCGCGGCGGCGGAGATCCGGGAACGGCGGCTGTCCCCCGTGGAGCTGGTCGACTCCGTCCTCGGCCGCATCGACCGGGTGGAGCCGCGGCTCGGCGCGTACGTCGCCGTCACCGCCGAGCAGGCCCGCGACGCGGCCCGCGAGGCCGAGCGGGAGATCGCCGGGGGCCGGTACCGGGGGCCGCTGCACGGCGTCCCGGTCGGGCTGAAGGACCTGATCGACGTCGCCGGCACGCCCACCACCGCGAGCTCCCGGGTCCGCGACGGCCACCGCGCGGCCGAGGACAGCACCGTCGCCGCCCGGCTGCGGGCCGCCGGGGCCGTCCTGGCCGGCAAGACCCACACCCACGAGTTCGCGTACGGCCTGACCACCCCGCAGACCGGCAACGCCTGGGACCGAGGGCGGGTCGCCGGAGGCTCCAGCGGCGGGTCGGCCGTCGCGGTGGCCGCCGGGGCGGCGACCTTCGCCCTGGGCACCGACACCGGCGGGTCGATCCGGGTGCCCGCCGCGCTGAACGGGGTGGTCGGCCTCAAGCCCACCTACGGGCTGGTGCCCCGGCACGGCGTCACCTCGCTGTCCTGGTCGCTCGACCACGTCGGGCCGATCACCCGGACCGTCGAGGACGCGGCGCTGGTCCTGGACGCCATCGCCGGGCACGACCCGCGCGACCCCGCCTCGGTGGCCGTCCCCACCGTCGACCACCGGCCCGAGCGGGAGCCGGACCTGACGGGCGTGCGGGTCGGCGTGCCGGACGGCTACTACCTCGACCACGTCGACGAGGCGGTCGCGGTGGCCGTCCACGGCGCGGTCGCGCAGCTGGAGGCCCTCGGTGCCCGGCCCGTCGCGGTGGAGATCCCGATGGCGCGTTACCTCGTGCCCACCCTGTGGGGCCTGACGGCGCCCGAGGCCGCCGCCTACCACGCGCGCACCCTGCGCACCGTCCCCGAGCTGTACCAGGCCGACGTCCGGGTGCTGCTGGAGGCCGGCGAACTGATCGGCGCGGGCGACTACCTGCGCGCCCAGCGCGCCCGGACGATGATCCGGGAGGCCTGGGCGCGGGTGCTGGCGCAGGTCGAGGTGATCGCCGCCCCGACGGTGCCGACGACGGCGGTCCGGGCCGGCCAGGAGAGCGTCAGCTGGCCGGACGGCACCACCGAGAGCGTCCCGGAGGCCTACGTCCGGCTCTCCGCCCCGGCCAACGTCACCGGCGTGCCCGCCCTGTCCGTCCCGGCCGGCCGCGACGCGGCGGGGCTGCCGATCGGCCTGCAACTGCTCGGGCGGCCGTTCGGCGAGCGCACGCTGCTGCGGGTCGGCCACGCCTACGAGCGGACCCGGCCCGCGCGGGCACTCGCCCCGGTGGTCTGAGCCCGCGGGGCCGCTCCGGCGGCGCGTGGGGCCGTCAACGGCCTTCCATCAGGCGGTACATGCCGATCGAGTCGTGGGTGGCGGTGTCCGCGAAGCCGAACTTCTCGTAGAGGAAGCGCGCGGGGCCGTCCGCGATCAGCGAGACGTACGCGGTGGCGGGGGCCCGGCGTTCCAGCTCCTCGGTGAGTGCCGCCATGATGCGCTTGCCGAGGCCGTGGCCCTGGTGCGCGGGGTGGACGCAGATGTCGGTGATCTGGAACGCGGTGCCGCCGTCGCCGATGATCCGCCCCATGCCGACGGGCTCGCCCTCGTGGTGGAGGACCACGCCGTACCAGGTGTTGGGGAGGGCGACCGCGACCGCCTCGGGCGCCTTGTCGGAGAGTCCGGCGTCGGTGCGCAGGCGGCGGAAGACCTCGACGGTGGGCACGCCGGGGCGAAGCTCGTAAGGGTCACTTATCGGAGTCATAGCTTACATGCTACCCGCTCGACCCTGCTGTCCGGCTCCGGCCGCTCGGGTGAACGCGCGGCGCGACATGCCGGACCGGGCGGGGGGTCGCGGAGGCGGAGGTGATGATCGCCGGGTTCCCCGGAGCCCCACCCCCTCGGAGGCGGACATGCGGATTCTTCTCCTCGTCAGCGCGTTCAACAGCCTCAGCCAGCGGCTGCACGCCGAACTGCGCGACCGGCGCCACACCGTGGACGTCCAACTGGCCGGTGATGACGAGGAGTTGCTCGAAACGGTGGGCCGACTGAAACCCGATCTGGTGCTCGCGCCGATGCTCCGCACGGCGATCCCCCGCAAGCTCTGGTCGCGGCTCACCTGCCTCGTCGTCCACCCCGGACCGCCCGGCGACCGCGGCCCCTCCTCCCTCGACCGGGCGATCCAGGAGGGCCGCACCGCATGGGGCGTGACGGTGCTCCAGGCCGAGGCGGAGATGGACGCCGGCCCGGTCTGGGCCTGGGCGCCCTGCCTGCTGCCCGAGTACGGCAAGAGCGACCTGTACCGCAACGAGGTCGCCGACGCGGCGGTGGCGGCCGCGCTGCTCGCCGTGGAGCGCTTCGCCTCCGGCACGTACGCGCCGCAGCCGCAGTCCGGGCCCGGCTGGAGCGCCGCGGTACGCACCGGGCCCGTCCTGCGCCAGGAGGAGCGCCGGATCGACTGGGCGACCGACCCCACCGAGGAGGTGCTGCGCAGGCTCCGCGCCGCGGACTCCCGGCCCGGCGTGCTCGACGAACTGTGCGGCGGCACCTGGTACCTGCACGGCGGGCACCGCGAGCCGGAACTGCGCGGCCGCCCGGGCGAGCTGATCGCCACCCGGGCCGGCGCCCTCTGCCGGGCCACCGTGGACGGTGCGGTGTGGATCCCGGAACTGCGCCGCCACACCCCCGGCGGCCCCGCGGGCGTCAAGCTCCCCGCGGTGACGGCGCTCGGCGGCCTGCTGCCCGCCCTGCCGGAGGCGACGGCGCCGCTGATGCCGGAGGAGGAGGACGGCCCGGTCTGGTCGGACCTGCGCTACCGCGAGGAAGGCCCGGTCGGCTTCCTGCGGTTCTCCTACCCCGGCGGCGCGATGTCCACCGGCCACTGCCGCCGGCTGCTGGCGGCCTACCGCTTCGCCCTCGCCCGCCCGACCTCGGTGCTGGTGCTCGGCGGCGGCCGGGACTTCTTCTCCAACGGCATCCACCTCAACGTGATCGAGGCCTCGGCGGACCCGGCCGTCGAGTCCTGGGACAACATCACCGCGATGGACGAGCTGGTCGACGCGGTGCTCACCACCACCGACCGGCTGGTGGTCGCCGCCGTCGGGGGCAACGCCGCGGCCGGCGGGGTGATGCTGGCGCTGGCCGCGGACGAGGTGTGGTGCCGCGGCGGCTCCGTCCTCAACCCCCACTACCGGCTGATGGGGCTGTACGGGTCGGAGTACTGGACGTACTCCCTTCCGCGCCGGGTAGGCGCGGCGGCGGCCGAGCGGCTGACCCACCAGGCCCTCCCGGTCTCCGCGGCCACCGCCGAGCGGATCGGCCTGGTCGACCGGGTGCTCGCCTGCGGGCCGGAGGAGTTCGAGCGGCGGACGGCCCACCTGGCCGGCCTGCTCGCCGCCTCGCCCACCACCCAGCAGCGGATCGCGGCGAAGAAGGCCGCGCGCGACGCCGACGAGCGGACGAAGCCGCTCGACGCGTACCGGGAGGAGGAGCTCGCGGTGATGCACCGGCAGTTCTTCACACCCGAATCGCCGTACCACGCGCTGCGTTCCGCGTTCGTCCACAAGCGCCCGGTGGCGACGGGGCCGACCGCGCGGGCGTGACCCGAACGGCCCCGCCGGGCTTGCCTCCCCGGGCCCCGGTTCGCGCCACGCGGACCGGCGCCAGGACCGGACCGTTGCTATGACTGGCTTTCGAGCCATTCCCTCCGGCTCCCATCCCCGAGGAGGCATCCTCATGGGTGCTGCAACAGCTGCAACAGCCGCAACCACCGACACCGACGTGGTGCACATTCTCTGGATCAACGCGGGCCTCAGCTGCGACGGCGACTCCGTCTCGCTGACCGCTGCGATGCAGCCCAGCATCGAGGAGATCGTCACCGGTGCGCTGCCCGGCCTGCCCAAGGTCGCGGTGCACTGGCCGCTGATCGACTTCGAGTGCGGCCCGGTCCAGGGCGCGGACAACTTCGTCGAGTGGTTCTTCAAGGCCGACCGCGGCGAGATCGAGCCGTTCGTGCTGGTCGTCGAGGGGTCCATCCCCAACGAGAAGATCAAGAAGGAGGGCTACTGGTGCGGCTTCGGCGACGACCCCGCCACCGGTCAGCCCATCACCACCAGCGAGTGGCTGGACCGGCTCGCCCCCAAGGCGACCGCCGTGGTGGCGATCGGCACCTGCGCCACCTACGGCGGCATCCACGCGATGGCCGGCAACCCGACCGGCGCCATGGGCGTGCCGGACTACCTCGGCTGGGACTGGAAGTCCAAGGCCGGACTGCCGATCGTCTGCGTGCCGGGCTGCCCGATCCAGCCCGACAACTTCGCCGAGACGCTCACCTACCTGCTGTACCAGCTGGCCGGCTCCGCGCCGATGATCCCGCTGGACGACAAGCTGCGGCCCGCCTGGCTGTTCGGCGCCACCGTGCACGAGGGCTGCGACCGCGGCGGCTACTACGAGCAGGGCCAGTTCGCCACCGACTACGGCACCCCCGAGTGCCTGGTGCGGCTCGGCTGCTGGGGCCCGGTCGTGAAGTGCAACGTCGCCAAGCGCGGCTGGACCAACGGCATCGGCGGCTGCCCGAACGTGGGCGGCATCTGCATCGCCTGCACCATGCCGGGTTTCCCGGACAAGTTCATGCCCTTCATGGACCCGCCGCCCGGCTCCCGGGTCTCCTCCAACGCCAGCAGCGCGTACGGCACGCTGATCCGCCGGCTGCGCGCGATCACGCTGAACACCCTGGACAAGGAACCGAAGTGGCGCCGCACCGGCCGCCAGCTGACCACGGGCTACCGACCGCCCTGGTGACGACCGCCGGAGGGCCGCACACCACCCGGTGTGCGGCCGCCGCCGACCCTCTCCCGCCCGCCGAGGCCCCGCGTCCTCCGCACCGATCCCGCCCGCCGAGGCCCCGCACTCCCACCGATCCCGCCCGCCGAGGGCCCCGCTCCCAGAGACAAGGACACGACAGCAACGATGGCAACTCCGACCACCAGGGCGGCCGGCGACGGCAGCGGCCTGACCGAGATGTCCTGGGACCCGATCACCCGGATCGTGGGCAGCCTGGGCATCCACACGAAGATCGACTTCAAGCAGAAGAGGGTCGCGGAGTGCTACAGCACCTCCTCGGTCTTCCGCGGCTACAGCGTCTTCATGCGCGGCAAGGACCCGCGCGACGCCCACTTCATCACCAGCCGGATCTGCGGGATCTGCGGCGACAACCACGCCACCTGTTCCGTCTACACCCAGAACATGGCGTACGGGGTGAAGCCCCCGCACCTGGGGGAGTGGATCATCAACCTCGGCGAGGCCGCCGAGTACATGTTCGACCACAACATCTTCCAGGAGAACCTGGTCGGGGTCGACTACTGCGAGAAGATGGTCCGCGAGACCAACCCGGGCGTCCTGGAGCAGGCCGAGCGCACCGAGGCCCCGCACGCCGGCGACCACGGGTACCGGACCATCGCCGACATCATGCGCTCGCTCAACCCCATCGAGGGCGAGTTCTACCGCGAGGCGCTCCAGGTCAGCCGGTACACCCGGGAGATGTTCTGCCTGATGGAGGGCCGCCACGTGCACCCCTCCACGCTCTACCCGGGCGGCGTCGGCACGGTCGCGACGGTGCAGCTGTTCACCGACTACCTGACCCGGCTGATGCGCTACGTCGAGTTCATGAAGAAGGTCGTGCCGCTGCACGACGACCTCTTCGACTTCTTCTACCAGGCCCTGCCCGGCTACGAGGAGGTCGGCCGCAGGAGGGTCCTGCTCGGCTGCTGGGGCAGCCTCAACGACCCGGACCACTGCGACTTCACCTACCGCAACATGACGGACTGGGGCCGGCGGATGTTCGTCACCCCCGGCATCGTGGTCGACGGCAAGCTCGTCACCAACGACCTGACGCAGATCAACCTGGGCATCCGCATCCTGCTCGGCAGCTCCTACTACGAGGACTGGCAGGGCAAGGACCTGTTCGTCACCCACGACCCGCTGGGCAACCCCGTCGACCCCCGGCACCCGTGGAACCAGCACACCATCCCCGCCCCGCAGAAGCGGAACTTCGACGACAAGTACAGCTGGGTGATGTCCCCGCGCTGGTTCGACGGGAAGGACCACCTCGCCCTCGACACCGGCGGCGGCCCGATCGCCCGGCTGTGGTCCACCGCCCTGTCCGGGCTGGTCGACATCGGCTACGTCAAGGCCACCGGCCACAGCGTGCAGATCAACCTGCCCCGCTCGATGACCAAGCCCGAGGTCACCTTCGAGTGGAAGATCCCGCGGTGGAGCAACGCCATCGAGCGCAACCGCGCCCGCACCTACTTCCAGGCGTACGCGGCCGCCGCCGCCCTGCACTTCGCCGAGAAGGCGCTCGACGAGGTCCGCGCCGGGCGCAGCCAGACCTGGGAACGCTTCGAGGTGCCGGACGAGTCGATCGGCTGCGGCTTCACCGAGGCCGTGCGCGGCGTGCTCTCGCACCACATGGTGATCCGCGACGGCAAGATCGCCAACTACCACCCGTACCCGCCCACCCCCTGGAACGCCAGCGTCCGGGACAGCTACGGCACGCCGGGCCCGTACGAGGACGCGGTGCAGAACACCCCGATCTTCGAGGAGAACCCCCCGGACACCTTCAAGGGCATCGACATCATGCGCGCGGTGCGCAGCTTCGACCCCTGCCTGCCCTGCGGCGTGCACATGTACGTCGGCGGCGGGCGCACCGTGCAGACCATGCACGTGCCCACCGGCCTGAGCGGGCTCACCGCATGACGGCCGAGCGGACCGGGCAGCGGATCCAGCAGGCCCTGGACGACCTGGCCGGCAGCGGCGCGGAGCAGGCGGGCGAGCAACTGGTCAGGGAACTCATGGAGTTCTACGGCCAGGGTCTGGCCCGGATGGTCCCCGCGCTGCCCCCGCCCGCGCTGGACCGGATGCTGGACGACCCGGCCGTGGCCGGGCTGCTGCTCCTGCACGACCTGCACCCCGAGGACCTCCCCGCCCGGATCGACCGGGCCCTCGCCAACCTGCCCGAGCGGGTCGAGGTGGCCGGCTTCGACCAGGCCACCGGCGTCCTGCGGCTGCGCCGCACCGCCACCGGCTGCGGCTGCGGCGAACAGGAGGTGGAGGCCGTCCTCGCCTGCCACGCGCCCGAGGTGACGGCCGTGGAACTGGAACGCGCTCCCCAGCTGCTGCAGATCGGCACCCGCCCGCCGCAGCCCGCGGAGGCGCGATGAACACCCGCCGGATCTCCCGCGACGGCACGGCCCTGCTGCACCGGCTGCGCGAACCGGCCCCGCCGCGCCCCGAGCAGTGCGCGTTCTGCGGCCGGGACCTGCCCGACGGCCACCGCCACCTGGTGGACGTCGAGGAGCGCGCCCTGGCCTGCGCCTGCACCGCCTGCGGCCTGCTGTTCCAGCAGCCGGGCGCGGCCGGCGGCCGCTACCGCACCGTGCCGGACCGCTACCTCGCCGACCCGGACGGCGAGTTGGACCAGCAGGCCTGGTCGGTGCTGGGCATCCCGGTCGGCACCGCCTTCCTGTTCCGCAACACCGTGCTGGACCAGCTCCTCGCCTTCTACCCCGGCCCGGCCGGCGCCACCGAGAGCGAGCTGGACGAGCAGGCCTGGCGGCGCGCCCTCGGCGGCAGCCGGCTGGCCGACGCCCTGGAGCCGGACGTGGAGGCGCTGCTGCTGCGCCGCACCGAGGAGCGCGTGGCGTGCTTCCTGGTGCCGATCGACGTCTGCTACGAACTGGTCGGCCGGCTGCGGCGGTGCTGGCACGGCTTCGACGGCGGCGCCGAGGCACGCACCGAACTCGACGCGTTCTTCGCGCGGCTGGCCGAGCGGGCCCGCCCGCTGCCCGCGGAGGTGACGGCGTGACGGCGCTCGCCTTCGCCTGCACCGGCGTGCGCTCCGACCCGTACGCGGCCGGGCCGACCCTGGTGTTCCGGCTGCGGATCACCGCGTCGGCCGACACCCGGGTGCACGCCCTCGTTCTCCAGTGCCAGCTGCGGATCGAACCGGGCCGCCGACCGTACGGCGACGCCGAGGGCGAGCGGCTGGCCGACCTGTTCGGCGGCCGGGAGCGCTGGGCGACCACGCTCAACCCGGTCCAGTTCGCCACCGTGCCGCTGCTGGTGCCCGGCTTCACCGGCGAGACGGAGATCGACCTCGCGGTGCCCTGCACCTACGACCAGGACGTCGCCTCGGCCCGCTACTTCCGGGCGCTGGACGGCGGCGAGGTGCCGATGCTGCTGCTCTTCTCCGGCACCGCCTTCGCCGGCCCCGCCGGGTTCCAGGTCAGCCCGGTGCCCTGGGACCGGGAGGCCAGGGTGCGGATGCCGGTCGGGGTCTGGCGGGAGGCGATCGACCGGCACTTCCCCGGCAGCGGCTGGCTGCGGCTGCCGGACGAGGTGATGGACGAGTTGCTCGCCTACCGCTCCCGGCGGGCTCTGCCCTCCTGGGAGGCGACGGTGCGCGAGCTGCTCGCGGCGGCGAGCGAGGGGACGGTCCGGTGAGCGGCTTCCCGGAGCGGATCGAGCGCGGCTTCGCGGCCGCCCGGCAGATCGCCGACGCGGTGCTGCTGGAGGGCTACGTGCTCTACCCGTACCGCGCCTCGGCGGCCAAGAACCGGCTGCGCTGGCAGTTCGGCGTGCTGGTGCCGCCCGAGTACACCGTGCAGGGCGGCGAGCACTCCCACCAGCGCACCGAGTGCGTGATGGAGGCGCGCGGCGGGGACCTGCTGGCGGTCGAGCTGCGCTTCCTGCGGGTCCAGCGGCGCACCGTCGAGCGGGCCACGGCGGCCGGCTTCGAGTCGGTCGAGCGGCTGGCGCTGGCCGACCGGGACCTCGTCGAGTGGGACGAGGGCGTCGAGGAGCGGATCGAACTCCTCATTCCCGTCGAGGAGTTGGAAGGCGACGGGGTGCAGCGGCCGTTCCGGCTGCCGGGCGTCGGCGAGACCGGGCTGGTGCGCGAGGACGGCAAGGTCCTCGGCCGGCTGGTGCGGCGGCGCGAACAGGTCGACGGCCTGGTCTGGCTGCGGGCCGAGGACGTGCCCGGCCCGTACCTGGCGCGGCGGCTGACCGTCGAGGTGGAGAACACCTCCGACTGGACGCCGCCCCGGCGGGCCACCCGCGACCAGGCGCTGCCGCGCTCACTGGTCTCCGCCCACCTGCTGCTCGGGCTTGAGCACGGCCGCTTCCTGTCCGTCACCGACCCGCCCGAGTGGGCCCGTCCGGCCGTCGAGCGGTGCCGCAACCAGCGCACCTGGCCGGTGCTGGCCGGACCGGACGGCGAGCGCGGCGTCGTGCTGTCCTCGCCGATCATCCTGGAGGACCACCCGCGGATCGCCCCCGAGAGCCTCGGCACCCTGTACGACGCCACCGAGATCGACGAGATCCTGGCACTGCGGACGGCGGCCCTGACCGAGGAGGAGAAACGGGAGGCCCGCGGCACCGACGAACGGGCCGGCGCGGTGATCGACCTGGCCGAGTCCCTGCCGCCCGAGGTGCTGGAGCGGCTGCACGGGGCCATCCGCGGGCTGCGCGAGGTCACCGGCGGCGCCGGAGCGGCCGAACAGCCGTGGTGGGACCCGGGCGACGACCCGGAGGTCGACCCCGAGCGGGACCGGGTGCTGGTCGACGGCCGGGAGGTCGGCGCCGGCAGCCGGGTCCTGCTGCGGCCGGGCCGGCGGCGCACCGACGCCCAGGACCTCTTCCTGGACGGGCGCACCGGCATCGTGGAGGCGGTGCTGTACGACGTCGACGGCTCGGTGCACCTGGCCGTCACGGTCGAGGACGACCCGGGCGCCGACCTGTGGCGCGCCCAGGGGCGCTTCCGCTACTTCCAACCCGACGAGGTCACACCGCTGGAGGAGTCGTGACGGGCGCCACGGTGCTGGTCGCCGGGGTGGGCAACATCTTCCTCGGCGACGACGGCTTCGGCGTCGAGACCGTCCGGCGGCTGGCCGCCCACCCGCTGCCGGCCGGTGTCGAGCTGGTCGACGTCGGCGTGCGCGGCGTGGACCTGGCGTACCGGCTGCTCGACGGCCACCGCACCGCCGTCCTGGTGGACGCCACCTGCCGCGGCGGAGCGCCCGGCACCGTCTACCTGATCGAGGCGGACGCCGAACAGCCGCTGGAGGTACCGGTCCTGGACGGGCACCGGATGAGGCCGGACGCCGTACTGGCCCTGCTCGCCACGCTCGCCGCCGGCACCGGCGGCGAGCCGCCCGAACGGGTGCTGGTGGTCGGCTGCGAGCCGGCCTCGCTGGAGGAGGGCATCGGGCTGAGCGAGCCCGTCGCCGCCGCCGTTGAGGAGGCGGTCCGAATGGTCCTGCGCGTCGTGGACGAGGCCGCGCAACCGGAGAAGGAGACGACACCATGCTGAGGAAACTGTTCTGCGTCGCCCTGCTGGCGGGGATCGGCGCACTGCTCTGGCAGAGCCTGCCGGACATCAAGCGGTACCTGCACATCTCCCGGATGTGACCGGGGACGACCCGTGCGGTGCGGATTGCTGCGAACGGTGCAGCCCCGCACCCGGTGGCGGCGCGGCTTCGGGCCGACGCCGCCACCGCGCCCTGTAATGGGGCGCGTTGCCGCCCGCTCCGGGAAGGGGACCCATGCACGAGATGTCGATCGCCGAGGCCGTCGTCGAGCAGGTGGACACGGCCGCGCGCGAGCACGGGGCCCCCGGGGTGGCGCGGGTGCGCCTGCGGGTGGGCGAGCTGGCCGGCGTGGTGCCCGAGGCCCTCGACTTCTGCTTCGAACTGGCCTGCGCCGGAACGCTGGTGGCGGGCGCGGTGCTGGACACCGAGTCCGTCCCGGCCCGGGCCCGCTGCACCCCCTGCGCGGTCGAGTGGGCGGTCGGCATGCCGCCGGACCTCGGCTGCCCCGGCTGCGACGGCGGTGGCGGCGTGGAGCTGTTGTCCGGCCGTGAACTGCAGATCCTCGACGTCGAGTGGTCACGGAGCCCCGGCGTCCGGGCCGAACAGAAAGGCTGATGCCGATGTGCCGCACGGTCGACCTCCGTCAGGCGGTCCTCGCCCGCAACGACGACAGCGCCCGCCGGCTGCGGACGACGCTGGCGGAGCGGGGCACGATCGCGGTGAACCTGCTGTCCAGCCCCGGCAGCGGGAAGACCGCGCTGCTGGAGGCCGAGCTGACCCTCGCCCGGCGGCGAGGGGTGGCGGTCGCCGCGCTCACCGCCGACCTCGCCACCGAGAACGACGCCCGCCGGCTGGCCCGCTCGGGCGCCCCGGTGAAGCAGGTGCTCACCGACGGGCTCTGCCACCTGGAGGCGCGGATGCTCGCCGGGCACCTGGACGGCTGGCTGCCCGCGGAGTGCCGGCTGCTGTTCGTGGAGAACGTCGGCAACCTGGTCTGCCCGGCCTCCTACGACCTCGGCGAGACGCTGCGGGTGGTGCTGGCCTCGGTGACCGAGGGCGAGGACAAGCCGCTCAAGTACCCGACGGCCTTCGGGCCGGCCAACCTGGTGCTGGTGACCAAGGCCGACCTCGCCGCGGCGGCCGAGTTCGACGAGGCCGCGTTCCTGGCGAACGTCCAGCGGGTCAACCCCGGGGTGACGGTGCTGCACACCTCCGCCCGGACGGGCGCGGGCGTCGGGGCGCTGCTGGACCGGGCGCTGGCCGTGCTGGACGGGGCCGAGCCGCACCGGCCGGTGATGTCGGCGCCGGCGCCGCACGACCACGGTCACGAACACGAGCACGAACACGGGCACCACCACGGCCACTCCGTCGTGGGGGAGGACGCGTGACGGCCGGTCACCCCGGGCTCGACCGCGAGCGGCGGCGGGTCGCCGTCCGAGGCCTGGTGCAGGGGGTCGGCTTCCGGCCGTTCGTCCACACGCTGGCCGGTGAACTCGGACTGGCCGGCACCGTCACCAACACCGGCGAGGGCGTCCTGGTCGAGGTCGAGGGCAGCCCGGACGCCCTCGCGGCCTTCTGCCGACGGGTGGCCGGGGACGCGCCGCCGCTCGCCCGGGTGCACTCGGTGGAACACGCGCCGCTCGCCGTCACCGGCGCCACCGGCTTCCGGATCGTCCCCTCCCGCCCCGACGGCCCCCGCACCACCCTGATCCCGCCCGACACCGCCGTCTGCGCCGGCTGCCTCGCCGAACTCGCCGACCCGGCCGACCGCCGCCACCGGCACCCCTTCATCAGCTGCACCGACTGCGGCCCCCGGCACACCATCGTCACCGGCCTCCCGTACGACCGGGCCAACACCACCATGGCCGGCTTCCCGATGTGCCCGGACTGCGTCCGGGAGTACACCGACCCCGCGAACCGCCGCTTCCACGCCCAGCCCGTCGCCTGCCACGCCTGCGGGCCCAGGCTCGCGCTGACCGTGCCCGCACGCCCCGACCTCGACGGGGAACAGGCCCTCACCGCGGCCCGGCAGCTGCTCGCCGACGGCGCGATCCTCGCCGTCAAGGGCATCGGCGGCTACCACCTCGCCTGCGACGCGCGCGACGCCGCGGCCGTCGCCCTGCTGCGCCGGCGCAAGCGGCGCGGCGACAAGCCCTTCGCCGTGATGGCCCGCGACCTCGCCACCGTCGAGCGCCTGCTGCCCGTCGACCCGGTCGAACGGGAACTGCTCACCGGGCCCGTGAAGCCGATCGTGCTGCTCCGCCGTAGGGGCCTGCCGGTGCCCGAGGGGGTCGCGCCGGGCAGCCCCGACCTCGGGGTGATGCTCCCGTACACGCCGCTGCACCACCTGCTGCTCGCCGCCCCCGGGCCGGACCTGCTGGTGATGACCAGCGCCAACCTCTCCGGCGAGCCCATCGTCACCGAGGACCGGGAGGCACTGGAGCGCCTCGCCCCGCTGGTCGACGGCTGGCTCACCCACGACCGGCCGATCCACGTCCCCTGCGAGGACTCGGTGGTGCGGGTGGTGGACGGCGAGCGGCTGCCGCTGCGCCGCTCGCGCGGGTACGCGCCGCTGCCGGTCCCGCTGCCGGTGCCCGTCCGCCCCGCGCTGGCCGTCGGCGGCGACCTCAAGAACACCTTCGCCCTCGCCCGGGACGGCTACGCCTGGCTGTCCGGCCACATCGGCGACATGGACGACCTGGCCACCCTGCGGGCCTTCGACCGGGCGGTCGAGCAGCTCGGCACGGTCAGCGGCGTACGGCCCGAACTGCTGGTCGCCGACCGGCACCCCGGCTACCGCTCGCTGCGGCACGCCGAGCGGACCGCCGCCGGTCGGCCGGTGCACCGGGTGCAGCACCACCACGCCCACATCGCCGCGGTGATGGCCGAACACGGCCTGGACGGCGGCCGGCCGGTGCTCGGGGTGGCCTTCGACGGCACCGGCTACGGCGAGGACGGCGCGATCTGGGGCGGCGAGGTGCTGCTGGCCGACTACGACGGGTTCCGCCGCCTCGCCCACCTCGGGTACGTGCCGCTGCCGGGCGGCGACGCGGCCGTCGAGCGCCCGTACCGGACGGCGCTCGCCCACCTGCGCGCGGCCGGGCTGCCCTGGCTGCCCCAGCTGCCACCGGTCCGCGCCTGCACGGAGGAGGAACTCGCCCTGCTGGAGCGGCAGTTGGAGCGCGGACTGAACTGCGTGCCGACCTCCAGCATGGGGCGGCTGTTCGACGCGGTGTCCGCGCTCGCCGGGGTCTGCCAGCGGGCCGGGTACGAGGCCCAGGCGGCGATCGAACTGGAGGCGGCGGCCTGTGCCTTCGTGCGGACCGGCGGCTACGCGTTCGGCCTGTCGGAGCGGGCGGACGGCTGGATCGCCGACCCCTCGCCGGTGCTGGCCGCCGTGGTGACCGACGTGACCGCGGGAGCCCCCGCCGGTCTGGTCGCCGTCCGCTTCCATCACGCGGTGGCCGAGCTGGTCCGGCGGATCTGCGCGGCCGTCCGGGAGCGGCACGGCACCACCACCGTGGCGCTCAGCGGCGGGGTCTTCGCCAACGCGCTGCTCTCCTCGGCCTGTGCGAGCGGGCTCGGGGAGGACGGCTTCACCGTACTGCGGCACCGCCGGGTGCCGCCCAACGACGGAGGGCTGGCGCTGGGCCAGCTGATGGTGGCCGCCCGGTCGTCGGCCACCCGGGAGGAGTGAGAGCGGATGTGCCTGGCGGTGCCCGGCAGGGTGACGGAGATCGGGGAGCGGGACGGGACCAGGATGGCGGTGATGGACTTCGGCGGCGTGGTCAAGGACGTCTGCCTGGAGTACCTGCCCGACCTGGCGGTGGGGGAGTACGCGATCGTCCACGTGGGATTCGCGCTGCAGCGCCTGGACGAGGAGTCGGCCCGGCGCACCCTCGCCCTCTTCGAGGAACTCGGGCTGTTGCAGGAGGAGTTCGGCGACCCGTGGGAAGCCGCCAGCGCGGCGGGAGAGGCTGAGGAGGCCGGACGGTGAAGTACCTGGAGGAGTTCCGCAACCCCGAGCTGGCGGCCGGGCTGCTCGCCGACATCAGGGCGACGGTCACCAGGCCGTGGGCGCTGATGGAGGTCTGCGGCGGCCAGACGCACAGCATCATCCGCCACGCCATCGACCAACTCCTGCCGGACGAGGTCGAGTTGATCCATGGCCCGGGCTGCCCGGTGTGCGTCACCCCGCTGGAGGTGATCGACCGCGCGCTGGCGATCGCCGCCCGGCCCGGGGTGGTCTTCTGCTCCTTCGGGGACATGCTGCGGGTGCCCGGCACCGACCGGGACCTGTTCCGGGTCCGCGGCGAGGGCGGCGACGTGCGGGTGGTGTACTCGCCGCTCGACGCGCTGCGGATCGCCCGGGAGAACCCGGACAAGGAGGTGGTCTTCTTCGGCATCGGCTTCGAGACCACCGCCCCGCCGAACGCCATGGCCGTCCACCTGGCCAGGAAGCAGGGGCTGCGCAACTTCAGCATGCTGGTCTCCCACGTCCGGGTGCCACCCGCGATCGACGCGATCATGGACTCGCCGGACTGCCGGGTCCAGGGCTTCCTCGCCGCCGGGCACGTCTGCAGCGTGATGGGCACCGCCGAGTACCCGGCGCTGGCCGAGCGCCACCGGGTGCCGATCGTCGTCACCGGCTTCGAACCGCTGGACATCCTGGAGGGCATCCGGCGGACCGTACGGCAGCTGGAACGCGGGGAGCACACCGTCGACAACGCCTACCCCAGGGCCGTCCGCCCCGAGGGCAACCCGGCGGCTCGCGCCATGCTGGAGGACGTGTTCGAGGTGGCCGACCGCTCCTGGCGGGGCATCGGGGTGATCCCGCTCAGCGGCTGGCGGCTCTCGCCCCGCTACCGGGACCACGACGCCGAGCACCGCTTCGACGTCGCGGGGATCACCACCCGCGAACCCGCGGCGTGCCGCAGCGGCGAGGTGCTGCAGGGGCTGCTGAAGCCCCACCAGTGCGAGGCCTTCGGCACCGTCTGCACCCCGCGCACACCGCTCGGCGCCACGATGGTGTCCAGCGAGGGGGCGTGCGCGGCGTACTACCTGTACCGGCGGCTGGGCGTGCCGGACACGTCCGTCCGGGGCCGGGAGGCCCAGCAGCCCCAGGAGGCGGGTCGCGTTGGCTGACATCGAACTGCGCACCGAACTGCTCGGCGAACTGCCTGTCGGGCTTCCCGGTGAACTTCCCACCGAGCGGCCGGACTTCTCCGGCTGGAGCTGCCCGCTGCCGCTGCGCGACCACCCCCGGGTGGTGATGGGCCACGGCGGCGGCGGGGTGCTGTCCGCCGAGCTGGTGCAGAACCTCTTCGCGCCGGCCTTCGGCGGCCCGGTGCTCGCCGGACTCGGCGACTCCGCCGTGCTGGAGCTGGGCGGCGCCCGGCTCGCCTTCTCCACCGACTCCTACGTGGTGCGGCCGCTGTTCTTCCCCGGCGGCTGCATCGGCGACCTCGCCGTCAACGGCACGGTCAACGACCTCGCCATGAGCGGGGCCAGGGCGGCCTACCTGTCCTGCGGCTTCATCCTGGAGGAGGGGGTGGAGATGGCCGTGGTGGACCGGGTCGCCCGGGCGCTCGGCGCCGCCGCCCGTACCGCCGGGGTGGAGGTCGCCACCGGGGACACCAAGGTGGTCGAGGCCGGGCACGGGGACGGCGTCTACCTGAACACCGCCGGGATCGGGCTCGTTCCGGCCGGGGTCGACATCCGGCCGCAGCGCGCCCGGCCCGGTGACGTGGTGATCGTCAGCGGGCCGATCGGGCTGCACGGCGTGGCGATCATGAGCGTCCGGGAGGGGCTGGAGTTCGGCGTCGAGGTGCGCAGCGACAGTGCGGCGCTCGGCGGCCTGGTCGAGGCGATGCTCGTGGCCACCGCCGACCTGCACGTGCTGCGCGACCCCACCCGGGGCGGGCTGGCGGCGGCGCTCAACGAGATCGCGGTCGCCGCCGGGGTCGGCGTCGTGATCGGCGAACGCGACGTCCCCGTTCCGGAGCCGGTGGCCAACGCCTGCGCGGTGCTGGGCCTGGACCCGATGTACATCGCCAACGAGGGCAGGCTCGTCGCCTTCGTCCCGCGCGGTTCGGCGGACGCCGTGCTCGCCGCCATGCGCGCCCACCCGCTCGGCGCGGAGGCGGTGGTGATCGGCGAGTGCGTCGAGGAGCACCCGGGGATGGTCGTCGCCCGGACCGGTTTCGGCGGCACCCGGGTGGTCGACCTGCCGATGGGTGAGCAGCTGCCGCGGATCTGCTGACGGTTCGGCGCGGCGCGTCCGTCAGGGCGGTCACACGGGCCGTTCCGCCGGGACGGCGCCGCGGCCGCGGGACTGGGCGAGCAGCCAGCCGTAGACCTCGGGATCGTCGTACGTCCGCGTCCAGGAGTCGTGGCCGACCCCCGGGTAGCGGGTGAACCGCACCGGGCCGCCCAGCTCCCGCAGTGCGTCGACCAGCCGTTCGGTGTGGGCGACCGGGATGACCTCGTCCTCGTCGCCGTGGAAGGTCCACACCGGTACGGTCGTGAGCCGCGGTGCGGACTCCCGCAGCCAGGAGCCGCAGACCGGTACGGCGGCGGCGAACCGGTGCGGGTAGCGGGCGGCGAGCGCCCAGGAACCGGTGCCGCCCATGCTGAGGCCGGTCACGTACCGCCGGTCCGGATCGACCCGGACCTCCCGTTCCACCTCCGCCACCAGGCCGGCCAGGGCGCTCAGCTCCGCCACCCAGGAACTGTGCGACGGGCACTGCGGGGCCACCACCACGAACGGCAGCCGCGCCCCCTCGGCGATCTGCCGCACCGGCCCGTGCGCGGTCAGGAGCGTCAGGTCCTCGCCGCGCTCCAGCGCGCCGTGCAGGAAGAGCAGCAGGGGCCACGGCTCGGGCCCGTCCTGGTAGCCGTCCGGCAGCGACAGCAGGTACCCCAGGTCGTTGCCGTCGTCGTCGACGGCGAACCGGCGGTGCTGGAAGGGTGCGGACATCGGTTTCCTCACGGGCGCCGGGCGAGGGGACGGATCCGCCCCGCCGCCATCCCTACCCCGCCGCCAGCCCGAAGGCATCGCCGTTCAGCGCACTCTCGCGGGCGGTTTGGCCGGGCAGTGGTTGACAGCGGGGTTGCGGCGGTCGACAGGGGTGAACAGAGGTGTTACACCAGGTGCGTTCAGCGCCTCGGGAGAGTTGTCCGCGTCGGACGCTCCGTCCTGCGTGACGGCAGGGAGGCGGCCGTGACCCTTCGTCGTACGGAAGTCGGAGTATGAGCCCACTGAATTCACCGGACTGGGAGGACGTCGTTGTCGGAGCGGCGGCCGTGGACGAACTTCCCCTGTGGGGTGGTGAGTTGATCATCGATCGGCCGACGGGCCGGTCGGCGGCGGAAGGCATGGACCTACCGGACCTCAGGGCGCAGCTGTGTGAGGTGGCCGAGGCCTGGGAGGAGGTCGCGCCCGAGGAGCTCGACGCCTGCGACGACCTGCGGGCCGTTCTGGAGGCCGACGTGGAGGCGCTCCAGGCCCGGTGGCAGCACGTCGCCGGGCTCCCCGACGCGTCGGAAGCGGTGGCGGCCGGCCCGACGGGGCACTCGGGCGCTCGGGGCGCGGCGGTGGCCGTGAACGCCGCGCTCCGCGAGGCCGACCGGGACGACCTCGCCCTGCGCGGTGTCCCCGAGTGGCAACAGCTCCGTGCGGTGCGTGACGCGGTCTCCCGGATCTGGCAGACGCTCGTCGCGCGGGCCGGCGAGGCGGCGGGCCGGCTCCTCCGCGACCGGCGCGTGGCGGAGTTCCTGCGCACCATGTCGATCCGCGCCTGCGAGACGATCGCCCGGCTCGCCCGGCTGGCGGCCGACCGCCTCCGCGGTGGCCGGGCGGCGCCGGCGAGCGCGGAGGCGCTCCTCGCGCTCGGCCGCGCGGCGAGTGCCTACGGCAGGTCCGCGCGGCAGCCGGGCGAGCCGGCCACGGCGGAGGCGCTGCTCGTCCTCGGCGCCGGACCACGCGAGGACCCGGCCTGGCACGTCGTGTGACCTTTCGGGCCCGCTGTCAGGTGTAGAGGGCGGCGGCGCGGCGGGTCGCTTCGGTGAGGCGGGCGCGGAGTTCGGGTGGGTGGAGGACCTCGGCTTCCGGGCCGAGGCGGAGGAGTTCGAAGTAGCCGATCTCCCAGGACTCGATCGGCAGGGTCACGGTGACCCAGCCGTCGGCGTCCGGGGGGCCCGCGGTGGCGAGGGCGTCGGAGGCGGCGGTGGGTTCCAGCAGGACGGCGAGGTTCTCGACGGCGAGCGGGCTCAGGCGCACCACCGCCCGCTCGCGCAGCATGGCGCGGGTGAACTCCCGTGCCGCCGCGGCCCAGTGGTCGGCGAGGTCGAACTCGGGGTCGCGCTCGAACCGCTCGTCGCCGGCCTCGGCGGTC
Source organism: Kitasatospora sp. NPDC048298 (assembly GCF_043201465.1). NCBI lineage: Bacteria > Bacillati > Actinomycetota > Actinomycetes > Kitasatosporales > Streptomycetaceae > Kitasatospora > Kitasatospora sp. NPDC048298. Next base: position 45,759 of record NZ_JBICYZ010000051.1, read on the forward strand.
TCGAAGCGGTCGACCCGGTACGAGCCGAACCGGCCGGACGGGCCGCGCGCCACGAGGTACCACTGCCCGGCCTTCAGGACCAGGCCGTACGGGTCCAGCCGGCGCTCCCGGGTGCCGCCGCGCGCCGCGTAGCGGGCGTGGAGGACGCGGTCCTCCCACACGGCGCGCGACACCTCGGCGAGGAGCGGCGGGGTCCCGGCGTCGCGGAACCAGGCCGGTGCGTCGAGGTGGAAGCGCCGGGTGGCGGCGGCGGGGGCGTCGCCCAGGGCGGCGGCGACCTTCAGGCGTGCGGCGAGGGCCCGCCCGGCCAGGCCCATGTCGCGCAGCGGGCCCGGGAGTCCGGCCAGGTGCAGGACCTCGGCCTCGGCGCGGTCGAGGCCGGTGAGGCGGGTGCGGTAGCCGTCGACGAGCCGGTAGCCCCCGCCGCGGCCGCGTTCCGCGTACACCGCGATGCCGGCCTCGGCCAGGGCGGCGACGTCCCGCTGGACGGTGCGCTCGGAGACCTCCAGTTCGGCGGCGAGTTCCGCGGCGGTCATCGTCCGCCGGGACTGCAGGAGCAGCAGCAGCGCGATGGCCCGGCTCGCCCGCATGTCGCTCCCTCCTCCGTCCGTCGTCGTCACGTACACCGGTCCGGTGTGACGTCGCCACCATTCTCTCCGGTCGCGGCGGTGCCTCGGACGTCAGTGCCGGGCGTCCCGCGAGGCGTCCGGGAGGGGGTCGACCTTGGCGAGGTCGAAGGCGAACGCGGTCATCCACTGCGGGTGCAGCCGGTAGTAGACCACGTCGTTGTCCCAGTCGAAGGCGTCGGCGCCGTAGAAGTCCCGGAAGTACGCGAGCAGGTCCGGCCAGTCGGCGGCCGGCTCGCCGTCGTGGGGGTTGAGGACCTCCACGGTGCCGTGGGTGAACACGCCCAGGTCCTCCCCGCGCATGTGCGCGGCGCTGACGGCGGGCCGGGCGGCGAGGTGCCGGGCCTTGGCGGCGGTGCGCGCGGTGCCGAAGTGCCACCTCCCGTGCAGGAAGTGCCCGTCCGCGCCGCTGATCCGCGGCTCGCCCTTCGCCGTCACGGTGGACAGCGCCAGCGTGCACATGCCGGTGAGCACGCGCGTGAGCTGCTCGGCGGTGAGCGTGTTCTCGCTGGTGACGATCGACCGCAGGTGCGCCGTGGAGCGGGAGAGCGAGGCGTCGAGGAGGGCCTGGAGCCGGCGGAGCTCGTCGGGTGTTTCGCGCATGAGGATCCTTGTCTGTGCGGTGTCCGGCCCGGCGCCACCACGACGTCGGCCGGTGAACCCCACTGTCCCGGCCAAACCCGACATCCTCTGTCGTGTTTCCCGGACGGATCTCTCCGGACGGACCTCTCCCGGAACGACCGCCCCGCCTGCCGCCCGGCCCTCCCTACCGCAGCACGGACTCCAGGAAGTCACTGCCGAGCCGCGTCACGACCGGGATGTCGAGCTGGTGGAGGACGTAGCGGCCCCGGCGCTGGGTGATGACCAGCCCGGCCTTCTTCAGGACGGCGAGGTGGCGGGAGACCTCCGGCGCGGTGATGCCGTACGCGTCGGCCAGCTCGCTCGTCGAGTACGCGCTGCGCGCGAGGTTGCGGCACAGGCTCATCCGCATGGGATGGGTCAGCGCGTCCAGGCGCAGCTTGACCGTCTCCACGGACTCGGTGCCGCCGACCTCGTGGGCGGCGGCCGGGTACTGGATCACCGGCTGCCAGCCCGCCCCGTAGAGGGTGAAGAGGTGCGGCCAGCCGAAGACGGTCGGCAGCAGCGTGACGGCGGTGCCCCGGGCGTCGGTGCGGCCGTGGATCAGTTTGTCGACGACGATGCGGCTGCCGTGCTCGTCCTCCTCCAGGCTCATCGCGGGTGACGCAGCCGTGAGCGCTTCCGCCAGGCCCTTGCGGCGCAGCAGCTCGGTCTTGTGCTGGGCGTCGGCGGCGAGCTGGACGCGGACCCGGCGCCAGGTGTCGGCGAAGAACGCCTGGTCGCAGTCCTCCAGGAGGCGCCGGATCCAGGCGCGGGTGGCGGTGGGATCGGCGAGCATCCGTTCGACGAAGGCCGCCTGGCGCGGGCCGCGGGCCGCCGCCAGGTCGAGTGCGCGGCGCCGCGACCACTCGTCGACCAGCGGCGACGGCAGGCCCCTGGGGTAGTGGCTGGTGCTGCACGAGATCTCCAGGGCCGCGCCCACGAACTTCTCGTCGTCCATGCGGTCGAGGTCGTCGAGCTCCTCGGCGAGGGTCTCCCGGGGCTGGGGCGGCATCAGGAAGTCGGAGCGGGTCGAGCGCCACATGAAGTCGGCCTCGAATAGCCGGTCGGCCAGTTCCGGTGTGAGCGCGGCGGAGGTCGTCGTCGTCCACGCGTGCAGCCGGGCGTGGTGGGCGGGCTCGGCGAGCGCGTGCAGCGCGTTGCTCAGCTCGGCCAGGGGCGAGGGGCAGAAGATGATCCGCTCGTGCGGCAGTCCGGTGATGTCAATGGTCACGCTCACCCGTCCATGGTGCCTGGCGCCCCTGCAGCCGGGGCGGGCGGGGGGAGCGGTTCCGTCATTTGACGGGGGTCGTCAATCGACGGGACTTGTGGGGCGGCCGGGGTGCACGGTGGGCGCATGAACGCACTGCACCAGCACCTCTTCGACAGCTACCGGGCCGCCCAGCACGACGAGCCGGCTCCGCCCGCCCCCGGTACCCACGACGTCGCGGTGCTGCGCGCGGCCCGCGACCACCGCCGCTTCGAAGCCGTCCTCGCCGGGCGCCCGACCACCGGCCGGCTCCGCCTGGCCCTCCGGCTGGCCCTGCGCCGCCGACGGCGGGCCGGGGCGTGCTAGCCGCTCCTCCGAGGGGGGCGTGTCGGACCGCGTCGGGAACGCTAGAGGACCCGGGAGCGTAGCCTGCTCCCGGGCCCCTGGTTGCCGCCCAATTGCGCACACCGGCACGTTGAAGGGTCGCGGATCAGATTGAAATCGACGCGTTCTGCCTTTGAACTACCGTGCCACGGAGCGGCACAGACAGGACTCGAACCTGCATTCGTCGATGGTCGTCCACACCCGGTCGATCCGGTGTTCGGCGGCGAATGCTGAGACTGGAGCGAGAGTCTGAGATTCACGGGGTCTGCCTCTGCCTGCTTGGGCTACCCCGGCCGGTGGTGCCGGGGGGAGGACTCGAACCTCCACTGTGACCCCTGGTCAGCTTCAACATCAGTGTCAGCTTTTCGCACCGCGCAGCCGCTCCCGCCCGGTTTCCCGGACAGGAGCCTCGGCGCTCGGTGCACCCGCCCGGCTCCCCGGACGGGCGATCATGAGGCTACCGGAACAGGTAGCCGAAGACGGCGTCACCCACCCGCTGGTCGGTGACCTCGGCGGCGTTGGCCTCCTCGCGGGCGAACTTGACCGCCTGCTGGAGCTTCTCCACCCGCTCGGCCAGCTCGTTCACCCGGCGGGCCGGCAACGCGCCGGAGAACTTGACCGTGGTCCAGTAGCCGACCGCGACGTCCTCGTAGTAGACCTCGACCTGGGCCGGGTGCTTGTCCGTGGCCTCGGCCTTGACGTGGTTGCGCGGCACCTTCTTGGTCCGGATGGTGCGCACCGGCTCGGTCTTCCAGGAGTCGGTGGACGGGTCGAGGTTCCAGGACTCGGAGGCGTCCAGCACCGGGAGCTTCTTCACGAAGGTGAACAGGTCGGTGAGCTGCTTCTCCAGGAAGAGCAGGTACGGCACCGGCACCCGCGCGAGGAGGACCTGGCCGTCCACCACCACGTCGGCGGAGGCACCGACGTTGGCCCAGTCCTTGGTGGCCGTCACGTCGAAGAGCCGGGTGAGGGTCTGCGCGGTGGAGCGCAGGATGTCCTCGGCCTTCAGCTGCACGCGGGTGGACTCCGGCGGCAGCTGCTCGCCCTCCTCGTCCTTGGGCTGGTAGGTGCGGGAGATCCCTGCCAGCAGCGCGGGCTTCTGCAGGTCCTGGTGGGCCTGGGTCAGCTCCTGGAAGGACTTGGACTTGACGCCCTTTTCGACGGCGATGATCTGGTTCAGCTTTGCCACGTCCGGGACGCTAGCAGGATCGAACTGATCAGCGACAGCGAATTACTGACCGAGCGCCGGCCCGAGTGCCGGTCGGACCCCGGCGGCCGGGACCGTACGGGCGCTCCTCGCCGGTTCCGCGGCGTGCTGGGCCGATCGGATGGAGCCTCGCGGTTCCCGGTCCGCCCCGGTGGTGGGAGCGCGGGGCGGTAGCGGTGCGCGGGCTAGGTTCGTCCCCGTGACCGGCAACGACGTAGTTCTGGCGCTGGTGGTGGTCACCGCGCTGGGTTTCGACTTCACCAACGGCTTCCACGACACCGGCAACGCCATGGCGACCTCGATCGTCACCGGAGCCCTCCCGCCGCGCGTCGCGGTCGGGATCTCGGCGGTACTGAACCTGGTGGGCGCGTTCCTGTCGACCGCGGTCGCCGCCACGATCGCCAGCGGCCTGGTGGAGAGCGCCGACGTGACGCTGACCGTGGTCGTGGCGGGCCTGACCGGCAGCATCCTGTGGAACCTGACGACCTGGTACGTCGGGATCCCGTCCAGTTCCTCCCACGCGCTGGTCGGCGGCGTGGTCGGGGCGACCATGGCGGCGGCCGGGGCGTCCGCCGTCAAGTGGCAGGGCCTCGTCTCCAAGGTGATCGTGCCGGCCGCGCTGTCGCCGGTCATCGCCGGGTCGGTCGCCGCGCTCGGCACCTACCTCGTGTACCGCGTGACCCGCGGCGTCGCCGAAGGCTCGCGGACGCGCGGCTTCCGCGGCGGCCAGGTCGGTTCGGCCTGCATGGTCTCGCTCGCCCACGGCACCAACGACGCGCAGAAGACCATGGGCGTCATCACCCTGGCCCTGATCGCCAACGGAACGCTGAACGCCGGGGCGAAGGCGCCGGACTGGGTGATCGCCTCCTGCGCCACGGCCATCGCCCTGGGCACCTACATCGGCGGCTGGCGGGTCATCAGGGCCCTGGGTAAGGGGCTGGTGGAGATCGAACCGCCGCAGGGGATGGCCAGCGAGTCGGCCTCGGCCGCCGTCATCCTCTGCTCCGCCGACTTCGGCTACTCGCTCTCCACCACCCACGTCGCCACCGGGTCGATCCTCGGATCGGGGGTCGGCAGGAGCGGCGCGGTCGTGCGGTGGAACATCGCCCGCCGCATGGTGGTGGCCTGGGTGCTCACCCTCCCGGCCGCGGGGCTGGTCGGGGCGCTGGCCTACTGGGCCGCCAACGGGATCGGCGGCGCCGCCGGCGTGGTGGTCGTCTTCATCGTGTTGGTGGCGGCCTCGGTCGCCTTCTACGCCGCGTCCCGCCACCCGGCCGTCACGCCGGAGAACGTCAATGCCGCCTGGACGGGCTCGGTCGTCCCCGAGCCCGTCGTCGAGGAGCCGGCCCGCACGGACGAGGTGGCCTCGTGAACCCCTGGATCGATCTGAACGCGGTCTGGAAGATCGTCGTGGTCGGCTTCCTCGCCGGTGCCGGCCTGCCCGCGGTGTTCGCCGTCGGTGTGCGCGCCCTCTACCCCCCGGTCGGGCCGGTCGGGGGCGGGGTCGGGGGTGCGGCTGGGGCGTCACGCGCCAGGGCCGGGGCGTTCGGCGTCACCGTCGCCGCCGTGTGCTTCGCGGTGGTCCTCGCCGCGATCGGCTGGGGCATCTCCATCATCGTCAACCACAGCTGAGCGTCCGGGTCCGGTCCGCCGATGGTTCCGGCGGCAGGGAAACGAGCCGCGGCACCCCCGCCCGGAAATCCCTGACGGTCGTTCCTCGGAGGGGGGACCGAATCCGGAGTTTTGACATTCCGCTTAAAGTCATACAGTCTTCTCGGCATGTCTGACCGTCACCCGATCGAGTGCGCCGCCATTGAGCTGGCGCTGATCGGCGTGGCCGCGCACTGCGTTTCCGACAATCTCTGTCGCTGAATCCGCCTGTCCCGAAGCCTTCGCGGTGATCGCCGCGCTTCGGGGCGTCGCCCCTTCCCGCGGGCGCGGTGCCGCTCAATCTTCCCGAGGCCTCACTGTCGCCCGCCTTCCTCCGTACACCATCGGTAGCGAAAGGCTCCCTTTCCGATGTCTCGAACCACCTTCACCCCTCGCCGCCTCGCCCTGGCGACCGTCACCGCCGCGCTCGTCGTCGGGCTGGCGGCGTGCGGACCGAAGGCCGACGGCGGTGGTGGCACCGGCAAGGACGCCGCACCGCAGCAGGGCGGCACCCTCACCGTCCTCAACCAGCTCCCGCAGGAGCAGTTCGACCCCGCACGGCTCTACACCTCCGGCGGCGGCAACGTCCCCTCCCTGGTCTTCCGCACCCTCACCACCCGCAACCGGGTCGACGGCGCGGCCGGCACCAAGGTCGTCCCCGACCTCGCCACCGACACCGGCACCCCCTCGGAGGGCGCCACGGTGTGGACGTACCACCTCAAGGACGGCCTGAAGTTCGAGGACGGCTCGCCGATCACCACCGCCGACATCAAGTACGGCATCGAGAGGTCATTCGCGCCCGAACTCTCCGGTGGCGCACCGTTCCTGAGGGACTGGCTGGTCGGCGCCGCCGACTACCAGGGCCCGTACAAGGACGGCCGCACCCTGGACGCCATCGAGACGCCGGACGAGAAGACCATCGTCTTCCGCCTCAACAAGCCCGAGGGCGACTTCCCCTACCTCGCCACCCAGACGCAGTTCGCGCCCGTCCCGAAGGCCAAGGACACCGGGACCAAGTACCAGGACCACCCCGTCTCCTCCGGCCCCTACCAGGTCGTCAAGAACGAGAACGACGGCACGCACCTCGTCCTCAAGCGCAACCCCAACTGGTCGGCGGCGACGGACGACCAGCGCAAGGCGTACCCCGACACCGTCGACGTGCAGTCCGGGCTCGACCCGGCGGTGATCAACCAGCGGCTCACCGCGAGCACCGGGGCCGACGCGGCAGCCGTCACCACCGACACCAACCTCGGCCCCTCCGAACTCGCCCAGGTCAAGGACGACAAGGCCCTCGCCGCGCGGGTCGGCACCGGCCACTTCGGCTTCGTCAACTACCTGGCGTTCAACCCCAAGGTCAAGCCCTTCGACGACCCCAAGGTCCGGCAGGCCGTCGCCTACGCGATCAACCGCACCTCGGTGGTCAACTCCGTCGGCGGCTCCTCGCTCGCCGAGCCCGCCACCACCTTCCTGCCCAACCAGGAGACCTTCGGGTACACGCCGTACGACCCGTTCCCGGCCGGCGCCACCGGCAACCCGGAGAAGGCCAAGGAGCTGCTGAAGGAGGCCGGTTACCCGGACGGCCTGACCATCACGCTCACCCACTCCACTGCAGCCGGCAAGGCCTACGGCCCGGACGTGGCCACCGCCGTCCAGGACGGGCTGAAGGCGGCCGGGATCACCGTCCAGCTGGAGCCCCTGGACTCCACCAGGTACTCCAAGACGATCCACGGCGTCGGCACCGAGCCCGGCCTCTTCCTCACCGGCTGGGGCGCCGACTGGCCGTCCGGCGGCCCGTTCCTGGCGCCGATCTTCGACGGCCGGCAGATCGTCACCGACGGCTCCAACTTCAACACCGCGCAGCTGAACGACCCCTCGGTGAACGACGAGATCGACCAGATCAACAAGATCACCGACCACGCCGAGGCCGCCAAGCGCTGGGGCGCCCTGGACAAGCGCATCGGCGACCAGGCCCTGACCGTCCCGCTGTACCACCCCGTGTACAAGCGGCTGTCCGGCAAGGACGTCCGCAACATCGTGATCAGCGACTGGACCGGTGTGCTGGACATCTCCCAGGTCGCGGTCAAGTAGCGGCCGGAACGGACGGATCGAACGGACCATCATGGCTCCACAGGAACCCAGCGTCGGGGAGGCCCTCGCGGTCTCCCCGGCCCCCGGGGGACGGCAGGTGTGGCGGCGGCTGCTCGCGCGGCGCACCGCCCTCGCCGCCGGCCTCGTCATCGTCCTGCTCGTCCTGATCGCGGCGGCGGCACCGCTGCTCAGCGCGCTCGAAGGGCAGGACCCCACCAGCTTCCACAACGACCTGCTCGACTCGGCGGCCGGCGGCGTGCCCACCGGCTCCTTCGGCGGCATCAGCGCCGACCACTGGCTGGGCGTCGAACCGGGCACCGGGCGCGACGTCTTCGCCCGGCTCGTCCACGGCGCCCGGATCTCGCTGCTCGTCGCCCTCGGCGCCACCGTCGTCCAGGTCGCCATCGGCGTCCTGGTCGGCCTCGCCGCGGGCCTCGGCAGCCGGGTGCTCGACCAGCTGATCGGCAACACCACCGAGGTGATGCTCGCGCTGCCCTCGCTGGTCTTCGCCATCTCGCTGATGGCCGTCGTGCCCTCCGACTTCCCCCGCCCGCTCCTGCTGACCCTGGTCATCGGGCTGCTGGGCTGGGCCGGCACCTCGCGGATCGTCCGGGCGCAGACGCTCGCCCTCCGGCAGCTCGACTACGTGGCCGCGGCCCGGCTGGCCGGCGCCACCCGGTGGCGGATCGCCCGCCGGGAACTGTTGCCCTCGCTCGCCGCGCCGGTCGTCACCTACGCGGCGGTGCTGCTGCCGGGCAACGTGATCGCCGAGTCCGGGCTGTCCTTCCTCGGGGTGGGCGTCAAGCCGCCGACCTCGTCCTGGGGCCAGATGCTCTCCGGCGCCACCACCTGGTTCCGCGCGGACCCGACGTACGTGCTGCTCCCGTCCGCGCTGCTGTTCGTCACCGTGCTCTCCTTCACCGTGCTCGGCGACGCCGTCCGCACCGAACTCGACCCCCGGGCGGCCTCCCGGCTGCGGGTCGGGGCGTCGAGCGGCGGCGCGGCCTCGGCGGGCACGGGGCCCTCCGGCGCCGGTTCGTCGAACGCGGGCCGCCCCGGCCCGTCGAACGCCACCGAGGAGGCCACCGCATGACCCGCTTCCTGCTCCGCAAGGCCCTCGGCATGCTCGGCGTGCTGCTCGCCCTCTCCGTGATCGTCTACGCGGTGTTCTACATCGCCCCCGGCGACCCGGCCCAGCTGGCCTGCGGCGAGAAGTGCAGCCCCGCCCAGGTCGCCCAGGTGCGCGAACGCCTCGGCCTGGACGCCCCCGTGTACCTCCAGTACGCCCACTTCCTCCAGGGCATCGTCGCCGGCCGCGACTTCAGCGCCGGCACCGGACTGCTGCACTGCCCGGCCCCCTGCCTCGGCGTCTCCTATCGCAGCGGCGAGCAGGTCACCGACATGATCACCGCCCGGCTCCCGGTGACGGCCTCGCTGGCACTCGGCGCGATGGTGCTCTGGCTGCTCCTCGGCGTCGGCACCGGACTGCTCTCCGCGCTGCGCCGCGGCCGGCTCAGCGAGCGCCTGCTGACCGCGCTGACCCTGGCCGGCAACTCCGTCCCGGTCTTCGTCCTCGGCCTGGTGCTGCTCATCGTCCTGTGCGCCCAGCTCCAGTGGCTGCCGTTCCCGAGCTACGCGCCGCTCACCGAGGACCCGGAGCAGTGGTTCTGGGGCCTGCTGCTGCCCTGGATCACGCTCGCCCTGATCGAGTCCGCCAAGTACGCCCGGCTGACCCGCTCCTCCCTGCTGGAGACCCTCGCCGACGACCACATCCGGACCTTCCGGGCGTACGGCGTCAGCGAACGGCGCCTGGTGACCAGGCACGCGCTGCGCGGCGCGCTCACCCCGGTGATCGCGCTCACCGCCATCGACCTCGGGACGATGTTCGGGGGAGCGGTGCTGACCGAGTCGCTCTTCGGCCTCCCGGGGCTCGGCAAGCTGCTGGTCACCTCCGTCGGCCTGATCGACCTGCCGACCGTCGTCGGACTCACCCTCGTCACCGGGTTCTGCGTGGTCCTCGCCAATGTCGTCGCGGACGTGCTGTACGCGGTGACCGACCGAAGGGTGGTCCTGACGTGAGCACCGAACCCCTCGTCGACGTCCGGGACCTGGTCGTCGACTTCCCGGTCGGCGACGGCCACGTCCGCGCCGTCGACGGCGTGGGCTTCACCCTGGAGGCCGGGCAGGCGCTCGGCATCGTCGGCGAGTCCGGCTCCGGCAAGAGCACCGTCGCCTACGGACTGCTCGGCCTGCACCGCGGGACCGGCGCCCGGATCGGCGGCTCCGTCCGGGTCGCGGGCGTCGACGCCGTCACCGCCGAGGACGCGGAACTCCGGCGGCTGCGCGGCGGACTGGCCGCCATGGTGTTCCAGGACCCGCTCTCCGCGCTCGACCCGTACTACGCGGTGGGCGACCAGATCGCCGAGGTCGTGCGGGTCCACCGGCCCGTCACCCGCCGGGCGGCCAGGGCCCGGGCCGTCGAGGTGCTCGACCGCGTCGGCATCCCCGACGCGACGCGGCGCTCGCGGTCGCGTCCGCACGAGTTCAGCGGCGGCATGCGCCAGCGGGTGCTGATCGCGATGGCCCTGGCCTGCGAGCCCCGGCTGCTGGTCGCCGACGAGCCGACGACCGCGCTGGACGTCACCGTCCAGGCCCAGATCCTCGACCTGCTGCACGAGTTGCGCGCGGAGACCGGCGCCGGACTGGTTCTGGTCACCCACGACCTGGGCGTGGTCGCCGGGAGCGTCGACCGCGTGCTGGTCATGAAGGACGGCCGGGCGGTGGAACACGGCCCCGTCACCGAGGTGCTGGGCGCCCCGCGCGAGCCGTACACCCGGGCGCTGCTGTCCGCGGTGCCCCGGGTCGACGCGCCCGGCGCCCCGGAGACGACGGGCCGTCCGAGCGAGCCGACCGGGGGCGATGTCCTGCTCGAAGCCACCGACCTGCGCCGGGAGTTCGCCCCCCGCGGCACCCTCAGCCGGCGCACCGCCCCCGTCACCGCCGTGGACGGCGTCTCGCTCACCGTACGGGCCGGCGAGACCCTGGGCATCGTCGGCGAGTCCGGCTCCGGGAAGACCACCCTCGGGCGGATGCTCGTCCGGCTGCTGGAGCCGACCGGCGGGCAACTCCACTACCGGGGGCGCGACATCGGCGCGCTCGGCGAGAAGGAACTGCGCCCGCTGCGGCGCGAGCTGCAGATGGTCTTCCAGGACCCGGTCTCCTCGCTCAACCCGCGCCGCAGCATCGGGGAGTCCGTCGCCGACCCGCTGCGCATCGCCGGAGAGCGCGACGAGCGCCGCATCCGCGCCCGGGTCGGCGAACTCCTCGAACGCGTGGGGCTCGACCCCGACTGGTACCACCGCTATCCGCACGAGTTCTCCGGCGGACAGCGGCAGCGGGTCGGCATCGCCCGGGCGCTCGCACCCCGGCCGCGGCTGATCGTCTGCGACGAACCGGTCTCCGCGCTGGACGTCACCACGCAGGCCCAGGTGGTCGAGCTGCTGGGCGAGTTGCAGCGCGACCTCGGCCTCGCGCTGGTCTTCATCGCCCACGACCTCGCCGTGGTCCGGCAGGTCAGCGACCGGGTCGCGGTGATGCGGGCCGGGCGGATCGTGGAGCAGGGCGACGCCGACACGGTGTACGACTCGCCCCAACACGCCTACACCAAGGGGCTGTTGGCCGCCGTACCGGTGCTGGACCCGGCCGAGGCCACCGCCCGGCGCACCGCCCGGCTGGCGGCCGCCGGAGCCTGACCGGGCACCGGCTCGCACTCCTCGGGGTGCGGGCCGGCCCGGGGGGCGCGCGACCGCCGGTGGGAAACCGGTGGTGACGGTGCGGCGCGGCCGATGGCCCTGTGTGGGCGATCGGTCACCCTAAGGTGATCCCATGCGCGGATCGAAACTCCTGTACGCGGCAGTGGTCCTGATCCTGGGTGCGGCCTCCGTGGCCGTCGCGAGGAACTCCCGGAGCGACACCGCCGAGACCCGCATGGCACCGGCCATCCTGCTGGCCGACGAGTACCACGAGAACCACCTGCGGCCCATCGCCGACGAGATCCACCGACTCGTCGACACCGGCCGCGTCGACGGCGGCGACTTCACCTCGATCGTGTACCACGGCGACGAGCACCGCCTCGACCTCTACTGGAAGGGCCCCGTCCCCGCCGGGATCACCGAGGCCGTCGACTCCTGGCGCGCCCGCACCCGCGAGCAGATGCGGCACGACCCCGCCGGCCCGGTGAGCCCCGACTACGACGTCCGCTACCACCAGGCCGCCTACTCCCGCTCCGAGATGGACCGGGCCGTCGAACGGTTCGTCACCGCCGTCGGCAACGACACCTCGGAGTGGTCCTCGATCTCACCCGCCAACGACGGCAGCGGCCTCCTGCTGACGTACCAGCCGAAGACCACCAGGCGCCTCGCGCCGGCGAACGCCCCGGCCCGCGACTACGAGACCCGGGCCGAGCAGCTCGCCGGCATCCCCGTCCACGCCGGGACCGGCTCCCCGGAGACCTCCACCCGGGGCGGCCGCACCGGCGACGCCCCGCCCTGGTACGCCGGAGCCGATCTCACCCTGAGCGACAACTCCCGCTGCTCCACCGGAATCCCCGGCTGGGTCGGCAACCGGCGGGTGCTGCTCACCGCCGCCCACTGCCAGACCAGCGGGAACGTCTACAACGGGCAGCGCGTCGTCGGGGAGGTCACCGCCCACGACGACGGCCTCGACGTCGCCGTCGTCACGACCGGTCAGGAGACCGCGGCCCGCTTCTACAGCGGCTCCTGGAACAGCGGCGACTCCCGTCCGCTGTACGGCCCGGCGCGCCTGGACCCGGGCCAGTCCGCCTGCTTCAGCGGCGCCATGTCCGGGTTCCACTGCGAGCTGGAGGTCACGCGCGTGGGCGTCCACTCGTCGTCCGGCCGTACCGACGCGACCGAGGTGAGGTCCCGCAGTGGCGGCGTCGCCGTCGCCCAGGGCGACAGCGGGGGGCCGGCGGTGGCCAACCCGCAGGGCGACGCCATGGCGCCGGTCGGCGTCATCACCGCCGGGAACACCGACACGAAGGTTCCCTGCGGCGCGACGTCGATCCCGACGACCTGCTTCTCGACCGGCTACTACACGCCGCTCGACCCGGTCGCGTCCAGGTTCGGGTTCTCGGCGTCGTGACCGCGCCCGGGCCTCTCGTTCGGCGTGCTCAGGAGCCTTGCTAGAACGCCGAGTTGGTGAACCAGAGGTCCAGCAGTTCCTCGTCTCCGGCGACGGCGACCCCGGGCGCCGAGCGGTCGATCCGGCCGTAGAGGAGGAGCAGCAGGTCGGCGGCGGTGGCCGAGACGGTGGCGTCGGCGGTCGGGTCGGTCGGGTCGGCGGCGTCCAGGCCGAAGCCGTCGGGGCGCAGGCGCACCAGCCAGTCGCCGTCCCCGTCGGTGCGGGTGAAGCGGACCGTGCGGTTGTCGCCGCGGAGTTCGGCCGTGCGCGGGGCGAAGGTGGCGGCGTACGGCAGGTTGGTGAGGAACTCGTCGACGCCGTCCGCGGCGAGGCCCGGGTCGATCTCGGGCTTCAGCCCCAGCGCGAGTTCGGCGTCGGCGCGGTGGACGAGCGTCTCGAAGAGCATCCGGCGCACCCAGAACCGGGCGTGCTGGTCGGCGCCCCAGGCCCACATCGGGGCGTCGAGGTCGGTCTCGGTGAACGTCGCCCCGGCCTCCGCGCCGGCCTCGGTGAGCCACGCCGGGTAGTCCTCCGCCCGCTCGGGGAGCTTCAGGTCGACGTCCCGGCTGGTGGGCGGTGCCTGGATGCGCTGCCGCAGCAGGACGGTGAACCAGCGTTGGACGCTGCCGGCGTGGCGGAGGAGGTCGGTGAGGCTCCAGCCGGGACAGCTGGGGACGGGCGTGGTCGGGTCGGCGGACCGGACGGCGGTGGCGAACCGGTCGGTCTCGGCGGCCACGGCGGTGACGTGCTCGTTCGGGGTCATGGGTGGAAGCTCCGGGGGCAGGGGTTGGCAGGGGTTGGTGCGGTCTCGGCCGGGCGGCGCGGGTCAGGCGAGGGGCTTGTCGACGACGGCCTTGGTGTGGCTGAACGTGTCGATCGAGTACTCGCCGTGGTAGCGGCCCATGCCGCTCTCGCCGACGCCGCCGAACGGCAGCTCGGGCATCGCCAGGTGCGAGACCGGCAGACCGAAGCTGAGCGCGCCGGAGGAGGTCTCCTCGGCCAGTCGCCGCTTGGTGTCCGCGGACTCGGTGAAGGCGTAGAGGGCGAGCGGCTTGTCGCGCTCGTTGATGAACGCGATCGCCGCGTCGAGGTCGGGCACCGGCAGGACGGGCAGGACCGGGCCGAAGATCTCGGTCCGCATCACCGGGGCGGTCGCGGGCACGTCGGCGAGGACGGTCGGGGCCAGGTAGCGGGTGGCGCGGTCGTGCTCGCCGCCGACGACGGTCCGCCCGTCGCCGAGCAGCGCGGTGAGCCGGTCGAAGTGGCGCTCGTTGACGATCCGTCCGTACTCCGTGCTCGCGGCCGGGTCCTCGCCGTACAGCTCCCGCACCGCGTCGGCCAGTTCGCGTTCCAGGGCGGCCGCGGTGTCGCCGACGGCGAGGACGTAGTCGGGGGCGACGCAGGTCTGTCCGGCGTTGAGGAACTTGCCGCGGGCGATCCGCCGGGCGGTGACGGCGAGGTCGGCGCCGGGGTCGACCACGACCGGGCTCTTGCCGCCGAGTTCCAGGGTGACCGGGGTGAGGTGCCGGGCGGCGGCGGCCATGACGATCCGTCCGACGGTGCCGTTGCCGGTGTAGAAGATGTGGTCGAAGCGCTGCTCCAGCAGCGCGGTGGTCTCCGGGACGGCGCCCTCGACGACCGCGACCGCCTCCTCGCCGAGGTAGCGCGGCAGCAGTTCGGCGATGGCCGCGGAGGTCGCGGGGGCGAGTTCGCTGGGCTTGACGAGGGCGGTGTTCCCGGCCGCCAGGGCGCCGACCAGCGGGGCCAGGGCGAGCTGGAGCGGGTAGTTCCAGGGCGCGATGATCAGCACCACGCCCAGCGGGTCGCGGACGACCCGGGCTTCGGCGGGGCGGAAGAACTCCGGTACGGCGGCCGGCCTCGGCTCCAGCCACTCCGCCAGGTTTCGTACGGTGTGGTCGAGTTCGTTGAGGGTGAAGCCGATCTCGGTCCGGTACGCCTCGGTGGCGCTCTTGCCGAGGTCGGCGTGCAGGGCCTGCTGGAACACCTCGGCCTGCTCGGTGAGCAGGGCGCGCAGGGCGGCCAGCTTGTCCAGGCGCCAGGCGAGCGGCCTGGTGCGGCCGGTGGAGAATTCGGCCCGCAGGCGGGCGACCACGGAAGGGATGGCGTCGGTCATGAGGGTCTCGCGGTCTTGAGGTGGGGAGACGGTGCTTGCTGGCAGAAATTTTCACTACCTGAAGTAATGGTGACCCTAGGGATGAAAGGTTGAGATTGTCAAGCATCCTCCGTCGGGTGGGTTGACCGGCCGGGTGACCGGCCGGCCGGCCGGACGTCAGGGGCGGTAGGCGGTGAGCCTGTGGGTGGCCGGGCAGCGGCAGCAGGCCGTGTCGCGCGCGAGCAACTGCGGGAGGAGGCGTGGGTCGCCCGGGCCGGGGCAGGCGTGGGAGCCGCTGCCGCGGACCATGATCTCGTCGGGTTCGAGCCCGAGGACGGCGGCCATGTCCGCTGCGGAGGTGTGGAGGCTGGAGAGCGCGAAGTAGACGTACTGGTCGACCGGCACGGGGAAAGGATAGGTGCCGTCCGGCCGGGCCGTAAGTGGCGGGCAGTCAGTGCCGGGCCGTAAGTGCCCGACCCCGCCGACGTGTTGCGTCCGCGGTGGGGTCGAGCCCTCGGGGTGGTGGTCAGCTCAGGGTGCGGAGCGAGGCGGCGTCGTAGGGGTGCAGGTCGGCGAAGCGGCCGGAGAGGACCTTGGCGGCCCACTGCGGGTCCTGGAGGAGGGCGCGGCCGACGGCGACCATGTCGAACTCGTCGCGCTCCAGCCGGTCGAGCAGGTTGTCGATGCCCCGGACCGGTGCGCCCTCGCCCGCGAACGCGCGGACGAAGTCGCCGTCGAGGCCGACCGAGCCGACGGTGATGGCGGGGCGGCCGGTGAGCTTCCTGGTCCAGCCGGCCAGGTTGAGGTCGGAGCCGTCGAACTCGGGGATCCAGTAGCGGCGGGTCGAGGCGTGGAAGGCGTCGACGCCGGCCTCGGCGAGCGGGGTGAGGATCGCCTCCAGCTCCTCGGGGCTCTCGGCGAGGCGGGCGTCGTAGTTGTCCGACTTCCACTGGGAGTAGCGGAAGATCACCGGGAACTCCGGGGAGACGGCCTCGCGCACCGCGGTGACGAGTTCGGCGGTGAACTTCGTGCGGGCGACCGGGTCGCCGCCGTAGGCGTCGGTGCGGCGGTTGGTGCCCGCCCACAGGAACTGGTCGAGCAGGTAGCCGTGGGCGCCGTGCAGTTCGACGCCGTCGAAGCCGATCCGCTCGGCGGCCGCGGCGGCCTCGGCGAACGCGCCGATGACGGCGTCCAGGTCGGCCCGGGTCATCGCCCGCCCCGTGCCCTCGGTGCCGTTCAGCCGGATGCCGGACGGGCCGACGGCGGGGGCGTCGGCGAACGGCGGGTCGCCCTGCTTGCGGACCATGCCGATGTGCCAGAGCTGCGGCACGATGGTGCCGCCCGCCGCGTGGACGTCCTCGGCGACGCGGGCCCACCCGGCCAGCTGCTCCTCGCCGTGGAAGCGCGGGATGTCGTCGCTCTGGCCGGCGGACTCGTGGCCGACGTACGTGCCCTCGGTGACGATCAGGCCGACGCCGGCGGCGGCGCGGCGGGCGTAGTACGAGCGCACGTCCTCGCCGGGCACGCCGCCCGGGGAGAACTGGCGTGTCATCGGCGCCATCGCGATGCGGTTGGGCACGGTCAGCCCGTTGATCGTGACGGGTCGGGACAGGATCCCGGCCGCACGGTCGGCGGCGGTCTCGGTGACGGTCATGGGATTCCTCGCGGTCGCGGTGACGGTGTGGGCGGCGATGTCGATGGCGCACGCCGGGGTGGAAACGGTTGCCCGTACCAACCACCTCGGTGGCCTCGGCATTTCTTCGCGCGCGCTCGGCTCGCTGTGATCCGCGCCACTGTGCGCCACTGCGTGCTGCTGTGCCGGCCGCCGCCGTCCGTCCTGCCTCGGAGGCAAATGTACGGACAATAGCTTGCGGTCGATGGGGGGTCTCTCTACTTTAATGTCCGTACATTTCGTGAGGGAGGGACCCCTTGATAACCAGGCATCACCGGATCGTGATCATCGGTGGCGGGACCGCGGGAATCACCGTCGCGGCCAGGCTCCGCCGCGCGGGCGAGCAGGACGTGGCGGTGCTCGATCCGAGCGATCGTCACTACTACCAGCCGCTCTGGACCTTGGTCGGCGGCGGCCGGGCGCCGCTGTCGGAGAGCATCCGGTCACAGGCGTCCGTCATGCCGAAGGGCGTGGAGTGGATACGCCGCGCCGCGGTCGCCGTCGACCCCGAGGCCCGGGAAGTGACGCTGGACGACGGCGGCGCCGTCTCCTACGACCACCTCGTGGTCTGCCCCGGCATCCAGCTGGACTGGGACCGGGTGCCCGGGCTGGAAGCCGGGCTCGGCAAGGACGGCCTGTCCAGCAACTACCTGCCCCAGTACGCCCCCGCGACCTGGCGCTTCATCCGCGAGACCCGCTCCGGCAGCGCGGTGTTCAGCATGCCGACCGGCGCCGTCAAGTGCGGCGGCGCCCCGCAGAAGATCGCCTACCTGGCCGCCGACTACTGGCGCCGGCAGGGCGTGCTCGGCAAGATCGACGTCCACCTGGTGATCCCCGGCGCCGCCATCTTCGGCGTCCCCGAGTTCGCCCGCGTGCTCGACGGCGTGGTGCGCCGGTACGGCATCAAGGTCCACTACGGGAGCGAGGTCACCGAGGTCCGCCCGGACGCCCGCGAGGTGGTCGTCACCGACCTGGGGAGCGGGGGCACGACGACCCTGCCGTACGACGTCGCCCACGTGGTGCCGCCGCAGAGCGCCCCGGACTGGGTCAAGCGCAGCCCGCTCGCCGGGGCCGACGACCCGGCCGGCTACGTCGAGATCGACAAGCACACGATGCGGCACGTCCGGTACCCCAACGTGTGGGCGCTCGGCGACGCCGGCTCCTCCCCGAACTCCAAGACCGGCGCCGCGGTGCGCAAGCAGGCGCCCGTACTCGTCGAGAACCTCCTCGCCGCCCTCAACGGCCGGGTGCCCAAGGCCTCCTACGACGGCTACTCCTCCTGCCCGCTGACCACCGCCCGCAACAAGATGCTGCTCGCGGAGTTCGACTACAGCGGGCGGCCCACCCCGTCGATCCCGGTGATCGACACCATCCGCGAGCGCACCGACATGTGGTACCTCAAGCGGCGCGGCCTGCCGTTCCTCTACTGGAACCTCATGCTCCGCGGGCTCGCCTGACCGGTACGGGCGCACCCCGGCCCCCGCACAGCCCGCCGCACCGCCGCGACACCCCACCCCATGCCCCGCCCGCACGGCCGCGGGGCTCAACCACCGCCCACCCTCAGGAGCTTGAGATGACGACCGCCGGACCCCTGGTCTTCGTGCAGTTCTACCTGGACTGCCTCTCCCACGCCTCGTACCTCGTCGGCGACCGCACCACCGGCCGGGCCGTCGTGGTCGACCCCCAGCGCGACGTCCACGACTACCTCGCCACCGCCGAACAGCACGGCCTGACCATCGAGCGGGTCATCGAGACCCACATCCACGCGGACTTCCTCTCCGGCCACCTGGAGCTGGCCGAGCGCACCGGCGCGCGCATCTCCTACGGCTCCGCCGCCGCGCTCGACTTCGACACCGACCCGCTGGGCGACGGCGAGCACCTCGGCCTCGGCGCCGTCGACCTGGAGATCCTGCACACCCCGGGCCACACCCCGGAGTCGATCTGCGTCGTCGTGCGCGAACAGGCCGGTGACGCCGTCCCGTTCGGCGTGCTCACCGGCGACACCCTGTTCATCGGCGACGTCGGCCGCCCCGACCTGCTCAGCTCGCGCGGCCGCTCCGCCGAGGAGATGGCCCGCCTGCTGTACCGCTCCACCCGCGCCCTGCTGACCCTCCCCGACGACACGCGCGTCTACCCGGCGCACGGAGCCGGCTCGGCCTGTGGCAAGAACCTCTCCACCGAACTGAGCTGCACGATCGGCAACCAGCGCGGCGGCAACTACGCCCTGGCCGACATGACCGAGGACGAGTTCGTCGCCGTGGTGACCGACGGCCAGCCCGCCGCGCCCGCCTACTTCGCCTTCACCTCGGTGCGCAACCGCCAGGCCCGCCCGGTCCTCGACGAGGACACCCCCGTCCCGCCGCTCACCCCGGAGGAGTTCCTCCAGGCCCGGGCCGGCGGCGCCACCGTGCTCGACACCCGGGACCCGGAGGCGTTCGCCGCCGCCCACCTGCACGGCGCGGTCAACATCCCCCTCGGCGGCCGCTTCGCCGAACTCGCCGGCCAGGTGCTGGACGCCCAGGAGGCCGTCATCCTGTGCGGCGACGCGGACACCGCACTCGAGGCCCGGAACCGGCTGGCCAGGATCGGCTTCGACCGCGTCCTGGGCGCCCTGGCCGCGCCGGTGGACGCCGTCGGCGCCGCGCACCTGACCGAGGTCGTGCGGGTGGACGCCGACGAGCTCGCGGACCGACTCACCGAGGGCGCGGACGAGGTCGAACTGCTGGACGTGCGCGGCCCCGGCGAGATACGCGAGAAGGGCACCATCCCCGGCGCCCGGCTCCTCCCGCTGCCCGAACTGCTCGCCCGCCTCGGCGAGTTGCCGACCGAACAGCCGCTGACCGTGGTCTGCGCCGGCGGCAACCGCTCCTCGGTGGCCGCGTCCGTGCTGCGCGCCCGAGGCTTCGAGGCCACCGACCTGCGCGGCGGCTTCGCCGCCTGGCACGGCGAGGTCCTCCACCCCGCCGACCAGGCCTCGGACGGCGTCACGGCGTGAGCGTCCTGATCACCGCTCTGCTCTGCGGAGCCGTGGTCGGCGTGGCGCTCGGCGCGCTGGGCGGTGGCGGGGGAGTGCTCGCGGTCCCGGCCCTGGTGTACCTGCTGGGCCTGCCGCCCTCCGAGGCCGGGACCACCAGCCTGGTCATCGTCACCGCCACCACCGTCACCGCGCTCGTCCGCCACTCCGGCACCGGCAACGTCAAGTGGCGCACCGGCGCGCTGTTCGCCACGGCCGGCGTCATCCCCGCCATCGGGGCCTCCCTGCTCGCCCACCGCATCCCGCAACCGGTACTGACCGCCGCGTTCGCCGTCCTGGCCGCGCTGGCCGCCGCGGCGATGCTGCGCGGCACCCGAACCGCGGGGCGGACACCGGCCGCGGATGGCGGCGTGGCGGATGGCGGCGTGGCGGCGGGTGGCGCCGAGGAGGGCGCCGCGGACGGAGCGTCCGCGAAGCCGGCCGGCCGGGAGGGGTACGCGAGTACGGTCGCGGCCGGAGCAGGCCTCGGGGCGGTGACCGGACTGCTGGGAGTCGGCGGCGGCTTCCTCGCGGTGCCCGCGCTGGTGTCCGTGCTCCGGCTGCCGATGCGCAAGGCCGTCGGCACCAGCCTGGTGGTCGTCCTGATCAACTCGGTCGTCTCCCTCGCCACCCGCCTGACGGTCACGGGCGTGTCCATCGATCCGGCGATCTTCGGGCCGTTCGTGGGCGCCGCCGTCCTCGGCGCCTGGGACGGCAAGCGACTGGCGGCGAAGCTCTCCGGGGCCGCGCTGCAGCGGGCCTTCGCCGTCGTCCTGCTCGCGGTGTCGGCGTTCATGCTGGTCGGCGCCTTCGCCTGACGACCGCCGCACGACGACCGCGGCCCGCGCGACCGCCGCCCGGGGCACCCCGCCCGGGCGGCGGTCGCCGCCCGTCGTGCCCCGTCGCCGCCCGATCGGCGCGCCCGGCGGGACCGGCGGCCGTCGATTTTGTGCTATCCCCCCGGAGGTACGAACATTCACCTCGTGTCCCGCACCACCCACCCGACCCCTGATCCCCAGGAAGACGCCGTGACCTCCGAGCCCGGCCCCAGGACCCTCGCGCGAGCCCCGGGCAATCCGCTCTGGGCGCAGCTGCGCGCCGACCTGCTGCGCCGGCTCGACGAGGGCGAGTTCCGCGACGTCTTCCCCGGCGAGCACGACCTCGTCGCCGAGTACCAGGTCAGCCGGCACACGGTCCGCGAGGCCCTGCGCAAGCTCCGCGAGGAGGGCCTCGTCACCGCCCAGCGCGGCAAGGCCTCGCGGTTCACCGCGAGCCGCCCCCTGGAGCAGGACATCGGTGAGGCGTACAGCCTCTTCCGCTCCGTCGAGGAGGTCGGCGCCGTCCAGCGCAGTGTCGTGCGCGCGCTCGACCGGCGTGCCGACGGCGTCATCGCCGCCCGACTGGGCCTCGAGGAGTCCACGCCGCTCGTCTACCTCGAACGCGTCCGCCTGGCGGACGAGGAACCCCTGGCCGTCGACCGGATCTGGCTCCCCGCCGACCTGGCCGACCCGCTGCTCGACGTCGACTTCACCCACACCGCGCTCTACGACGAGCTCGAACGCCACTGCGGCACCCGCATCCGCGGCGGCTGGGAACGCATCCGCGCCGTGGTCCCCGGCCGGGGGGAGCGCATCCTGCTCGACTGCCCCGAGACCACCGCGCTGCTCGCGATCGACCGGCTCGGCCGCGATGCCGACGGGCGTGCGATCGAGTGGCGGCAGACGCTCGTCCGCGCGGACCGCTTCGCCGTCGCCGCCGCGTTCTCCGCCCACGACTACCGGCTGGGCGCCCCGGTCCAGACACCCTGACGGGACCGCGCCCTCCCGGCCGAACAGGCGGGTGCGCGCGGCGCGGGGCCGTCCGGACGAACACGGGGCCGTCCGGATGAAAACCTGGACGGCAGGGACCACCGGCCCCCGGCGCCCGGTGGAATGTGGCCTGTTGGGCCCTGAGCAGGCTCCGGCCGAGGGGCGACGATGGGAGCGGCCGGCCGCCGGCGGCCGGAGAGCCGACAGACCCGAGGAGTGCGCACCCATGCCCGTCGACCCCAGCACGGCTTCCGGTGGACCCTCCGACGAGGAGATCCGCGCGCTCGACGCCCACTGGCGGGCCGCCGACTACCTGTCGGCGGGACAGATCTACCTGATGGCCAACCCCCTGCTGCGCGAGCCGCTGCGCCCGGAGCACATCAAGCCCCGCCTGCTCGGCCACTGGGGCACCTCGCCCGGCCTCAACCTGGTGCACACCCACCTCAACCGGGTGGTCAGGGCGCGGGACCTGGACGCGATCTGCGTCTGGGGCCCCGGGCACGGCGGGCCCGCCGTCCTGGCGAACTCCTGGCTCGACGGAACCTACAGCCAGACCTACCCGAGCGTCACCCGCGACGAGTCCGGCATGGCCCGGCTGTTCCGGCAGTTCTCCTTCCCCGGAGGCGTGCCCAGCCACGTCGCGCCCGAGACACCGGGCTCCATCCACGAGGGCGGCGAGCTCGGCTACGCGCTCTCGCACGCGTACGGCGCCGCCTTCGACAACCCCGGTCTGCTGGTCGCCTGCGTGATCGGCGACGGTGAGGCCGAGACCGGACCACTGGCGGCCTCCTGGCACGGCAACAAGTTCCTCGACCCCGTCCACGACGGCGCCGTGCTGCCGATCCTGCACCTCAACGGCTACAAGATCGCCAACCCGACCGTGCTCGCCAGGCTGCCCGAGGAGGAACTCGACGCGCTCCTGCGCGGGTACGGCCACCTCCCGCTGTACGTCGGCGGCGACGACCCACTGACCGTCCACCGGGCCATGGCCGAGGCCATGGACACCGCCCTGGACCGGATCGCCGCCCTCCAGCACGAGGCCCGCACGGGAGGCACCGGGCGTCCGCGGTGGCCGCTCATCGTGCTGCGCACCCCCAAGGGCTGGACCGGACCCGCAGAGGTCGACGGCGTGCCGGTGGAAGGCACCTGGCGCGCCCACCAGGTGCCGCTGGACCAGGTGCGGGACAACCCCGCCCACCTCGCCCAGCTGGAGGAGTGGCTGCGCTCCTACCGGCCCGAGGAGCTCTTCGACGAGCACGGCCGGCCCGCGGCCGAGGTGCTGGCCTGCGTCCCCGACGGCGACCGCCGCCTCGGGGCGAACCCGCACGCCAACGGCGGCCTGCTGCTGCGCGACCTGCCGATCCCGGCGCTGGAGCGCTTCGCCGTGCCTGTCGACAAGCCCGGCAGCACACTGCACGAACCCACCCGGGTGCTCGGCGACCTGCTCGAACAGCTGATGGCTGACACCGCCGAGCGCCGGGACTTCCGTCTGGTCGGCCCCGACGAGACCGCCTCCAACCGGCTCCAGGCCGTCTACGCGGTCACCGGCAAGGCCTGGCAGGCCGAGACCCTGCCCGTCGACGAACACCTCGCCCGCGACGGCCGCGTGCTGGAGATCCTCTCCGAACACACCTGCCAGGGCTGGTTGGAGGGCTACCTCCTCACCGGCCGGCACGGCCTGTTCTCGTGCTACGAGGCCTTCGTCCACATCGTCGACTCCATGGTCAACCAGCACATCAAGTGGCTGCGCACCACCCGGGAACTGCCCTGGCGCGCGCCGATCGCCTCGCTCAACTACCTGCTCACCTCCCACGTCTGGCGCCAGGACCACAACGGCTTCTCCCACCAGGACCCCGGCTTCGTCGACCACGTCCTCAACAAGAGCCCCGAAGTCGTCCGGGTCTACTTCCCGCCGGACGCCAACACCCTGCTCGCGACCGCCGACCACGTCCTGCGCAGCCGCGACCACGTCAACGTCGTGGTCGCCGGCAAGCAGCCCTGCTTCGACTGGCTCACCCTCGACCAGGCCCGCGCCCACTGCGCCCGGGGCGCCGGGATCTGGGAGTGGGCCGGCACCGAGGACGGCACCCGGGAACCGGACGTCGTGCTCGCCTGCGCCGGCGACGTCCCCACCCAGGAGGTCCTCGCGGCCGCCCAGCTGCTCCGCGGCCGGCTGCCCGACCTGGCCGTCCGCGTGGTCAACGTGGTCGACCTGGCCCGGCTGATGCCCGCCGAGGAGCACCCGCACGGCATGCCCGACGCCGAGTTCGACGCCCTGTTCACCCGCGACCGGCCGGTGATCTTCGCCTACCACGGCTACCCGTGGCTGATCCACCGCCTCGCCTACCGGCGCGCCGTCCACTCCCACCTGCACGTGCGCGGGTACAAGGAGTCGGGCACCACCACGACGCCCTTCGACATGGTGGTCCGCAACGACCTCGACCGGTTCCGGCTCGTCATGGACGTCATCGACCGCGTCCCCGGCCTCGCCGTCCGGGCCGCCGCCCTGCGCCAGGAGATGGCCGACCGGCGCACCCTCCACCACGACTGGATCCGCGAGCACGGCACCGACCTGCCCGAGATCACCGACTGGACCTGGTAGGGCTGACTCACCACCAGGGGGCCGACCGTCAGGAGACCAGCACCGTGGACCTACCCGTCGCCGTCGGAGTCGACGGATCCGACCCCAGCCTGGCCGCCGCCGACTGGGCCGCCCGCGAGGCGCTGTCGCTCGGCCGCGCGCTGCGCGTCCTGCACGCGTTGCCCCCGACGTCCGACCCGTCGGGCCGGTCCGCCGGGCGGCGGACCGGCGCCGACCCGCTGCACGAGGTCTGCCGCGTCCTGGCGGTGCGGTACCCCCGGCTGGAGACCCGCGCCGACGAGGTCCACGACCTCGCCCCCGCGGCGCTGCTGGCCGCGGCGGAGGACGCCGAACTGCTCGTGGTCGGCGCCCGCGGTGCCGGCGGCTTCCCCGGACTGCGGGTCGGCTCCACCGCCCTCCACCTGGCCGCCCGGGCCGGCTGCCCGACGGTGGTCCTGCCGGTGGACCCGCCCGGCCCGGACCCGCGGGAGTGGATCGTGCTGGGCCTGGACGCCCGCCGGCCCGCCGAGGCCGCTCTGGAGTTCGCCTTCGCCGCCGCGGACCGGCACGGGCTGCCGCTGCGCGTCGTGCACGCCCCGGCCGGCGGGGGAGCGGACAGCGAGGACGAACTCCTCGCCCGTCTCCTCGCACCGTGGCGGGCCGCCCGGCCCGGGGTGGAGGCCGTCGCGGAGGGCACGGGCGAGGGAGCCGGCCCGGCGCTGGTGGAGGCGTCGGCCAAGGCCCGTCTGCTGGTGCTGGGCAGGCGACGCCCCCTCCTGGTCGGCGCGCTCGGCCCGATCGGCCATGCCGTGCTGCACCACTCGCTCTGCCCGGTCGCCGTCGTCCCGGAGTCCTGACGCGTCCCGGAGTCCTGACGTCGTTCCGGAGTCATGACCGGGACCTTCGGGCCATCCCAGGGGCTGCTCGGCCCCTGGGAACGGCCCGCGGCAACCGCGATCGTGGATCGCACACCGGGTCGTCGGCGTCCTCGCCGCGACCGTCCAACGAGGGAGGCCCGTCATCATGCCGTACGCCGTAGTGGTCGGAGTCGACGGATCGGAACCGAGCGCGGCCGCCGCCGAGTGGGCCGCCCGGGAGGCGCACCGCAGTGGCCGGCCGCTGCGGCTGCTCCACGTCGGGGGTACGGGCTCGCCGGCCCCCGGGGAGCCCGACACCGGCGGCGAGCCGCTGCCGCAGTCGGTGCTCGCCACCCGGGACCACCTCGCGAGCGTGCTGCCCGGGCTGGAGCCGACCTGCGACCAGGTGCCCGGGAACCCGGCGTACGCGCTCGCCGCCGCCGGAGGGCGCGACGGCCTGCTGGTGCTCGGCTCGCGCGGCCTGGGAGGGTTCGCCGGGCTGCTGGTCGGCTCGGTCTCGCTGCGGGTGGCGGGCCACGCGAACTGCCCCGTCGTGGTGCTCCGGGCCGGGGCCGACGGTCAGGGCGAGGACTCCGGTGACGTGGTGCTCGGGCTGGACAGCGACCAGGCCTGCCCGGACCTCATCGCCTTCGCCTTCGAACAGGCGGCGGCGCGGGGCGCGACGCTGCGCGTGCTGGAGAGTCGGAAGGTGCCCGCCGGGCCGTACTCGGCCGAGGGCGTGGTCTACCAGCCGGAGGTCAGGGAGGCGCTGGAGGCCGCGGAGCTGACGAGGCTCCAGGAGGCGCTGGCCCCCTGGCGGGAGAAGCACCCGGAGGTCCGGGTCCAGGCCGAGCTCACCGCCTGGTCGGCCGGACGGGCGCTGGTGGAGGCCTCCCGGAGCGCCTGCCTGACGGTGGTGGGGCGCCGCCGGCCCAGGCTCCACCCGGCCGCGCCCTGGCTGGGCTCCGTCACCCATGCCGTCCTCCACCACGCGCACGGCCCGGTCGCGGTCGTGCCGCACGACTGAGACCGGCCCAGCGGACGGGGGGGGGGGGGGGGGGGGGGCGGGGGGCGCCGCGCCGGCGGGGGGGGGGGGGGCGCGGGGCCCCCCGCGGCCGCGCGCCGGGCGCGGGGGGGGGCGCGGGGGGGGGGCGCGGGC
>NZ_JBICYZ010000052.1:0-52071 GCF_043201465.1 Kitasatospora sp. NPDC048298
CAGTTGTCGGGCCCCCCCCCCGGCCCCGCGGTGGGGGGGGGGGGGGGGGCGGGGCGCCGCCCCCCCCCCCCCCCGGGCCGGGGGGGGCCGGGGGCCCCCCCCCCCCCCCCCCCCACTGCGGTCGGTCCACGAGGGTCGGCCCGGTCTCGTGGGCCGACCCTCGTGGATCACATGAGGCGCCCGGTCAGGCCGGGCGGACGGCGCCCATGTAGGGCATCACGGAGATCGGCAGGACCTCGATGTTCTTGCCCGTGCGCGGGGCGTGGATCATCTTGCCGTCGCCGATGTACAGGCCGACGTGGTGCAGGTCGTTGTAGAAGAAGACCAGGTCACCGGGCTGGAGGTTGGCGCGGTCGACGTGCGGGCCGTCCTTCCACTGCTCCTCGGACGTCCGGGAGATCGTGACGCCCGCGGCGCGGTAGGCCTGGCTGGTGAGGCCGGAGCAGTCGAAGCTGGCGGGGCCGTTCTTGCCCCAGCCGTAGGGCTTGCCGAGCTGGGCCTGGGCGAAGCCGATGATGGCGCCGGCCCGGCCACTGGCCGACGGAACCGGGGCGTTCATGTCCGGGCGGTCGGCGGAGCGGGAGGCACGGTCCTTGGCGGCGGCAGCGGCGGCGGCGGCCGCCTGCTGGGCCTCGGCCTTGGCCTTCTCGGCGCTCTGCTGGGCGTTGATCTTGGCACGGTCCTCGGCGCTGAGCTTGTTCAGCGTCTCCTGGGCCTGGGCCAGCTTGGTCTGGATGTCCTTCTTCTGCTCCGCCAGCTGGGTGCCCACCGAGTCGAGCGCGGCCAGGGTGGCGGTGGCCTCGGCGCGGTCCTGGTCGAGCTTGCGCTGCTCGTCCTGGGCCTGCTTGAGCAGGTTCGCCTGGGAGTCGGAGACCTGGTTCTGCACCGCGGCGCGCTCCAGGTAGGCGGACGGGTCGGAGTCGAGCATCAGCTGGACCGACGGGTCTATGCCGTTGGTGCGGTACTGGTCGGCGGCGACCGCGCCGAGCCGGGTCCGCAGCTCGTTCATCGCCTCCTGACCGCGGGCGACCTTCTCCTGGATCACGTTGGCGTCGGCCTGGAGCTGCTGCTGCTTCGCCTGGAAGCCGTTGTGCTTCTCGATCGCCTGCTCGGCCGCCTCGTTGAGCTGGTCGACCTGCTCCTTGACGGAGGCCAGGCTCGGGGTCGGCTCGGCGTGGGCGGTACCGGACGCGAGGACCGCGCCGCCGGCCGCCATGGCCGTGGTGACGACCGCCATGCGGGCCCGGCTCGGCGGGCTGGGCTTGCGACGTTTTCCCATGGCGGTCGCTCTCCTTCGGGGGAATCTGGGGAGGGTCCGGACGGAGCCGGGGGACGGCTCGGCCGGGGCCGGGGACGACGAAGGCAGGCAGGGCGAGCAACGGGGGGGTACCGCCCCGCCCACCTTCTTCGAAGTAACTTAATAGATGAGGGCCCGGGTTCCGCAATCCCCCTGATCATGACGTTTTGGCAGCATGACGGAACATCGATCGTGTTCCCTGCCATCGGTGTTGACCTCGGACATCGCGCCCGCCGCCGACGGCCGCCGCCGCCCCCGCCGACCTGCGCCCGTCCCGCTCCCGCTCCCCCGCCTCCCCTCGGATCCCTCCACTCCCCCCTCGGCTCCCCCTCGGCTCCCCCGTACGGCCCCCCTTCCCACCCCTGGTACCCGTGGTGCCCGCCGCCCCGGCCGCCGTGACACTCCCCACCTCGGAGAGTGCTCGGATCCCGGCCCGATCGAGGGCAAGGTCACACGGAATCCCCCTCCTGCGGCCCCGCGAACGGGCGCTAACCTGCGCACATGAAGGTCCCGCCCGAAGGGCTCCCCCTTGCCTCCGAGTTCCCGGCCGCGCACCGCGAGCAGTGGCAGCAGCTCGTCCAGGGCGTGCTGCGCAAGTCCGGTGCCCAGCCCGAGGACGGCGCCGCCGCCGAGCAGGCGCTCACCACCCGGCTCCAGGACGGGCTGAGCGCCCGCCCGCTGTACACCGCCGAGGACACCGCCGCGGACCCGGGCTATCCCGGCTTCGCGCCGTTCGTGCGCGGCGGCCCGGCGCAGGGCTCCGCCGTGGCCGGGTGGGACGTCCGCCAGCGGCACGCCGACCCGGACCGCCGGCGCACCAACGAGGCCGTCCTGGCCGACCTGGAGCACGGCGTGAGCTCGCTCTGGCTGGAGCTGGGCGGTGCGGGCCTGCCGGTGGCGGCCCTGCCCGAGGCACTGACCGGGGTGTACCTGGACCTGGCCGCCGTGGCACTCGACGCCGGGCCCGAATTCACCGACGCCGCTGAGCAGTTGTTCAAGCTGTACGAGGAGCGCGAGGTCTCCCCCGGCTCCGCCGCCGGCAACCTCGGCGCCGACCCGCTCGGCCTCCAGGCCCGCACCGGCGACGGCGCCCGCACCGACGCGCTGCTCGCCGAGGCCACCGCGCTGGCCGCCCGCTGCGCCGCCGGGTACCCGGGCCTGCGGGCGCTCACGGTGGACGCCCTGCCGTACCACGAGGCCGGCGCCTCCCCCGCCCAGGAGTTGGGCTGCTCGCTGGCCACCGGCGTCGCCTACCTGCGCGCGCTGACCGCCGCCGGGCTGTCGGTGGACGACGCGCTCGGCCAGCTGGAGTTCCGCTACGCCGCGGACGCCGACCAGTTCCTCACCATCGCCAAGTTCCGTGCCGCGCGCCGACTCTGGGCCCGGGTCGCCGAGGTCTCGGGGGCCGGCGCGGCCGCCCCGGCGCAGCGTCAGCACGCCGTCACCTCGCGAGTGATGATGACCGCCCGCGACCCGTGGGTGAACATGCTGCGCACCACCGTCGCCTGCCTGGCCGCCGGCGTCGGCGGCGCCGACTCCGTCACCGTGCTGCCCTTCGACACCGCGCTCGGCCTGCCGGACGCCTTCGCCCGCCGGATCGCCCGCAACACCCAGGCGATCCTGCTGGAGGAGTCCCACCTGGCCCGGGTGATCGACCCGGCCGGCGGCTCCTGGTACGTCGAGCAGCTGAGCGAGGAGCTGGCGCGGGCCGCCTGGGCCTGGTTCCAGGAGATCGAGCGGGCCGGCGGCCTGGGCGCCGCCCTCGCCTCCGGACTGGTCGAGGAGCGGATCGCCGCGACCTGGGCGGAGCGGTCCGTACGGCTCGCCAAGCGGCGCGAACCCGTCACCGGCGTCAGCGAGTTCCCGCACCTGGACGAGCAGCCGCTGGTCCGCGAACCGGCCCCCGCCGGGTTCGGCGGCGGGCTGCCGCAGGTCCGCCGCGCCGAGGCCTTCGAGGCGCTGCGGGACCGCTCGGACGCCCACGCCGCCGCGCACGGTGCCCGACCGAGCCTGTTCCTCGCCTCGATCGGCACCGCCTCCGCGCACACCGCGCGCACCACCTTCGCCGCCAACCTCTTCCAGGCCGGCGGCATCGCGACGGTCTCGGCCGAGTCCGTCGACCCGGCGGCCTTCGCCGAGGCGTTCCGCACCTCCGGCGCGACCGTCGCCTGCCTCTGCTCCAGCGACGCCCTGTACACCGAGCACGCCTCGCCCGTCGCCGAGGCCCTGAAGGCGGCCGGCGCCACCAGGGTGCTGCTGGCCGGACGGCTCGGCGAAGTACCCGCCGGAGTGGACGAGTTCATCTTCGCGGGAGGCGACGCCGTCGCCGTCCTGACCTCCCTGCTGGACCAGATCGGAGCCGCTCGATGATCCCCGACTTCACCGGAATCGGGCTGGACGGTGGCGCCGCCGGCGCCACCGTCAACCCGGACGCCACCGGCAACGCGGGCGTCACCGAGGAGCAGTGGCGGGCCGCCTGGCGCCAGTCCACCGGCAAGGACGTCGAGGAGCTGCTCTGGGACACCCCCGAGGGCATCGGCGTCAAGCCGCTGTACACCGGCGCCGACCTGGCCGGCCTGGACTTCCTGGAGACGTACCCGGGCGTCGCCCCGTACCTGCGCGGGCCGTACCCGACCATGTACGTCAACCAGCCCTGGACCGTCCGCCAGTACGCGGGCTTCTCCACCGCCGAGGAGTCCAACGCCTTCTACCGCCGCAACCTCGCGGCCGGCCAGAAGGGCCTGTCGGTCGCCTTCGACCTGCCGACCCACCGCGGCTACGACAGCGACCACCCGCGGGTCACCGGCGACGTCGGCATGGCGGGAGTCGCCATCGACTCGATCTACGACATGCGCCAGCTGTTCGACGGCATCCCGCTGGACAAGATGTCGGTGTCGATGACCATGAACGGCGCCGTGCTGCCGATCCTCGCGCTGTACATCGTCGCGGCCGAGGAACAGGGCGTACCGCCGGAGAAGCTCGCGGGGACCATCCAGAACGACATCCTCAAGGAGTTCATGGTCCGCAACACCTACATCTACCCGCCGCAGCCGTCGATGCGGATCATCTCGGACATCTTCGCGTACACCTCGCAGAAGATGCCCCGGTACAACTCGATCTCCATCTCCGGTTACCACATCCAGGAGGCGGGTGCGACGGCCGACCTCGAACTGGCCTACACCCTCGCCGACGGGGTGGAGTACCTGCGCGCGGGCCTGGACGTGGGCCTGGACGTGGACGCCTTCGCGCCGCGCCTGTCGTTCTTCTGGGCGATCGGCATGAACTTCTTCATGGAGGTCGCCAAGCTGCGCGCGGCCCGGCTGCTGTGGGCCAAGCTGGTCAAGCAGTTCGACCCGAAGAACCCCAAGTCCCTGTCGCTGCGCACCCATTCGCAGACCTCGGGCTGGTCGCTCACCGCCCAGGACGTGTTCAACAACGTGACGCGCACCTGCGTGGAGGCGATGGCGGCGACCCAGGGCCACACCCAGTCGCTGCACACCAACGCCCTCGACGAGGCGCTCGCCCTGCCCACCGACTTCTCCGCGCGGATCGCCCGCAACACCCAGCTGCTGCTCCAGCAGGAGTCGGGCACCTGCCGGGTGATCGACCCGTGGGGCGGCTCCGCGTACGTCGAGAAGCTGACGCACGACCTCGCCGCGCGGGCCTGGGAGCACATCCAGGAGGTCGAGGCGGCCGGCGGCATGGCGAAGGCCATCGACGCGGGCATCCCCAAGCTGCGCGTCGAGGAGGCCGCCGCCCGCACCCAGGCGCGCATCGACTCCGGCCGCCAGCCGGTGATCGGCGTCAACAAGTACCGGGTGGACAGCGACGAGCAGATCGACGTGCTCAAGGTCGACAACTCCTCGGTGCGGGCCCGGCAGATCGAGAAGCTGCGCCGGCTGCGCGAGGAGCGCGACGAGGCCGCGTGCCGCGACGCGCTGCACGCCCTCACCCGGGCCGCCGAGGCCGGTTCGCAGCGCGGCGGCTCGCTGGACGGCAACCTGCTGCACCTGGCCGTCAACGCGGCCCGGGCCAAGGCCACCGTCGGCGAGATCTCGGACGCCCTGGAGAAGGTGTACGGCCGCCACTCCGGCCAGATCCGTACCATCTCCGGTGTGTACCGAGACGAAGCGGGCCCGTCGGCCTCCCTCCAGCGCACCCGCGACCTGGTCGAGCGGTTCGAGCAGGCCGAGGGCCGCCGTCCGCGCATCCTGGTCGCCAAGATGGGCCAGGACGGCCACGACCGCGGCCAGAAGGTGATCGCCACCGCCTTCGCCGACCTCGGCTTCACCGTCGACGTCGGCCCGCTGTTCCAGACCCCGGCCGAGGTCGCCCGCCAGGCCGTCGAGGCGGACGTCCACATCGTCGGCGTGTCCTCGCTGGCCGCCGGCCACCTGACACTGGTGCCCGCACTGCGCGCCGAACTCGCCGAGGCCGGCCGGGAGGACATCACCATCGTGGTGGGCGGGGTGATCCCGCCGCAGGACTTCGACGCCCTCTACGAGGCGGGCGCCGCGGCGGTCTTCCCCCCGGGGACGGTCATCCCGGACGCGGCGTACGACCTGCTGAAGTCCCTGGCGGCCGACCTCGGCCACGAGCTGTGATCGCCTGATCCCATGCCTCCGCGGACGATCGACCTCGACAGCTACGTGACGGGCGTACTGGACGGCTCGCGCGCCTGGATCGCGCGCGCCGTCACCCTCGTCGAATCCTCCCGGCCCGACCACCGCGCGCTCGCGCAGCAGCTGCTCCAGCGGCTGCTGCCGCACGCTGGCGGCGCGGTCCGAGTAGGCATCACGGGCGTGCCCGGTGTCGGCAAATCGACCTTCATCGACTCCTTCGGGACGATGCTGACCGGCCGGGGCCACCGGGTCGCGGTGCTCGCCGTCGACCCGACGTCCAGCCGGACGGGCGGCTCCATCCTGGGCGACAAGACCCGGATGGAGCGGCTCGCCGTCGACCCCGCCGCCTTCGTCCGGCCCTCGCCGACCTCGGGGACACTGGGCGGCGTCGCCAAGGCCACCCGGGAATCCATGGTGGTGATGGAGGCGGCCGGGTACGACGTGGTGCTCATCGAGACGGTGGGCGTCGGGCAGTCCGAGACGGCGGTGGCCGGAATGGTGGACACCTTCCTGCTGCTCAGCCTCGCGCGGACCGGCGACCAGCTGCAGGGCATCAAGAAGGGCGTACTGGAGCTCGCGGACGTCATCGCCGTCAACAAGGCCGACGGCCCGCACGAGCGGGACGCGAAGGCGGCGGCGCGCGAACTCGCGGGCGCACTGCGACTGTTGCAGGCGCCCGACGCGGCCTGGACGCCGCCGGTGCTCACCTGCAGCGGGCGCGACGGGGCGGGCCTGGACGTGCTGTGGGAGCGGCTTCAGCAGCACCGCAAGGTGCTGGACGCGACGGGGGAACTCGCCGCCAAGCGCCGTGAGCAGCAGGTGGAGTGGACATGGGCGATGGTCCACGACCAGTTGTACGCGCGGTTGCACGAAAATCCCGAAGTTCGGCGTCTCTCCTCCGAGTTGGAAACCCAGGTCCGCGCCGGAACCCTTCCGGCGGGGTTGGCGGCACAGCGTCTGCTGGACGCCTTCTTCGGCACTTCCTGACAGGAGCGCAGGACCATCGCCACCATCGTGCAGGACGTCGCGATCGAGGCCGACGCGGACGAAGTCTGGGACGCCGTACGGGATGTGGGCGCTGTGCACCGGCGCCTCATTCCCGGCTACGTCCTCGACACCCGGGTCGAAGGCGACGTCCGCTACCTGACCATGCCCGGCGGCGCGGTCATCCGCGAGCTGATCGTCAGCATCGACAATGATCTGCGCCGCCTCGCCTATTCGGCGGTCGAGGGCTTCAAGATTCCGCTCACCCACCATCATGCTTCGTTCCAGGTCCTCCCGGAGGGGGTCGGACGGTGCCGCCTCGTGTGGACGACGGATGTCCTGCCCCAGGAGATGGCCGAGCAGGTCCGGCTCCGGGTCGTCAGGGGCGCTCAGGTCATGAAGGAGACCCTGGAACAGCGCGCTACCTGACGGCGGCGGTCACTGCTACCGCCGTGCCCCACCCGTGCGTGGGGCACGGCGGTTCGCCGGTTTCGGGGTAATCGAACCACACCACCTTGCCCGCTTCCGTCGGGTACCACCCCCAGGCGTGCGCCAGCGCCTCCACCAGCAACAAGCCGCGCCCGCTGGTCGCTTCTTCCTCGCACGCCAAGGAAGTTCCGCAAACCGGTCCACGGCCTCCACCAGGACGCGCCGCCGCGTTCACTCCTGGGCCTGGAAATCTTCCCGAACAGCCCCGCGTGCTGTCCTTCAGGCTGCATCCTGGTCCCCCGCCGAACGAGAGGGAGCCCTCCATGCAGCTCAAGTTCCTCGGCACCAGCAGCGAAGACGGGAAGTGCCCGACGCTCTATGAGACGGAGACGGGTGACATCGTCGTCCAGGGATACCGTCTGACCGATCCCGAGGCCCTCGCCCAGCTGCGGGACGTCCTCCCCGGAGAGACGTTCGTCGTTGTGCCCCGTGACCTGCTCACCCGCTTCGCCCCCAAGGACTGACCATGGCCTACATCAGCGATGAACAGTTCGACTACTTCTTCGGCGAGGGATTCGCCCACACTGCGTGGCGCCTGGAAAGCCGGCAGGGCTACGCCTCGGATCGACAGGCTCCCGGCTTCCAACGGTGGGTCTGTGGCGAGGACCCGCAGACGGATCCGCAGCGGCCCTGGTGCCGGAACATCACGACTCAGGTCGCGGCCGGGAAGCGTGTCGAACGGGTGCGGATCGCGGACGACCCGCTGACCGACGGGCAGGCCTACCTTCTCGCTGTCGGATGGGCCAACGTCCAGGCAGGGGAGGACATTCGACACCTACAGCGCGCCACAGCACAGCAACTCGAGCTTCCGGATCGCGACTTCTGGCTGTTCGACTCCGCATCGCTGTTGGAGATGCGTTTCGACACGGAGGACAACTACCTCGGGGCGGAGCTGATCGAAGACCTCAGCGCGGTCCTGGAAGCATGCCGAATCCGGGATCGAGCCTGGAAGTACGCCATCCCCCGGGCGGAGTTCGCCGACGAGGTGCCGTCCCAGGAGTGAGCGACTTCCAACGGGCTCGCGAGGCGCTCGGCGCTCGGCTTCAAGGGCTGCGCGCCGATGCGGGACTCACCGGCCGGGAACTGGCGGGCCGATTGGGCTGGCCCCACTCGAAGATCAGCAAGTTGGAGAACGGTCGGCAGACCGCCACAGGCGCCGACTTGGCCGCGTGGGCCGAGGCAACCGGTCACGCAGCACTGGTGGTCTCGCTCCAGAACGACCTCTCCGGTCTGGAGACGCACTACCGCTCCTGGCGCCGCCGCCTGTCCGGTGGTCACCAACACGCCCAGCGGGAAGCCGACACGGAGGAACGCAACGCGCGGGTCGTCCGGGCCTACGAGCCCACCGTGGTGCCCGGATTGCTCCAGACACCCGACTACGCTCGACACGTTCTGCTCGCCGCTGCCGCGCTGCATCAATCGCCCCGGGACACGGACGAAGCCGTCCGCGAACGGATGCGTCGCCAAGAGCTGCTGTACGAAACGGGCCGACGCTTTCGATTCATCCTCTGGGAAGGAGCGCTGCACGCCCGCGTCTGCCCTCCAGGGGTACTTCGGTCACAGCTCGACAGGCTCTGCGGCCTGATCGGCCTGGACACGGTGAGCATCGCCGTCATCCCGTTCTCCGCGACACTTCCGCTGTCACTTCGGCATGGTTTCTGGATCCACGACCGGTCCTTCGTGACCGTCGAGACGATCAATGCCTCGCTACATCTCGACGAACAAGCGGACGTTGCGCTCTATCTCCGGGCATGGGAACTATACGAACAGGTGGCTGAAACCGGAACGGATGCGTACCACGTTCTCGCAGCGGCACGCCATGCGTTGGAGGCCGCCTGAGAAGCGTCGGGAACCAGCCGCCGGTGTCCGAGAAACCGCGAGAAACACGAACCACGGACCGGCGAGGTTCCCCCTACCGTCCTGTCATGACAGAGCTTCCCGCTCTGCGCCAGCCGTCACAGGCAGGAGGAGTAGAACCATGGCCACTCCGTTCCCCAAGCCCCCGCGTCCCCCGGCGCCGCCGGGGCCCGGGCCGGACATGCCGGTGAGCGGACCGACCGGCAGCAGCACCACGACGACCATCACGACCAAGTAGGAGACTCCCATGGGATGGGGCCTCGGTAAGGGCGGAAACTCCGGCGGAAGCTCCGGCGGCGGCAGCGGAGCCAACGACGGCGGTCAGGGCAAGCACGCCGGCGGCAACAAGGACTTCAGCACGAGCAAGTCGAGCCAGGACACCTCGTCCGGGTCGAAGACCGGCAAGCACGGCAAGGGCGGCGAAAAGGACAAGTGACACCTCAGCCGAGTGTCTGTGAGCAGGCCGCCATGCGCGGCCTGCTCCACACGGTCTCCCACTTCCTCGGCCATGAGGTGGCCGCGGAGTGGCGCATGGCCGCCGAAGCGGCCCCTCGACACCGTTTCCTCCCCAACCGAATCTGGCTGAGCGGCGACAACGATCGTCTCACTTCGTGCGATCGTGAACACGAGCCGGATCGTTGGTTCGCCGCCGCCTATGCGGACAAGCCGGTGGTAACGCAGATCAACGACGGAGAGGAGCAGGACGGCCCCGATGGCCTGCCTTCGTCCTCCGCTTCCGCCCCGTCGATCGTCTTCCGAATGCTCGAACTCCTGGACCTCTCACCGGGGATGCGAGTACTGGAGATCGGAACCGGAACCGGTTTCAACGCTGCTCTTCTCGCCCACCGGCTGGGCGATGCCAATGTCACCACGATCGAGATCGACCCCGCCATGGTCGAACTCGCCCGGTCAAACCTCAAGGCGAACGGCTACGCCCCCACCGTCGTCCACGGTGACGGAAGCCTGGGGCGAAGCATCAAAGCGCCCTACGACCGCGTTGTGGCGACGTGCTCCGTCAAACGCATTCCCTACGCCTGGATCAACCAGACCCAGAGCGGTGGAACCGTACTCGTTCCGTGGGAGAGCCCATGGATCTGCGGCGGCCTACTCCGTCTCACCATCGACGACGATGGAACCGGCACCGGTCGCTACATCCCCGAGAGCGCCTTCATGCTGATGCGCACCCAGCGCCTCGACCTCCGGCTCTTCCGCGATGTCGCCCTGGAAGAGCATGTGCCGACCGAATCCACGACCATGCTCAACCCATGGGCCGTCGCAGACTCCGCCTTCGAGACCCAGTTCGCCCTCGGCCACCGCCTCGGCGACCTCTGGTATGCCTGGCACCAGAACCCCGACGTCGAGAATGTGGCGACCCGCCTCTGGGTGGCCACGACCGACGGCGGCTCCTGGGCAGCCGTCGACTGGGACGGCACCGAGGAGGCCCAGCAGTACGCGGTGTGGCAGCACGGCCCACGGCAGGTCTGGAACGAAGTCGAAGCCGCTCACCAATGGTGGCTCGACAACGACCGTCCCGGGCCGGATCGGTTCGGCTTGAGCGTTACCCCCGAAGGGCATATCGCCTGGCTCGATCACCCTGCGAACGGGTGGCCACTGCAATAGGTGATCGCCCTCGGGCCGCCCGGCGCGGCCCGAGGGCGAGTGCCGGTCGGAGGAGAGCGGAACTGGCGGTGCCGCGGTCTCATTCTCTACCGGCTCCGAAACGTTCCAGGCGTCCAGGCACTCGATGGACGCGCCGCATACCTCTGGAGTAAACCATGGCAGGTGATCAACCGAGCTCGTCTGGCACAAGAGAGGACTGGCGCCGGGTACGAAGCTTCCTGAACGAGCAACGCTTCGCCTTGACCATTCAACTCCTGGCTGAGAGCACTATGGAGAATCTGGTCCCAGGAACGCCCCTGTTGGCCCGGCCCCACTGGATCCCGGAGCAGCCGGTGCCATTGGAGCGCGTCCGGCTGCGGTGGCAGCCGGACGGGCCGAATGCCCTCCTGGACGGGAGCGAGCCGGAGCTCGACCACATCCGGCCTCGTCGGGCGGACGGCGCCTCGTACCGCTACTACGCGGATGCTTTGCGGGATCTCGCCAAGCCCAAGGTGTTCGAAAACCGTGGCTGCTACCGCCTCCTGGACGTCGATGCTTCCACGGCCGAACCCGTGCTGACCTTCGGGCGCGGGCAGTACTTCGACGTCATCAACGTCTGCGAGGCCGTCGCCCACGAGTACGCGTCGGCCGTCCTGGCGGGCCCGGACCGGCACACGCCGTTCCGGGCCGCCATCGCCGATCCGACCGACCTCACGCGCCGCCCCGTCATGGCCGCGACCAGCACGCTCACCATCCGGCACGATCGCCGCACCGACGAGGCGGAGTTCGTCCTCCACTGGCGCGACCCCGAGAAGGTCGCCAGCGGTGGCGGCCTCTACCAGGTCATGCCGGTCGGGATGTTCCAGGCCTCGCACGACGCACCGTGGAACGAGGCCAACGACTTCGACCTGTGGCGTTCCATCCTCCGCGAGCTGAGCGAAGAACTCCTCGGCGCCAGCGAGGACCACGGAAGCGACAAGGCGCCCATTGACTACGCCTCCTGGCCGCTCAACAAGAGACTCACCACAGCACGCGAGGACGGCACCCTACGCGTGTTCTGGCTGGGCCTCGGGATGGATCCGCTGACGTACGTCACCGACATGCTCACCGTGGCCGTCTTCGACGCCGGCCTGTTCGACGAGACGTTCCGGCGGATCGTCTCCACCAACGACGAAGGCCGTCGGGTCGGGCTGGACGACGCCACGGGTCGCTCGACCGGCATGCCCTTCACCGCGGATCAGGTGGATCGCCTCACCACCGCGGAGCCCATGCAGCCCGCCGGTGCGGCGCTCCTTCGCCTGGCCTGGCGGCACCGGAACGTACTCCTGCGGCCCCTCGACGCCGGATAGGCGACCGTCAGGTGCACGAGGCCTACAGCATCCCGTGTATGAAGGCCGCGAAGGAGGCCGCGCCTTCGTGGACGCCCTCGTGGGTCTCGGCGACCTCGTAGGTCCTGCCGCCCAGTTCGGGCGGGGCGATGAAGGAGTAGATGTAGCCCTGGTGGGCCATGAAGACGACGCAGCCGTCGAGGGACTCGCCGGGGGCCGCTTCCGTCAGGATCTCGCGGGCGCTCTCCTTGATGCCCAGGATCTCCGGGAAGGCGTACGTCTCCCCCCGCAGCGCGTGGAACCCGCCGCCGCCGGCGAGGGCCAGGAATTCGTGGTAGTCCTCGGGGAGGGGAACGCCCTGGTCCTCCTCGATCAGGGCGATCTGCTCCGGGGTCAGACCGACCGCCCCGTTCAGTGATCCGGGGAACGCGTCCAGAATCCTTGCCATCGCACCCATGGGTCTCGCACCTCGGAACGTCGTGGGTCGCCCTCGAACAGGCGAATGTACGGGACCATCGTGCCGGAAGAGCCCTGGTCAGGGGCCGCCGGGCAGATCCGGCCCGGCGGCCCCGTGGTTCCCTGGCTACCGCAGCCTCTGCGGCACCGAGCGGCTCGGCCGGACTCCCCTGCCCGCCCGTGGAGGACGGCCCAGTGGAAGACGGCCCAGTGGAGGACGGCTCAGCGGCGGGCGGAGACGGCCTGCCGGGTGCGGCGGGCGAGGCGGTGGGCGTGTTGGACGGCGACGAAGCCCTGCATGGCGCCGGCCAGGGTGAGGCGGTACTTGAGGCGCAGCTGGGGGCTGAGGCCGGCCACCTGCCCGGGGCCGATGGCCCGCAGGAGGCGGCTGACGTGCTGCTGGTAGGCGGCGCGGTAGGCGTGGTCGCCGTCGGGGACGGTCCAGAAGAACATCGGGATCTCCTCGACCAGGCAGTTGCGGTCGTAGGCGTGCAGGTGGTCGGCGAAGACGGGCTCGGGGCGGGCGAGCAGCCATTCGCGGACGAGTTCCATCGAGCGGACCCGGTCGACCAGTCCGCGCGGGTCGGTCTTCTTCTGGGTGATGGAGAGGTCGCCGTCCTCGCGCACGCGCCAGTGGTAGATCGGGTCGGCGAGCACGTCGACCTTCTCGGCGAGGAAGTGGTGGGGCACGCTGACCGGGGCGTCCTCGTACAGGATGCCCTCGGGGTAGAGCAGGCCCGCGCCGTCGAAGAAGGTGCGCCGGTAGACCTTGTTCCAGGCGGTGCGGTCGGTGACCAGGGCGGGCAGTTCGCTGACGTGGGTGCGCAGCCGGGTCTCGTGGAACGGGCGGCGGTGGCCGTGCGAGGGGGTGAGGCCGGTGGTGCGCAGCCGCAGGGCGTTGCCGGCGGCGAAGTCGGAGCCGGTCCCGTCCAGGGTGTCGATCATCAGCTGGTAGGCGTGCGGCGGAAGGGTGTCGTCGCTGTCGACGAAGGCCAGGTACTCGGTGCCGGGGGTGAGGTGGCGCCAGCCGGTGTTGCGGGCGGCGCCCAGGCCCTGGTTCTCCTGGCTGACCAGCCGGAAGCGCGGGTCCTGTTCGGCGTGGGCCTTGGCGATGGCCGGGCCGTCGTCGGTCGAGCCGTCGTCGACCATGACGCACTCGAAGTCCCCGAAGGTCTGCGCCGCGATCGAGTCCAGGCACTCCTGGAGGTAGCGCTCGACGTTGTAGATCGGGACGACGAGGGAGAGACGCGGGGCCATCGGGCGCCCTTTCGCTCAGCGGCGGCAACCGCGGCTGCGGCGATGGCGGCGGCAGCAGCGGCGACAGCAGCGGACAGGGCCGGGAGGCCGTTGCCGGCCGGTCACCGGCGGTGGTCCGAGCGAGCGTAGGGAGGGCACGCGACCGGCAGGCGAACGGCGGGTGGCTTACGGCCTGCGGCGGGGTGCACCGGCTGTGTCGGGCGTCAACTCCCGTACGGGACAAGCACGAAAGGGGACGGCCCCGGACCGCCCGACCGGGCCGGGGCCGGCTGTCACCCGACGGGGATCAGGCGCTCTTGACGGCCGCGAAGCGGTCCGACACGTCCTGCCAGTTGACGACGTCCCACAGGCGGGTGACGTAGTCCGGGCGGACGTTGCGGTACTGCAGGTAGTAGGCGTGCTCCCAGGCGTCGAAGGCCAGCAGCGGGGTGGTGTTCTGGCCGACGTTGCCGTGGTGGTCGTAGACCTGCTCGACGATCAGGCGCTGCCCGAGCGGCTCCCAGGACAGGATGCCCCAGCCGGAGCCCTGGACGCCGGTGGTGGCGTTGGTGAGCTGCTTCTTGAAGGCCTCGAAGCTGCCGAAGTGCTCGGTGATGGCGTCGGCCAGCTCGCCCTCGGGGCGCTCGCCGCCCTCGGGCGAGAGGTTCTGCCAGAACAGCGAGTGCAGCACGTGGCCCGACAGGTGGAAGGCGAAGGTCTTCTGCAGGCCGACCAGGCCGCCGAACTGCTCCTTGTCGCGGGCCTCGGCCAGCTGGTCGAGGGTGTCGTTGGCGCCCTTGACGTACGCGGCGTGGTGCTTGGAGTGGTGCAGCTCCAGGATCTCGGCCGACATCGCCCGCTCCAGCGCGGAGTAGTCGTACGGGAGGTCGGGAAGCGTGTAGGTGCCCATCAGGACACGGCCCCTTTCGGCGGGTTGAACCGCGTTGGACGGCGGTGGAGGTGGTGATCGTGCCGGAACAACACTATTGCGTATGAGTTGCAAGAACGAAGCATGGGCTCCTGCTTATTCCTCACATCCCGTCGGGCACAATGGTCGTCGTTCCGTGTAATGACCGACAAGGATGAGTGACTGTGACAGGGTCGCCGGTAGTGCTGGGCATCGAGTCCTCCTGCGACGAGACCGGCGCGGGCCTGGTGCGCGACGGCGTGCTGCTCGGACAGGCGGTGGCCTCGTCGATGGACGAGCACGCCCGCTACGGCGGGGTGGTGCCGGAGATCGCCGCCCGGGCACACGTGCACGCGATGGCACCGGTGGTCCGGGAGGCGCTGGACCGGGCCGGACTCACCCTGGCGGACGTCGGCGCGGTCGCGGTGACCGCCGGCCCCGGACTGGCCGGGGCGCTCCAGGTGGGCGTGGCCGCCGCCAAGGGGTACGCCTTCTCGCTGGGCGTCCCGCTGTACGGCGTGCACCACCTCGCCGGGCACGTCGCCGCCGCCACCCTGGACGGCGGGCCGCTGCCCGACCCCTGCGTGGTGCTCATCGTCTCGGGCGGCCACACCTCGCTGCTGCTGGTGCGCGACCTGGCCCGGGACCCGATCGTCCACCTCGGCGACACCCTGGACGACGCGGCCGGCGAGTGCTTCGACAAGGTCGCCCGGATCCTGGGACTCCCCTACCCGGGCGGTCCGGCGATCGACCGCGCCGCGCGCGAGGGCGATCCGACGGCCGTCCGGCTGCCGCGCCCGCTGACCGGGCCGCATGACGACCCGTACGCGTTCTCCTTCTCCGGCCTGAAGACCGCGGCCGCCCGCTGGGTCGAGGCGCAGCGCGAGCCCCGGGTGCCGGACGCGGCGGCCGCGCTGCAGGAGGCGATCGCGGACGTGCTGACCCGCAAGGCGGTGCGGGCCTGCCTGGACCACGGGATCGGCACCCTGGTGGTGGTCGGCGGGGTCGCGGCCAACTCCCGGGTGCGGGCGCTGGCCGAGCAGCGGTGCGCGGCGGCGGGGATCGCGCTGCGGGTGCCGCCGCTGCGGCTGTGCACCGACAACGGCGCGATGGTGGCGGCGGTCGGGGACCTGCTGGTCCGCGCAGGTGCGGAGCCGGCTCCGGCGGACCTGTCGGTGGATCCGTCGGCGCCGCTGGAGTTCGCGGCGCTCACGCCGTCGGCACGGTCGGGCGGCTGACCGACCGTCCGTCCGTCCGTTTCGGCGACGCGCCGCCCGACGACGCGTTCCAGTGGCGCGCCCGACGACCCGCCACAACGCGCCACGACGAGGCGCTCTGACACGCGTTCCGACACGCTCCGGCAACGTTTCGGTCTCGCCGACCGGCAATCCGTTCTTGGGGGCTTCCCTCCGCGTTCAGCCTTGTGCCATTTTACATGTCACACAGCAAGGCCCGTGCGCCCCACGCAGCACGGCCGCCCCCACCTCAACGGCCCCGGAGGCCCCCACAGATGCGTCCCTC
Organism: Kitasatospora sp. NPDC048298; assembly: GCF_043201465.1. Lineage (NCBI taxonomy): Bacteria > Bacillati > Actinomycetota > Actinomycetes > Kitasatosporales > Streptomycetaceae > Kitasatospora > Kitasatospora sp. NPDC048298. The sequence continues at coordinate 16,297 of NZ_JBICYZ010000052.1, forward strand.
CTCGATAGCGAAGGACGGCGTGCGCAGGCTCCCCGCGCTCGGCACCGCCCTCCTCCTCTCACTCGGCCTGTTCGCGTCGGCCGCACACGCCACCGAAGCCCCCTCGGCCGCCCCGGCCGGCAAGCCCGCCACCTCGGCCGGGAAGGCCGCACCCCGCACGATCCCCGTGCCCAAGTCGCCCGACACCCCGCAGGACGACCGCCCGCTCGCCTCGGACCCGCAGGCCAAGGCGACCGCCCCGACGGCGGGCAGCACCGTCGGCGCCGCCAAGTCGGCCCGGTCGTTCTCGGCCGCCGCCGCCTGCGACGTCTCCGCCTTCACCGGCAAGTCCGGTGCCGCGCTGGTCCAGCAGGTCAAGGGCTCCGGGCTCGACTGCGTCAACACGCTGTTCCAGCTCACCGGCAACGACGCCAAGGGCGCCTTCAACGAGGCCCAGATGGTCACCGTCGCCAACGCCCTGCGCGACACCGCCGCCACCTACCCCGGCGACAACTCCACCTCGGCCGGGCAGTTGGTGCTCTTCCTGCGGGCCGGGTACTACGCGCAGTGGTACAACAAGGACGCCGTGGGCCCGTACGGCGACGGCCTCAAGACCGCCATCCGCGGCGCGCTGGACGCCTTCTACGCCGCCCCGCACAGCAAGGACGTCACCGACGCCAACGGCGCCACCCTCGCCGAGGCCGTCACCCTGATCGACAGCGCCCAGGAGAACGCCCGCTACACCGGCGTCGTCAAGCGGCTGCTGAACGACTACACCGGCAGCTGGCCGGCGGCGATGACCACCGCCGTCGCCAACACCGAGACCGTCATCGAGCGCGGCTTCGACCTGCCGGAGTTCGTCTCCGCCCTCCAGGCCGACCCGTCCTTCGCCACCACCGCGGCGTCCTTCGTCACCCGCAACAGCGGCCTGCTCAACGGTGGCGACCTGGTCACCAGGATCGGCATCCAGCTCGGCAACCTGGTCGCCCACGACGAGCTGCGCGCCCAGGGCCGGCCGATCCTCAAGGACCTGATCAACCGCTACCCGCTGGTCGGCAACACCGGTCCGCTCACCATGAACCTGCTCTGGTTCACGGAGAAGAAGGACGAGGGCAACTGCTCCCTCTACGGCACCTGTGACGTGCCCGCCAAGCTCGTCCCGCTGGTGCTCACCGTCGACCACACCTGCAACGCCAACCTGCGCATCCGCGCGCAGGACATGACCGCGCAGCAGCTCGCCGACACCTGCACCAGCCTGATCAACCAGGACGCGTTCTTCCACAAGATCGTCAAGGACAACGGTCCGGTCGCCAACGACAACAACACCAACCTCGAGGTCGTCGTCTTCGAGGACTACTACAACTACAGCCTGTACGCCTGGGAGATGTACAAGATCGAGGTCGACAACGGCGGCATGTACGAGGAGGGCGACCCGGCCAAGGCCGGCAACCAGGCCCGCTTCATCGCCCACGAGGCCTCCTGGCTGCGGCCCCAGTTCCAGATCTGGAACCTCAACCACGAGTACACCCACTACCTCGACGGCCGCTACGACATGTACGGCGACTTCGAGGCCGGCATGACCACCCCGACCATCTGGTGGGTCGAGGGCCTCGCCGAGTACGTCTCCTACAGCTACCGCGGCCAGCACTACGACGACGCCGTCGCCCAGGCCGGCAAGGGCACCTACGCGCTGAGCACGCTGTTCGACACCACCTACGACAACTCGGACTCCACCCGGACCTACAACTGGGGCTACCTGGCGGTCCGCTACATGCTCCAGTCGCACCCGGACGACGTCACCGCGGTGCTCGCCAAGTACCGCGCCGGTGACTGGAACGGCGCCCGCACCATCCTGAAGACCACCATCGGCACCAAGTACGACGCCGACTTCGCCACCTGGCTCAAGGCCTGCGCCGCCGACAACTGTGGCACGCTGCCCACCGAGCAGCCCAAGGCCCCGCTCTGCACCATCGCCGACACCCGGCAGTTCGACAAGAACTGCCGCCGCGACAACGTCGCCGCCACCACCGGGAACTACAGCTACAGCTTCCTGTACCTGCCGGCCGGCGTGCAGCAGCTGACCATCACCACCAGCGGCGGCACCGGCAACGCCGACCTGTACTACAACGGCGGCGCCTGGGCCACCACCGGCTCCTACAAGGCCAAGTCCACCAACGGCGACAACGGCGAGACCCTCACCATCGCCAACCCGCCGTCCGGCTGGGTGTACTTCAGCCTCTACGGCCAGCAGGGCTTCAGCGGCGTGACCGTCACCACGACCTACAACTGATCACCGTGCTCGACACCTGACCGTGCTCGACACCTGACCGACCGCGCCGTACCCGTCGTACGCGCAGCAGGGCCCCGCGGCTTCGCGGGGCCCTTTCGCGTTCCCGTTCCGCGCCCCACCTTGATTTCCGCGGGTTATAACGATTCGACCATCGAATAGACCGCTAACAAGGCGCAGAGATCGCATAATCCTCTGCCGAAGGGGTGTCCGAGCGGCGATCTTTCGGTTAGGGTCCATGACAGATGAACCCGTTCGGCACCCGGCAACGGAATGCCGAATAACTCGGACGGCCCGGCTGCGGCATTCTCGCCGCACCCGCAATCACCGGAATGGAGATAGCCATGAAGATGATCAAGACGCTCGTCAAGAAGTTCAAGAAGAACGAGGACCTCGCGAACCACGCGTGGGTGCTGCACGTCATCTGACGTGGTCGGCCGCCGGCGGGAGCGAGGGTCGGCCACGTCTCCCGCCGGCGCCGCGGCGCGTCCGGAATTCCCCGCGCGCCGCACCGAACGCACTTCCCAGGCATTTCCCGGGTATTTCGCATTGGAGGCCGAATTCCCATGGAAGAAATGGCGACGGCCACCACGCGCAGCCGTACCGTCGTGTTCGCCCCGACGATTCGGGACCTGCTGGCCAGGGACGAGAAGGTCTTCCGGATCGACCCGGCCAAGGTCGGCGTCTCGGACTCCCGACTGATGGCCGAAATCGTCGCGGCCCGCCCCGTGCTTTCCACCGAGCGATCGGTCTACAAACCCGCCGCGGGCGCCGAAATCCCCCACGACAGCGCGACCCGGACGATCCGGGCGCTGGGCCAGGACGCCGTGGCGGGCAGCCGCAAGCCGCCGCCCCCGGCCCGCGGGATGGCCGGCGCCTGGCCCTACGCGGGCACCTCCTACCTGCGCCGCTGGCTGTTCTCCGGCGACCCGCTGCCCGTCTCGCTGCTGTCGAAGCGCGGCGTGACCCGCTCCGACACCCTCTCCCGGCTCGTCGACCGCGCCGCCACCCGCTGGCCCGGCTCCGCCGAGCAGGACGGGCGCACCGCACTGGCCGGGCTGATCCGCGACGCCGACGACCCGCTGGACCGCCGGCAGGCCGTCGCGATGTACCGGCGGGCGACGGCCACCCTGTGCGACGGCGTGGCCGCGCTGACCGGCAACGCGCTGTGGCTGATGGGCCCGGAACGGGACCGGCCGGAGCAGCGCGCCGACCTCACCGCCATCCTCTGGGAGACGCTGCGGCTGCTCCCACCGGCGTGGATGCTGTACCGCAACGGCGGCGCGGCGTACACCGCCCTGCACCCCGAGATCCGCCCCGAGGACGACGTCGCGCTCTTCCCGCTGCTGATGCACCGCCACCCCGACTACTGGTCCGACCCGCTGGAGTTCCGCCCCGAACGCTGGGACGGCGTCACGGACCCGGAGAAGGCGCCCGCGTTCATGCCCTTCGGCTTCGACGGCGCCCGCTGCTGGGCCAAGCACCTGATCGTGCCGCTGGCCGAGCGGCTGCTGACCGTCGCCCTGGACAACCGGCTCACCGTCCGCGGCCCGCAGCAGGAGGCGCAGGTGCCGCTGCGCTCCCTGCTCTCCGTACGGTTCGAGGCGCAGGTCGGGGCCTGACGCCCGGCTCGTAGAGGACCCCTGGGGCCCCGCGCTCCCGCGCCCCGGAACACCCCTGACACCACGGGACACACCATGGAATCGCCCACGCTGGCCGACTGGGTCGGCGACGTCCGGAGCTTCGCCGAGCGCCAGTGGCAGCGCGAGCCCGCGCTCTTCCCCCGGGACAACCCGGCGGCCCCGAAGGCCACGGCGGCCGCGGAAGCCACGGCGGCCCCGGAGGATCCGGTGGCTCCCGCGGCCCCCGCCTCGCCGTTCGACCTCGACGAACTGGACGCCGCCTTCGACGGCGGGCTGCTGCGCACGCCCTACCTGGAGATGGTCCGCTCCGACAAGGTCACCATCCCGCCCGAGGCCTTCACCACCTCCCGCGTGGTCAACGGCGTCACCCACCACGGCTTCGCCGACCGGGCGCGGGTCCTCGCCCAGCTGCGCCGCGGGGCGACCCTGCTGCTGCGCTGCGTCGACCAGTGGCACCGCCCGACCGGCGACCTGGTGTCCCGGCTCTCCGAGGAGCTCGACCGGCGGATAGAGGCCTTCTTCTTCGTCACCCCGGCCGGCGGCCAGGGCCTCGCGGTGCACCGCGACGACGCCGACGTGTTCGTCCTCCAGGCCGCCGGCCGCAAGACCTGGTACGTCCACGACGCGCCGACCGCGGCCGACTGGCAGCTCGGCGAACTGCCGGACGACGAGCGCTCCCCACTGCGGCTGCACGGCGTCCTCGAACCCGGCGGCGTGCTCTACATCCCGCGCGGCTTCGCCCACCGGGCGGTCGGCGCCGGCGGCCTCTCCGCCCACCTGTCGCTGACCGTCCGCGACCTCTCCGTCCAGGACCTGCGCGCCGCCCTGGAACGGCAGTTGGCCGAGGGCCTCGACCTCCCGGCCCGCCCGCTCGGCGAGGCCGCGATCACCGACGCCTGCGCCACCCTGCTCGACCACGCCCGGGCCCGGCTCGCCACGCTCGGTCCCGAGGACCTCCTGCGCGCCGCCCGGGCCGCCCGGTCGGTCCGGTCTGACCAGCCCGACCGGGGCGGCCCGCCGGCCACCCCACCGTCCGCGGAGACCCTCGCCGAGGCGGCCCGGTCCTGGGAGTCCGGTGCGCCCGCCGCCGGACGCACCGGACCGTCCTCCCTCGGCCGCACCTGGCGCAAGCTGCGCGACGCGGCCCGCACGGGGGCCTGACGGGCCGTCACATCTAGGCCGCCCGCTCCGAGCCCCGGCTGCGCCGGCTGTTCCCCTGGACCAGCCACCACAACCTGCACTTCAGCCGGTCGACCACACCCCCTGGGCCGACCGGGGCCTCCCGAACGCCCATCCGCAGGAGGGCGGCGGCCACCTCGTCCACCGGTGGGACGAAGCCGGCGAGCGCGTCAGCGCCGCCACCCCGGAGGAGGCCGTCGCCCTGCTGGTCGAACGCCTCCCGGCGGGCCTCGGGCCGGTGTTCGACCGCCCCGCCGACGAGCAGCGCTGAGGAGGCCGGGGTGGCAGCGCCCCGCACCGCGGGCCACGATGGAGGCCCGGCCTCAGCCGGCCCCGGCCCCGATCGGAGCGCGATGAGCGAGCAGCACAACGTCGTCCTGCTGACCTTCCCGGACGCCGGTGCCTGGCGCCCCGCCTTCGACGAGGCGCAACGCCTGCCGGGCCTGCGGATGGTGGCCGCGATGGAGCGCAGCGCCGACGGCCTGCTGGAGGTCAAGGACACCTTCACCCGGGGCGCCGGCCTGACCACCGTAGGCTCCGGCGCGCTGGGCGGCCTGATCGGACTGCTCGGCGGGCCGGTCGGGGTGCTGCTGGGCTTCGCGGCGGGTGCGGTGATCGGCAACGCGGCCGAGGAGCACCAGGCGAGCGAGGGCGGCGCCGGGCTGATCCTGCTCTCGCCCCGGGTGCCGGACGGCGGCGCGCTGCTCGCCCTGGAGGTCAAGGAGTCCACCCCGGGCCCGGCCGACGAGTTGGCCGCCCGGCACGGGGCCTCGGTCGAGCGGATCGACGCCCACGACTTCACCGAGCAGGTCCGGGCCGCCGAGAAGCGCGCGGAGCAGCAGAGCGCGGACGAGGACACCTCCTGAGCCCACCAAGGACGGCGCAGCACCACCTGGAACGGGCAAGGACCACCCGGAACGAGCGGGACCGGGTGAGCACCACCCGGTCCCGCCCGTCGGCCGTCACTCGGCCCGCAGCGCCTCCACCGTGCGCGCCCGCGCCACCCGTACGGCCGGGAGCAGGGCGCCGAGCAGCGCGATCAGCACACCGCCGAGGCCGAGCAGAACCAGCTCCGGGGTGCCGAAGACGTCCAGTGCGGAGGCCGGGAAGGTCAGCCCGGCGCTGCGGCCCATCGCGGGCACCGTCAGGCCGTGCAGCAGCAGCCCCACCGGCAGGCCGATCACGCCGCCAGCGGCCCCGACCAGCAGGACCGAGGCGAGCACCACGCCCACGGTCTGCGCCGGGGTCATGCCGAGCGCCTTGGTGACGCCCAGGTCCCGGGTGCGCTCGCGGATCTCCAGGACGACGGTGTTGAACACCCCGAGGCCGGCGACGACGAGCAGCAGCAGCAGGGTGAGCGTGGCGGTGAGCGAGTTCAGGGCGGCGATCGAGCCGCTGGAGCCGTGCGGGCCGCCGGTGTCGGCGGTCATGCGCTCGGGGGCGAGCGCGGTGGCGACGGCGCCGGCGTAGGCGGCGCGGTCGGTGCCCGGCTTCAGTCTGACGGTCCAGAAGTCCGGCGCCGGGGCCGTGCCCGGCGGGTAGCCGGCTGCGTCGGTGAGGAGCTCGTTGGTCTGGGTGTGCGGGTCGAAGACCTCGCCGACGAGCCGGACGGTGACCGCCCGGCCGTGGGTCGTGAAGGTCACCCGGTCTCCGAGCCTGACCGAGGCCTCGGTCAGGAAGGTGGACGGGGCGACGGCCTCGCCCGGGCCCTGGTACCAGCGCCCGGAGACCAGCCGGTAGCCCGCCCAGGAGGAGTCGCCGTCGAAGGCGGTCACCGTGGTGGTGCCCGCCACCCCGGGGACGGTGACGTCCTCGGTGCCGACGCCGAAGTAGCCGGCCGTGCCCGGCTGGGCGTCCAGCGCCGCGGTGACGACGGCCCGGTCGGCCGGGACGGGCAGCCCAGCCGCCGGCGCCGCCCCGGGTGGGCCGTCCGGGCGCGTCGGGTACACCGTGACGTCCCCGGCGTCCCGCGTCTTCGCCTGCTGCACCCAGCTCATCGTCCCGCCCATGCCCACCGCGAAGACGGCCGCCGCCGTGCCGAACAGCACCGCCGCCAGCATCCCGGCGGCCCGGGCCGGGCGGGCGAACGGCTGGGCGAGGCCGAGGCCGACCGGCCGGGGCAACGGCAGCCGGGTGGCCAGTGCGGCGGCGCGGGCGGCCAGGGCGTCCCGCCGGGTACCGCCTCCGGTGCGGCCGACGGCGAGCGCGTCCACCGTGCGCAACCGGCCGGCCCGGGCGGCGGCCGCCCAGGCGACCAGGGCGACGGCGGCCAGGGTGCCGCCCGCCACGGCGACGTCCACCCAGGGGGCGAGGCCGGAGGTGCCGGTGCCGTAGAGCGAGCCGGTGGTGGCGAGCACCGGGACGGCCAGCGCGTTGCCCGCGACGACCCCCAGCAGGGTGCCGACGCCGGCCGGGACCAGCGCCTGGGCGACGTACGCCCGCGCCACCTGGGCGGGGGTGCAGCCGAGCGCCTTGAGCACGCCGATCCGCCGGGTGGCGGTGCCGACCGCGCCGGCCACCACGTTGCCCGCGACCAGCACCGACATCGCCATGCCGAGCAGGCCGAAGGCGACCAGGAAGGGCAGGAACAGCGCGGTGTTGCGGTCCGATCCCTGCTTGGCGGTGAGCCAGGACTGCGCGCCGGTGAGCGCCCCGGCGGGGGCGGCGGCCGCGACGGCGGCCCGGTCGGCGGCCATGGCGTCGGCGCTCGCGGCGGCCGTGAAGCGGTAGAGCATCGCGTAGCCGGGGGTGCTGCCGGGCGCGGTGAGGGCGGCGATGCCGTCCGGCGCCACCCAGGCGTCCGAGGTCCGGCTGACGGAACGGGCGAAGCCGACGACCTTCAGGGCCGGCGCGCCCGGCAGACCGGGAAGGCGCAGGCTGCCGCCCAGGTCCCGGGGCCGGTCGCCGTACCTGTCGTCGAGCACCACCTCGCCCGGCCGCTGCGGCCAACTCCCCTGGAGCAGGGTGATGTCGTCGACCCCGGCCGCGGCCGTGGCGCGTCCGGTGACCGTCATCGGCGCCATCCTCGCCCCGGGCGGCAGGTCGTAGCCGGGGCCCGGCTCGGGGTCGACGGTGACGGTGCGGTACGGCCCGGCGGCGGCCGTCACCCCGGGGGCGTGCGCGGTGGCGGCGAGCTGCGCGGCGTCCGTCCTGGCGCCGTCGAAGCGCGCGGTGAGGTGGGCGCCGTGCTGGCCGTCGAAGGCCCGGTCGAAGGGGGCCTGGGAGGCGACCAGCAGTGAGCCGCCGAGCACGGAGCAGGCGGTGGCCACCAGCGCGGCCAGCCCGACCGCGACGGACTGGGTCCGGCGCCTGCGCACACCCGCACGCACGACCCTGCCCAGCGCGCTCATGCGCCCACCTCGCTGCGCTCGGCAGGCGCTTCGCGCAACGCGCACCTCTCGATGATGAGCTCGCTCCGCTCTCTCATGCCGCCACCGCCGAGGCCGAGTCCGACTCGACCCGGCCGTCCCGCATCCGGACCGTACGGGTGGCGCAGTCCTCGGCCAGCGTCACGTCGTGGGTGACCAGCAGGATGGTCTGCCCGTCCTCGTGCAGCTCCCGGAACAGCTCCTTGACGTCCTCGCCCGAGGCCGAGTCCAGCGCTCCGGTCGGCTCGTCCGCCAACAGCAGCGTCGGCCGGTTCATCAACGCCCTCGCCACCGCGACGCGTTGGCGCTCACCGCCGGAGAGGCGGCCCGGGTGGGCGCGGGCGTGCCGGTCGATGCCGAGGGCCTCCAGCAGCTCGCCCGCCCGGCGCCGGGCCTCGGCGCGCGGGACGCCGGCCAGTTCGCCGGCCAGCACCACGTTGTCGGCCACGGTGAGGTCGTCCAGCAGGTTGAAGAACTGGAACACCATGCCGATCGTGCTCCGCCGGTAGCGGGCCGAGGCGGCCTCGCCCAGCCCGTCCACCCGCACCCCGGCCACGGTGACCGTCCCGGTGCTCGGCCGGTCCAGCCCGGCGACCAGGTTCAGCAGGGTGGATTTCCCGCTGCCGGACGGGCCGAGCACGGCCACCGACTCCCCCGCCCGCACACTCAGCGTGACCCCGTCCAGGGCCGCCCGGGCGCCCTCGTAGTGACGGCTCACCCCGTCCAGTCCGATCACCGGATCGCTGCTCATGTCCCCGCTCCTCCTCGCGTCCCGCCTGATGACGGGGACGACGGTACGAACGGGCGGCACGCCCGCGCGTCCGCCGCCCGGGGCAACCCCGCTACCGCGTCCGGCGGACCCTGGCGTGCCGTCATCCTTGCGAGGTAGTCGCCGGGTGTACGGGCCGCCCGTCGCCCGCCGGGCTGTCCCGAACGGCTCGCGGCCCGCACAATGTCCCGGTGATCAACCATGCGACGGTGCGACGGCTGCGCGCGGCCGCCGCCCGGCCGGGCGGCGGCCCGGACCCGACGCCCCCGCCCCGGCCGACCCGGCGCGGCCAGGTCTTCGACGCCGCCCTGGCCCTCTTCCTGGCGCTCACCGGCGGGCGCTACGCCACCATCGCGGGCGGCCCGCACGGGACGCCCCCGTCCTGGCTGTTGGTGCTGGTGCCACTCGTCCCGCTGCCGCTGGTGCTGCGCCGCCACCACCCGGTGGCGGTGCTGTGGACGGTGCTGCCGGTCGCCCTGCTGGTCCGGCACCAGTCGCAGGACATCGCGTACTCGGCGGGCGTGGCGGTGATCGTCGCCGCGTACAGCGTCGCCGCGTACGGGCGCCGCCCGGCGGCCGTGCTGCTGAGCCTGCCCGCCGCGACCGCCGCCCTCGTGGTGCTCTTCGGGAACGCCAAGCTGCCGCACTTCCCCAACGGCGTGGTGGCCGTGCTGGTCCTGGTGCCGGTGTTCGCGGTCGCCTACGAACTCCGGATGTGGCGACGCCGGGTGGACGAGGGGCGGGAGCGGCTCTCCGCCCTGGAGCGCGAGCAGCTGGCCGCGCTGCGGCATGCGGTGGAGCTGGAACGGGCGCGCATCGCCCGGGAGTTGCACGATGTCGTCACCCACAACGTGAGCATGATGACAATCCAGGCCGGGGCCGCCCGCAAGATCCTCGACACCGCACCGGACAAGGCCCGCGAGGCGATGGCCGCGGTGGAGACCGGCGGCCGCGCGGCGATGACCGAACTGCGGCAGGTGATGGGCCTGTTGACCGTGGACGCGGACCCCACCCGGTCCGGCGCCGGTGACACGCCGGCTGCCGGGGCCGATCTCAGCCCGCAGCCCGGCCTCGGCCGCCTCGACGCCCTGGTCGAGGGTGTCCGGCAGGCCGGGCTGCCGGTCGAGCTGACCGTCCGCGGTGAGCGCCGGCCCGTCCCGCCCGGGGTCGAGCTGGCCGCCTACCGGGTGGTCCAGGAGGCTCTCACCAACACCGTCAAGCACGCGGGCGGTGCCGACGCCACCGTGACCGTCGAGTACGCCCCCGACCGGCTGCTGGTGGAGGTCAGCGACACCGGCGGACGCCCCACCGGCGCGGCCGCCACCGGCAACGGACGCGGCCTGCTCGGCCTGCGCGAACGCCTCGCCGTCTACGGCGGCACCCTGCACACCGGCCCCCGGCCGCGCGGCGGCTACCGCGTCAAGGCCCTGATACCCCTGGAGAGTTCATGACCGAGCAGCCGCTGCGGGTGGTGGTCGCCGACGACCAGGCCCTGGTCCGCACCGGGTTCCGGCTGATCCTGGAGTCGGAGGGCATCGACGTGGTCGCCGAGGCCGAGGACGGCGAGCGGGCCGTCGCCGCCGTCCGGCGCTGCCGCCCGGACGTGGTGCTGATGGACATCCGGATGCCCGGCCTGGACGGGCTGGAGGCGGCCCGACGGATCCTGGCGGACGGCGCGCAGGAACCGCCGCGGATCATCATGCTGACCACCTTCGACCTCGACCACTACGTCTACGCGGCGATGGCCGCCGGAGCCAGCGGCTTCCTGCTGAAGGACGTCACCCCGGAGCACCTGGCGGCCGCCGTCCGGCTGGTCCGCACCGGGGACGCGCTGCTCGCCCCGGCGATCACCCGCCGCCTGGTCGAGCGCTTCGCCCGCCCCGACGACCCGGCTGGCGCCGTCGCCCCGCACCGCGAGCTGGGCACGCTCACCCCGCGCGAGCTGGAGGTGATGGCGCTGCTCGCCCGCGGCCTCAGCAACGCCGAACTCGCCGCCCGGCTGGGGCTGTCCGAGGCGACGGTGAAGACGCACGTGGCCCGGATCCTCGGCAAGCTGGGCCTGCGGGACCGGGCCCAGGTGGTGGTCGCGGCGTACGAGACCGGGCTGGTGAGCGTGGGCTCGTCAGAGGTCCGATGAGGAGTCCGCGCGAGGAGTCCCCGTAGCGACGGCAAGGACCCGTGACAACGGCGGGAGCCCGTAGCGACGGCGGGAGCCCGGGGGTGGCACCCCCGGGCTCCCGCCGTCGCCGTCAGTCGACCGGCATCACGCGAGGTCGAAGCGGTCCGCGTTCATGACCTTGACCCAGGCCGCGACGAAGTCCTCGACGAACTTCTCCTTGGCGTCGTCGGCCGCGTACACCTCGGCGACGGCCCGCAGTTCGGCGTTGGAGCCGAACACCAGGTCGGCGCGGGTGCCGGTCCACCGCACCCGGCCCGAGTCGTCCCGACCCTCGAAGGTGTGCGCGTCCTCCGAGGTGGCCTTCCAACTGGTGCCCAGGTCCAGCAGGTTGACGAAGAAGTCGTTCGTCAGCACGCCCGGGGTGGAGGTGAGCACGCCGTGCGTGGACTTGCCGTGGTTGGCGCCCAGCACGCGCAGGCCGCCGACCAGCACGGTCAGTTCGGGCGCGCTGACGCCCAGCAGGTTGGCCTTGTCGAGCAGCAGGTACTCGGCCGGCAGCCGGTTGCCCTTGCCGACCCAGTTGCGGAAGCCGTCCGCCTTGGGCTCCAGCGCGGCGAAGGACTCGGTGTCGGTGAGCTCCTGCGTCGCGTCCACCCGCCCGGGCGCGAACGGCACCTCGACGGCCAGGCCGGCCGCCTTGGCGGCCTGCTCGACGCCGACGCCGCCGGCCAGCACCACCAGGTCCGCGAGCGAGACCTGCTTGTCGCCGGCCTGCGCGTTGAACTCCTGCCGGACGCCTTCCAGGGCGCGCAGCACGGTGGCGAGCCGGTCGGGCTCGTTGACCTCCCAGCCGACCTGCGGCTGGAGCCGGATGCGGCCGCCGTTGGCGCCGCCGCGCTTGTCGCTGGAGCGGAAGGAGGAGGCGGCGGCCCAGGCGGTGGAGACCAGCTCGGACACCGACAGCCCGGTGGCGGCGATCCGCCGCTTGAGGTCGGCGACGTCGGCCGCGCCGACCTGCTGGTGGGTGACCTCCGGCAGCGGGTCCTGCCAGAGCAGGTGCTCGGCGGGGACCTCCGGGCCGAGGTAGCGGACCACCGGGCCCATGTCGCGGTGGGTCAGCTTGAACCAGGCGCGGGCGAAGGCGTCGGCGAACTCCTCCGGGTTCTCCAGGAAGCGCCGGGAGATCGGCTCGTAGACCGGGTCGAGGCGCAGCGAGAGGTCGGTGGTGAGCATGATCGGCACGTGCCGCCTGCTCGGGTCGTGGGCGTCGGGGACGGTGCCCTCGCCGCCGCCGTCCTTGGGCTTCCACTGGTGCGCGCCGGCGGGGCTCTTGGTGAGCTCCCACTCGTAGCCGAACAGCGTCTCGAAGAAGCTGTTGTCCCAGGTGACCGGGGTGGGCGTCCAGGTGCCCTCCAGGCCGCTGGTGATGGCGTCGCCGCCGACGCCGGTGCCGAAGGTGCTCCTCCAGCCGAGGCCCTGCTGCTCGATCGGGGCGTCCTCCGGGGCCGGGCCCACGTTGTCGGCCGGGCCGGCGCCGTGGGTCTTGCCGAAGGTGTGGCCGCCGGCGATCAGCGCGACGGTCTCCTCGTCGTTCATCGCCATCCGGTAGAAGGTCTCGCGGATGTCGCGGGCGGCGGCGATCGGGTCCGGGTTGCCGTTGGGGCCCTCGGGGTTGACGTAGATCAGGCCCATCTGGACGGCGGCCAGCGGGTTCTCCAGCTCGCGGTCGCCGGTGTAGCGCTCGTCGCCGAGCCAGGTGGTCTCGGGGCCCCAGTAGACGTCCTCGTCCGGCTCCCACTCGTCGACCCGGCCGCCGCCGAAGCCGAAGGTCCGGAAGCCCATGCCCTCCAGGGCCACGTTGCCGGACAGGACGATCAGGTCGGCCCAGGACAGGGCGCGTCCGTACTTCTTCTTGACCGGCCACAGCAGGCGGCGGGCCTTGTCCAGGCTGGCGTTGTCCGGCCAGCTGTTCAGCGGGGCGAAGCGCTGCTGGCCGCCGCCGGCGCCGCCGCGGCCGTCGCTGATCCGGTAGGTGCCGGCGCTGTGCCAGGCCATCCGGATGATGAAGGGGCCGTAGTAGCCGAAGTCGGCCGGCCACCACTCCCGCGAGGTGGTCAGGGCCTCCTGGATGTCCCGCTTGACGGCCGGGAGGTCGAGGGTCTTGAAGGCCTCGGCGTAGTCGAAGTCCGCACCGAGCGGATTGGCCACGGCGGGGTTCTTCGCGAGGATCTTCAGATTGAGCCGTTCCGGCCACCACTGGCGGTTCCCGCCGCCCTGGGTGGGGTGCGACGCCCGCCCGTGGTTCACCGGGCAGCCCTCCGCGTTCGCCTCTACGCCGGTTGCATCGTGGTTGTCAGACATGGGAATCCTTCCCTCACAAGGCGGATCACGGTGTCTTCTCTGCTACCTACGGCACCTACTGCTGCTGTCTGGTCCTGGCGCGTCACGTGTTGCCGCTGCTCGCCGTTGCGCACGGCAGTGACGGTGGTCACGTGCTGCTGCTACCCAGGCTAGCGCCGGAGCCGATCCTACGATGGACGGAATCCAAGTCAAGAAAGACACCAAAGACATATCCGATCGGGATCCGGAAGGCACCGGATGTGAATTGGTAAACTCCGGTCCTCCCCTTGACCTGAATAGGTGAACCGATATGAGTGACCTGCTGGAGCGGCTGCGCGGGCGCGGCTGGCGCCTCACCTCCCAGCGGCGTGTCGTGGCCGAGGTCCTGGACGGCGAGCACGTGCACCTGACCGCCGACGAGGTGCACGCCCGGGCGGCGGAGCGCCTCCCGGAGATCTCCCGGGCGACGGTCTACAACACGCTCGGCGAACTGGTCACCCTGGGCGAGGTCGTCGAGGTGGCCACCGACGGGCGCGCCAAGCGGTACGACCCGAACGCGCACCGCCCGCACCAGCATCTGATCTGCACCGGTTGCGGCGCCATCCGCGACGTCCAGCCGCGGGGCAATCCGCTGGCCGACCTGCCGGCCGAGCAGCGCTTCGGGTTCGCCGTGTCGCAGGCGGAGGTCACCTACCGGGGGCTGTGCCCGACCTGCGCGGGCTGATCGCCCCGGCGGTCGGCCCGATGGTCGGCCGGACGCCGGACGGGTCGGCCCGCCGGCTCTTTCGCGGGCGCCATGCGGTCGCGCGCTCGGCTCCGTCGGCGGGCGGCAGTGGCTGGTATGTCGTGATGATGAACGTATGCATGCACAGGCGGATCACGAACCGGATGACGCCCGCCTCCGGGAGTTCGGGGTCACACCGCTGCGCGCCGCGATGCCCCCCGCGGCTGTCGGACTCCCGCCGCCGTCCGGGCGGATGCTCCCCGGCAGGCTGACGGATCCGCCGTTCGTGAGGCCTCGGCGGTCCGCTTCGCCCGCCCGTGCCCGGCCGGTTCCCCGCGGTTCCTCGTTCGACCGGGCACACCGTCACCGGAGCGCGCGGTGAGGCTCCCGGGCTTCGGCGGAGCCGCTCGGCACCATGCGCCGGAGCCGGGCGGGACGGAGCCTCGGCCGCCCGCCCCGCCGGCCTGGATCCGCTGGCTGCCCGCCATCTACGTCGCGGTCATCCTGGCGCTGGAACCGATCACTCCCGTGCAGTGGCCGGTGAGCTTTCTGCTCATCGCCCTGCCCGTCGTCGCCGCTTTCGCCCACGGTCCCGCCTTCGTCGGCGCCATCACGGTCTTCGCCGTGATCTTCGAAGGCGTGCTGGCGGGCACTCCGTGCTGTGCGGGCCGCGTCGTGGGTTACCTGTGGGAGCGCCACTACGTGGCCACCTACCTCTCCACGGCATTGGTCGGGGGGCTGGGCGCCCTTCTGGCCGCCCACCGAATGCGCCGGGAACGCACCCTGGCCACCGTGCGCTCGGTGGCCGAGACGGCGCAGCGCGTGCTGCTGCGTCCGGTTCCCCACCTCCTGGGCCGCGTCAGCATCGAAACCCTGTACGTGTCGGCAGCCGCGGAGGCCCAGATCGGCGGCGACCTCTTCGAGGCGATGAGCACCGCGCACGGTGTGCGCCTGCTGATCGGCGATGTCCGGGGCAAGGGCCTGCTCGCGGTGGAGACGGCCGCGGCGATGCTGGCCGCCTTCCGCGAGGCCGCCTACGACGAGCCCGATCTGCCCGCGGTGGCGCGTCGATTGGAGCGGAGCATGAGCCGCCGGGCCGCCCAGCTCCCCGACAGCGAGGAACGCTTCATCACCACCGTGCTCGCCGAGATTCCCGGCGACGAGCCCGTGGTCCGCATCGTCAACTGCGGTCACCCCCCGCCGCTGCTCATCAACCGGGACAGGGTCAGCGAACTTTCCCCGTGTGATCCGTCGCCGCCTCTCAACCTCGGTGTGCTGCTCGGCGGCGACTACCACGTCGACGTGGAGCCCTTCCGTCCGGGCGACCGGCTGCTGCTGTACACCGACGGCGTGACCGAGACCCGCGACCGAACCGGAGCCTTCTACCCGCTCACCCAGCGTGTCCGCAACTGGACCGCCCTGCCGCCACGCGAACTCCTGAACCGCCTGCACCAGGATCTGCTCGCATACAGCGATGCCACCCTCGACGACGACATCGCCGTGCTTCTCGGCCACCGGCTCCCCGACGACCGCCCTGACGCGGACTGATCACATGGGCTCCGTCGGGCACCGCCCCCTCGCTACCTGCCCCAGATCGTCCGGTACGCCTCGCGGTAGCCCGACGGGTCCCAGGAGGTCGCTCCGCCGCTGTTGGCGGCCGTGGCGATGTGGACCGGGGCGACGTAGCCGCTGGCGGGCTGGCCGGCGAAGGCGCGGTTGAACTCGTCGACGATCTGCCAGCCCTGTGCGGTGAGGGGTTCGGGGACGGTGGCGGCCTGGAACTGTCTGCTGTTGATGCGCTGGAAGGCCGAGGGGTCACCGTCGCCCGCGCCGATGTTGTACGGGGCTGCGTCGCCTGGTCTGCCGGCCGCGCGCAGGGCGGGCGCGGCGTCGGCGAAGTACAGGTCGTTGATGGCGACGGAGTGCGTCCACTGGCCCTGGAAGCGGGCGAGGAGGGCGGAGACCTCCTGGGGAGTGCGGCTGGTCGCGTCCGGGATGGGGATGTTCTCGTAGGCCAGCAGTCTCACGCCGGGGCAGGTGGCGAGTTCGTCCTTGATCAGTTGGGACTTGGTCCTGGCGAACGGAACGGAGTCGTCGGTGAAGACGACGGCTCCGGCGTTGCCGTTGGACTCCGCGATGACCCAGTCCGCGCTGAGCCGTGCGACATCCCCGACGTCGGTGGTGATGTTGCTGAAGAGCGGCGGGTTCGTGCTCGGCCCGGGAGCCGCGACCGCGTGCCAGCCGATGAGCGGGATGTGTGCCGTGCCGGCCTGCGCGACCTGTTGCGAGGTCAGGCCCGGGTCGAAGCCACCGATGACGATGCCCGAGGGCCCGAGGTTCACCGCCTGGCCGAGCGCCGCCTGGATTCCGGCGGGCGTGCCCTGCCCGTCGATCACCCGCACGCTCCAGCCCATGATCGTCGCGGCCTCCGTGACACCCCTGGCGACGCCCGCCACGCCGGGGTTGGTCATGGTCTGGGCGACGTAGACGATGGACTTGCCGGGGACCGCCCCGGGGCCGCTGGTGGGGCCGCTCCAGGCGGTGGTGGCCTGCTCGGCCTGCTGGACGTCCACCTTCGCCCGGGCCAGGGTGGCCGGGCAGCCGACCCCCGACGGCCCTGCGACGGGGCCCCCGGCCCCGGTCGACAGGCCGCGCTGGCAGCCGGCCAGGGCGGTGCCGGCCGTTGTCAGCACGACTGCTGCCAGCACGGTCGCGGCACCGTGCCTCATGGTGTGTCCCGGGAGGATGCCACGTCCGTCGACGGCGGCGTGAGCGGACCGTGGGGCCCTGCGCCACCGGCGCGCAGCCGGCGGCGTGCGGAGTAGCCGGCCAGGCCGACGGCGAGGAGCAGCGTCGCGCCGTTGAACAGCGGCACGGCCCAGAAGTCGGCGCCGAGCTGCCCGATTCCGGCCAGACCGATGGCGAGGACGGCGACGGCGACCACGGTGCCCAGGCTGTTGGCGCGTCCGGGTTTGATCGCGGTGGAGCCGAGCAGCGCGCCGACGAACGCGGGCAACAGGTACTCCAGGCCGACGCTCGGGTTGCCGATCTGCTGCTGCGCGGCGAGCAGGACCCCCGCGAAACCGACGACCAGGCCCGATCCGGCGAAGGCATGGACGCTGTAGCGGCGGACGGGGATTCCGACGAGTTCGGCGGCGCGCGGGTTGGAGCCGATGACGTACAGGTACCGGCCCAGCGGCAGCCGCTCCTGCACCATCCACAGGACGGCCGCGAGCGCGAGCACGTAGGAGGCGGACACCGGCAGTCCGAGGAACGTGGAGTCGTAGAGGTCGGTGAAGGCGACCGGCAGACCGCCCGCGCCGGGGAGGACCCGGGCGCCACCGGTGATCCAGCCGGTGAAGGCGTACAGGACGCTGCCGGTGCCGAGCGTGGCGATGAAGGAGTCGATCCGCCCGAACTCGACGATGACACCGTTGAGGGCCCCGAAGGCCGCTCCGCCCAGGATCACGGCCAGGCAGGCGAGCGGCCAGGGCCAGTCGCCGTCGACGATGAGCCACAGCACCGCGACGTGCGCGAGGCCGAGGCCGTAGCCGATGGACAGGTCGAATCTGCCGGTGGCAATGGGGATCGTCGCACCGAGCGCGAGGATGGCGGGGACCGACTGGTTGGACAGGATCGAGGAGACGTTGTCGCGGGTGGGGAAGGTGTTCGGCAGCGCGACGGAGAAGACCAGGAACAGCAGGGCGGCGAGGGCCGGCAGGCCGTAGCCGCCGATCAGGTGCCCGCGCCGGCGGCCCGGCCGGAATCGACGGAAGGGGGGCGCGGTCATCGGCCTGTCGCACACCCGTCGCCGTCACCGCCGGTGACGGGAGGCATGGTCGAGGCGGCGGAGGTGAGTTCGGTGACGGTGAGGGCCGCACCGGCCAGCTCGGCGGTCACGGCCCCGCGGACGAAGACCAGGGCCCGGTGGCACACGGTGGCGACCTCCTCGAAGTCGGTGGAGATGAGCAGGGCCGCGAGGCCGTCGGCCCGCGCCTGGTCGAGCAGGCGGTAGAGCTCGGCCTTGGCGCCGACGTCGACGCTTGCGGTCGGTTCTTCGAGGATCAACAGCCGCCGGTGCACCCGGAGCCACCGGCCGACCATGATCTTCTGCTGGTTCCCGCCGGACAACGTGGCGATCGGCACCTCGCTGTCGCGGGGGTGCACCGAGAACCGCTCGATCAGCGCGGCGGCCTGGGCCCGCTCGCGCCGGGGACTGATCCAGTGCAGCGCCGACCGGCCGCCCGCCCGGGGGTTCGCCAGGAAGTTCTCCCGGACCGTCAGTTCGGCGAGGCAGCCGTCCTCCTGGCGGTTTCCGCCGACCAGGCCGACGCCGGAGTCGACGGCACCGGCCACCGTGTGCGGGGTGTACGGTCGGCCGTCGAGCAGGGCCCGCCCGCCGACGATCCGACGGGCTCCGGCGAGGGCGCGGCCCAGGTCGAAGTGGCCGGCGCCGGTGAGGCCCACCATGCCGAGGATTTCGCCGGCGCGCAGCCCGAGGCTGACCGGCCCGGCGTTCGGGGTCCGCACCGCGTCGAGGCTCAGCACCACCGGGCCCTCGGCGGGGGCGACCGGGGCGGCCCGGTGGCTGACCGGTTCGCGGCCCACGATGTCGTGGACCAGGCGCCGGCGGCTGTGGCCGGCGAGCGGGCCGGAGCTGATCAGACGGCCGTCGCGCAGGACGGCGAAGGTGTCGGCGACCTGGTAGACCTCGTCGAGCCGGTGGGTGACGTGGACGATGCCGTGCCCCCGGTCGCGCAGGGTGCGCAGGACGGCGAAGAGCCGGGTGCAGTCCGCGGCGGGGAGGCTGGCGGTCGGCTCGTCCAGGACGATGAGCTCCGCCCGCGTCGCCAGCGCGCGGGCGATCGCGACCAGCGAGCGCTCGGCGGGGGCGAGGTCGGCGATTCGCGCGTCGGCGTCGAGGTGCCCGGCGATCAGGGCGAGGGCGTCGGCGCAGCGCTCCCGGGTCCGCCGCCAGGAGACCAGCCCGTGACGGCGCGGGTAGCCGGCGACCAGGGCGATGTTCTCGGCGACCGTCATCCACTCGACGAGACCGAGATCCTGGTGGATGAAGGCCATGCGGCGAGCAGCGGCCTCGGTGCCGAGCGGGTGCCCGGCCACCGTCACCTCGCCCTGGTCCGCGTGGTGGATCCCGGCGAGCGTCTTGATGAGGGTGGACTTGCCGGCGCCGTTCGGACCGAGCAGGGCCAGGATGCTGCCGCGATGGATGTCGAGGTCGATCCCGGCCAGCGCGGAAGTGCCGCCGAACCGCTTGCCGAGACCGCGGATGCGGACGAGTGGGTCGCGGCGCGCGGGTGGGCCCGCCAGGGGGTCGGGGGTGTCGTGCATGGACCACCGTTCCTACCAGCTCGGCCCGGCCGCCGGGGTGTTGACACGCCACGGTGGCCGTTGGTGTCCGGAGGGCGGGTCATTCGATTTCGGGAATGTCGGCGAAGTGGTTCTCGAAGAAGTGGCTCTCGAAGAGGTCGGGGGCGCCGTCGGACGCCTCCAGGCCGCATTCGGCCCAGATGACCTTGCCCCTGGCCGTGTAGCGGGTACCCCAGGCCTGGGTGAGCTGGGCGACGAGGAACAGGCCGCGGCCGCCCTCGTCGGTGGTCGCCGCGTGGCGCAGGTGGGGAGCGGTGCTGCTGCCGTCGGAGACCTCGCAGATCAGGGCGCGGTCGTGAATCAGACGGACCTGGATGGGCTCGGTGCCGTACCGGATGGCGTTGGTGACCAGCTCGCTGAGCAGCAGTTCGGTGACGAAGGCGACCTCGTCCAGCCCCCAGTCGTCCAGGCGGCGGGCGGCGGCGGCGCGGACGTCGGCGACGCGGGACGGGTCTGCGGGCAGGTCCCAGGTGGCGATCCGGCCGGGGTCGAGGGCGTGGGTGCGGGCGACGAGCAGCGTGACGTCGTCGGCCGGGTGCTCGGGTACCACGGCCTCCATGACGGTGCGACAGGTGTCCTCGGGTGAGCGGTTCGGGTGGGCCAGGGCGGTGCGCAGGCGGTCGAGGGCCGCGTCGGGGTCGCGGCGGTGGTCTTCGAGGAGTCCGTCGGAGTAGAGGACCAGCTGGCTGCCTTCGGGGAGGTGCAGCTCGGCGGTTTCGAAGGGCAGTCCGCCCAGGCCGAGCGGGGGCCCGGCGGGGAGGTCGGGGAAGGTGACCGTGCCGTCCGGGTGGACCACCGCGGGTGGCGGGTGACCGGCGCGGGCCAGCGTGCAGCGCTGCGAGGTCGGGTCGTAGACGGCGTACACGCAGGACGCGCCGACGATGCCGTCGTTGCCGGCGGCGGGCTCCGCGCCGTCCTCGTCCCGGTCCAGGCGCCCCACGAGGTTGTCCAGGTGGGTGAGGAGCTCGTCGGGCGAGAGGTCCAGTTCGGCGAAGTTGTGCACGGCGGTGCGCAGGCGGCCCATGGTGGCGGCGGCGTGCAACCCGCGGCCGACGACATCGCCGACGACCAGGGCGACCCGGGCACCGGAGAGGGGGATGACGTCGAACCAGTCCCCGCGCACCCCGGACTCGGCGGGCAGATAGCGGTGGGCGACCTCGATGGCGCTCTGCTCGGGCAGGCCGCGCGGGAGCAGGCTGTGCTGCAGGGCCAGGACCATGGCGTGTTCGCGGGTGTAGCGGCGGGCGTTGTCGATGCAGATGGCGGCGCGGGTGGCCAGCTCCTGGGCCAGCGAACGGTCGTCGTCCCCGTAGGGGGCGGGGTTCCGGGCGCGGTAGAAGCCGGCGATGCCCAGCAGGACGCCGCGGGCCAGCAGCGGGACGGCGATGAGGGAGTGGACGTCGTGCGCGAGGAGGCGGTCGGCCGCCTCGGGGTCCTGCGAGGCCCAGCCGGCGGCCGTGCGCAGATCGGGTTCCAGCACCGCCTGCCCGTCGGCCAGGCAGCGGCGGTGGGGCGTGGTGGGGCTGAGGTCGATCCGTTCGCCGACCGGGTAGAAGGGGCAGTCGGTGCGGATGCCGTGGACCACCGTGCGGTGCAGCTCGTTGGCGGCGTCGGTGGGCTCCTCGCCGCGCAGGACGGTCTCCGGCAGGTCGATGGTGACGTAGTCGGCCAGTCGCGGGACGGCCATCTCGGCGAGTTCCCAGGCGGTGCGGGTCACGTTCAGGGTGGTACCGATGCGGGTGCTGGCCTCGGACAGCAGCTCCAGGCGGCGGCGGGCCGCGACGGCGTACTGTCCCACGCCCGGCTCACCCAGCAGCAGCAGCCTGGTGGCTGCGCCGCGCGCGGGGGCGGACGGGGCCTCGGCCTCGAGATCCGCTGCCCCCGTGGAGGTCCGGAGCGGTGGGACGGCGGTGGTCGTTGCGGGCGCCGGGAGGCCGACCGGCCGACCGACCTGGTCGACCTGGTCAACCTGGTCGGCCTGGTCGGGGGCGACGAGCCGGGGCTGCGAGTCGCCGTACAGGATCGCCTCGATGACGAAGCCCTCCACCCCGGACGGGCTGGTCACCGGACGGCTCAGCAGGGTGGCCCGCCGGCCCTGGGAGAGGACCACCTCGACCGCGGTGCGGCGGGCCGAGGAGATCAGCTCGGTGGCCATCTGTTCGAGCAGCATCTGGTCGTGCCGGTCCAGCCCGCTCCGGGGCAGCTCGCCCATCCCGACCACGCGCCCGTCCCCGGCCGCCTGGTCGGCCTGGGCGCGGCGCCTGGAGTCGAGGTACGCGTGCAGCAGGGTACGCTCTCGCGCCGAGGTCTGCGCCAGCAGGCGCCGCTCGATGGCGATGGCGGCCCTGCGGATCAGGTCCTCCATCTGCGGGTCCGCGTAGGCGGGCGGATAGGCGAAGCAGAGGACACCCTCGATCCGTCCGCTGAGGGGGTCGCGGACGGGAATCGCCGTACAGGCGTTCGACTGGCCGCGCTCGGCGAAGTGCTCGGCGCCGGAGATGTGAATGAGCCGCCGTTCCGTGAGCGCCAGCCCGATGCCGTTGGTCCCGCCGTACCGCTCGGCGAACACGAAGCCCGGGACGCTCTGGATCGCGGGCAGCTGCCTGCTCATGGACGCTTCGCCGAAACGGCGCTGCAGCACCGCCCCGTCCCCGTCGGTCAGGGCCACGTTCATCCGGCTGCCGGCGAACCTGGATGCCAGCCGGTCCAGCACGGGCCTGGCCGCGTGGACCAGCCGGCCGTCCAGATCGATGTCCGGCCGGTACGGGAGCTCGGACCCTTCCGGGGAGATCTCCATCGACTGGCAGCGTTGCCAGGAACTCAGGATCAGGTTCCGCACGCCACCCTCGACCGGTTCACCGAGCATGAACCGCTCACGGGCCCGCACGGGGCCGATCCCTGCCTCGTCCGAAGCCGTCATGACCGCCACAGCGCTCGCATTTCCGCGGACCTGCACCCTTCAATGCAATATTAGGACTCTGCCCGTTATGCGGTGTTTTTCACCTGACCGCTCACACCCCCCGAGCACGGTGGCGGTATTGCGGCCGTCACCGCATCATCGGCAGAGCGGGGGACGGGTGGAGGAGCGCCATGACCAGTGCCGACGGGCCGGCGATGACCCGCGACGAGTTCGACGCGCTGTTCCGACAGCTGCGCCGCGACCGTCTCCCCGGGCCGGTCGAAGGGCGGCGACGGGTGACGGCCGCCGGACTCGTACGCACGGGTGAGGTCGTCGCCATGGGGCGGCCGTGGGACAGCGTGCCGGGGCCCGACAACCGCAGGCCGGCACTGCACCAGATGACCGAACTGGCGGACGTCACGGCCCCCGAGCCGACCGTCCACCGGGACTTCATCGCCTCCGACTACCACGGCAAGGCGCAGACGCACCTGGACGCGCTCTGCCACATCGCGTACGGCGGACTGCTCTTCGCGGGAGTGCGGGCGCGGGAGGTGTTCTCCTCACAGGGTGCGGCCTACGGCGCGGTGACCGACCTGCTGCCCGGACTGGTGGGGCGAGGAGTCCTGCTGGACGTGCCGCGCCTGCGTGGCCGTGCCTGGCTGGAGCCGGGAGAGCCGATCGGCGGCCCGGAGCTGCTGGCCTGCGCCGAGGAACAGGGCAGCCCGCTCCGCCCCCAGGACATCCTCCTGGTCCGCACGGGCCACCTCGCCCGACGGCGGCGGCTGGGCGCGTGGGACCCGGACGACCTCAGCGCGGGCCTGCATCCCGGCGCGATGCGCGTGCCGAGCGAGTCACAGGCCTCGGCACTGGGCAGCGACGGCGACAGCGACGTACGCCCGAGCCCCGTCGCCGGCGTCCACTCGCCGGTCCACGTGCTGGCCATCACCGCCCTGGGCCTGCCGCTGATCGACAACCTGGACCTGGAACCACTGGCCGAGGCGTGCGCGCGCACCTCACGATGGGAGTTCCTCTTCGTCGCCGCGCCCCTGAACATCCCCCGCGGCACCGGCTCCCCGGTCAATCCGCTCGCGGTCCTCTGAGCACTCGCGGTCTTCTCGGCGGGGCCGGGAGCCGGTCGCTCCGGGCGGCGTCGTCACCACTCGTAGCGGTCGCCGATCACCCGGAAGCTGCCCACCGCGCCGCCACCGAACAGGCCCCCGTACGCGCCCCCGTGGGCGGTACGGGTCACGACGCCATTGGTGGCGCCGTAGGGGCCCACGGTGGCGACCGGACCGCCGTTGTCACAGGAGAAGCCGCGGTAGACCTCGACGATCTTCCGACTGTCGTTGAAAATGCTGAAGCTGGTGGAGCCCAGTCCGCTGGCGGCGGTGATGCATCCCTCCGCGTCGGCGGAGTACGTGCGTTCGTTGAAGTAGATCCTTCCCGCTTCCTCGTGGCCGTGGCCGCGTCCGCCGTCATGGCGGTCGCCGCCCTCGTGCTGCTCCCCGCTTTCACTGCCGCCGCCCGAGGCGGCCGCGGCCGGGGCGGCCTGCTCGACGGGCTCGGCCGCCGGCTGGACAGCCGGGGGCGCCGGGGCGGCTGGTTGGGCAGGCTGGGCCACCCGCTGGACAGGCGGGGACGCCGGGGTGGATCCGGTGGTCAGGGCGTAGGTGATGCCGGTGGTTGCAAGGGCCGCCGCGCCTACTCCGGCGGCGGCCACAACCAATGTGCGCGTGCGCATGTCACTGCCTCTCCGTCTCTCTGCCTCACGGACGTCGGCCGGGTGACCGACCTGCGATGAACGTAACGACAGCCTTGCTGACCGTCATTTCGGACATGTCCGAGGTGTGACACCATGAGTCCAGCCAGGTGAACATGCGGCACGTGTCGCATACCGGTGACATCGAGTTCACCACTCCACGCCGCCGAAGTCCGGTGCAGCGGAGCGCCCCGGGGCGGCGCCGGAACGGCTACGGCCGGCACGTCGGTCACCACGCACGGTGCGACACGCTGCGCTCGCCGACGCCCAGGAGCACAGTGGGGACATGGAAGTCCGAGCACGCGCGGCCCGCCTCCAGCAGCGCGGGCACCAGAGCGGGGCGCTGCTGCTGATCCCGCTCGCCCTCATCTCGGCGATCACCGTGGTCGATCTCCACTCCCCCACCACCATCCACCTCGGCCCGCTCCTGGTGATCGCCCCCGCCCTCACCCCCTCGTTCGCCGGCTCCCGCCCGACCGCCCTCGTCTCGGCCCTGGCCATCGCCGCCCAAGTCCTCATCGCCTTCCTCCACGGCGGCTTCACCACCAGCAACCACATCGCGCAGATCGCCGCGCTGACCGTCCTGTGCGTCCTGATCGTCATGTTCACCGCCATCCGCGAACGCCGGGCCAGACAGCTCGCCCGCGCCCAGTCGGTCGCCGAGGCCGCCCAGCGCGCCCTGCTGCGCCCGCTGCCCGAACAGATCGGGCCGCTTCAGATCGCCACGATGTACCTCGCCGCCGAGAAGGAGGCACAGATCGGCGGCGACCTCTACACCGCCACCCGCACTGCGGGCGGAACCCGCATGGTCATCGGAGACGTCCGGGGCAAGGGCCTGGCCGCCGTCGGCGAGTCGGCCCTACTGGTCAGCGCCTTCCGCCTCATCGCCGCACAGCACGACACCCTGGCGGACCTGGCGTCCACGCTCGACCACAACGTGGGGCGCTACCTCACCGACTTCGCCCAGGAAGGCGGCGACATCGTCGAGCACTTCATCACCGCGATCCTCCTCGACCTGCCCGACGACGAGCCCGTCGCCCGCATGACCAACTGCGGACACCCGCCGCCCCTCCTGCTGCGCGACGGCCGCGCACTGCCCGTCGACTCCGTGCCGGCCGCTCCACCCCTCGGCGTGAACGACCTCGGCGACGGGAGCTACCCGAACGACAACTTCCCGTTCGAAAGAGGCGACACCCTGCTGCTGTACACCGACGGGGTCACCGAGGCACGCGACGACACCGGCGAGTTCTACCCGCTCGCCGATCGCGCCGCCCACTGGACCAGATGCTCCCCCGAGGCACTCGTCAACCACATCCGCCGCGACCTCCTCGCTCACGTCGGCCACCACCTCAACGACGACGCCGCCGCCATCGCCATCCGGCGCGCCGAACCCACCGCCGCCCACCTCGCCGAGTCCGGTCGGAACCAGTGAGGCGCCTGCCTACCCCCAGCGGATGCGCAGCTCCTTCAAGCCGTTCTGGAAGTTGGAGACCAGCCGTTTCGGCGGCGCGTCCGAGGCAAGCTCCAGACCGGGCAGCTCGGCGACGACCCGGCCGATCAAGGCCGACATCTGGATCCTGGCGAGTCGTGCTCCCACGCAGAAGTGTGCTCCGAACCCGAAGCTGACATGGTCGTTCGGCGCGCGGGTGATGTCCAGGCGGTCCGGGTCGGGGAAGACCGACTCATCCCGGTTGGCGGAGGCGTGATACACGACCACCTTGTCTCCACCGCGAATCTCTTTCCCGGCCAGCACCACGTCCCTGGTCGCGGTACGTCGGAATTCGACAACTGGCGGCCAGAACCGAAGCAGCTCATCCACTGCCGGAGCGATCAGGTCCGGCCGTCGACACAGCAGGCGGTACTGCTCGGCGTGGGACAGCAGGGAATACAGCCCGCCGGGCAGGCCGTTGCGCAGGGTCTCGTTACCAGCGACGGCCGGGAAAGCACGCAAACATGTCCCCTCCACCCCAGATGGGCCGGAACGGGCAGGGCCGTTCTGCCGTGCAGGAAGTCGATCTCCATCTCCGAAAGCCCCAGGTCGTCCGCAACGCCGATCCGCGTGACCTGCTGTGCGTGGATGCGCAGGAAGCCGCCGGCCGTGCGTGGGCGGCACGCAAGGGCCTCCGGGGGACTTCGGTCGAGCTTCTGCGCCCATCGTTGGCGGCATCCGAAGGAGCGTCAAACGATTCCTGGGCGGATCTCCGGTCGTTCCAACGGCGACGCGGTACGTGGTTCACCGTTGCAGGTGACCGCTGGGCGTGGCCGGCGCCCGCACTCGCGGCGGATGCCGCCGTCGCGGGCGCCGGCCACGGCCGGATCAGCAGGAGCCAGCCGGGCGGTCGCGGGCCACGACGTCGGTGCGGCCGAGGGTGGCGTCCAGCCAGACCACGCCCCTGCCCTGGTCGGCGGCGGCCTGCTGCTGGCTGCCCCGGTTGCAGGAGACCCGTACGGGAGTGCCGCCGGTGACCGGCAGCTGGTACAGCTTGGGGAGCGCGGCGTTCGACCAGCCGCTGCTCGGCTTGGGGCTGCGGTTCAGGAAGGTGACCGCCTGGTCGGAGGCGGTGAGTTCCACATCCGCCGGGGTGTACTTCGAGCCCGCGGGCAGGAGGTCGGTCGCTCCGGAGCCGTCCACTGCGCCGGAGCGGATGCTGGCCGCCTGGGTGTCGTCGGCCGGGAGCGACAGCCAGAGCAACTGGCCGCCCGCGAGCCGCGGGGACACAAGGAACGGCGCGGCGCCGCCCTTCGGGGTGCTCACCGGGTACTGCGCGCTGACCTTACCGGTAGCGAGGGAGAAGACCGTCGGGGCCTGGACGGCTGCCTCGCCGGTCGTCCAGGACTCGATCCAGCCGAGCCGGCCGTCCTTGAACGTGAGCCCGCCGACGGAGTGCCCCTCGGGCAGCGGGAGATCCACCAGCGGGGCGCCGTTGCGGGAGAGGACGACCCTGGCCACGTTGGTGCTGTTGTCGCGCACCAGGAAGGCGATGTCCCCGCCGGATATCTGCACGCTCGTGGGCGACTGGCTGGGCGAGTGGAACACGCTGCGGACCGGCCCGCCGGACAGCGGGCTGCTCAGCACCTCCGTCCCCCACGTGCCGGTGGCGTCGGGCCCGATGGCCAGCCAGGCGGCGGACTTGCCGTCGGTGGCGGCCCAGCTGTGCATCCGCCCGTCATCCGGGCTGAGCCGGGTCGGGGTGCCGGGGGCGGTGGTGGAGCCGGTGTACAGAGCAGTCGTGCTCTGGCCGTTCTTGTTCTCGGTGTTGCCCATCACCCAGTGGCCGCCGGCCGCGGTCGGTCCGGTCAGGACGGTGGCGTCGCGCAGCAGCGGGTGGCTGTCCGTCGCGATCCGGCTCTGCCAGCCGGCCTTGATCCCGTGCGCGTCGAACACCGCTGCCACCTTGCGCAGTTCGGCCTTGCCGAGCTTGAGCGCCTGGCCGGCGGCGAGCACCGCGTTGCGTCCGGCGACGAAGTCGTCCAGCGGGGTGAGGTACTCGGTGAGCGTGCGGTAGACCAGCTTGTCGGCGGTGAGCGGGTCGAGGGTGCGCCGGATGTCCCACAGCGCGCCGCTGAAGATGGTGGAGTTGAGGTGCACGCCGCCGTTGTCCAGGTCGGGCCCGGTGCCGAGGTAGTCGTCCACGGTGGTGCGGCGGTCGTCCAGCCGGCGGTTGGCGCAGGCCTCCGGGGTGCCGGTGCGGCAGAGCGCCTCGCCCATCAGCGGGGCCCGCGGGTCGTCCATCGCGATGCCGCGGGTGGTCACGTCGATGGCGTTGCCGAAGTAGTCGGCGAGCCCCTCGTTCATCGCGCCGGACTGCCCGGCGTTGACCAGGTTGGCGGTGTGCTGGATGACGCCGTGCGTCATCTCGTGACCGGCCACGTCGAGCGCCGCGGAGAACGGGAGGTGCTTGTCGTCGCCGTTGCCGTAGACCATCTTCTCCCCGTCCCAGGCGGCGTTCGGGAAGGGCTTGCCGTCGTGGCTCGCGTTCGCCACGGAGACGATCGGGCCGCCCTTGCCGTCCAGGCTGTCCCGGCCGAGCCGGTTGCGGTAGAAGTCGTAGACGGCGGCGGCGTTGACGTGGGCGTCGGTGGCGCCGCCGGCGCCGGTCGAGGCCGGGAAGTCCGGGCCCGGGGAGGCGACCGGCAGGCTGCCCTCGGGCAGCCCGCCCATGAACTGGTAGAACTCCTGCCCAGCCGCGTCGTATGTGCTGATGGTGGTGGGCCGGGTGAGGTCGACGAGCCGGTAACTCCCGTCCGGTTGACGGGCGATGTTCACCGGGACGGTACCGCCGCGGAGGTTGGGGGCGGTACCGGTGGCGGGCTCTGCGGCGGATCCCGAGGGCCCGGCATCAGCAGCGGCAGGAGCGGCTGCGCCAGGGGCGGCGTCGGTGGCAGCGGCCGTGGTACCGGCGACGCCGGCGGCTCCGGCGCCGACCTGGTACGGCGCCGGGGCGTTGTGGGCGAGGGCGACCACACCGAGTGCGGCATCCACGTAGACCTCGCGGATCAGCGGACCGCCGGTCGCCGGGTCGGTGGTGCGCACGGTGAAGTGCTGGGCGAGCCGCCCGGCGCCGCCCGGCAGGACGACCAGGCCGCGGTCCTCCGCGGTGGCCCCGGCCCGGGTGCGCGGGTCCTTGAGCGAGCCGAGCGCCGCTGCCCGCAGCGCCGCAGCCGGTACGGCGGAGGTGGTCGGCGCGGTCAGTCCGGTGAAGTACTTGCCGCCGGCGGACTCCACCCGCTGATCGGCGCCCTCGCCGACCAGGCGCACCAGGTACTGCCCGCCGAGCACCGGTACACCGCCGTGGTACTGCTGGAACCTGACGGTGTGCCGGCCCTCGGCCGTGCTCTCGACCGCGAGTTCGGTCAGCTGCCCCGGGTCGATCCTGTACCGGTCGACGTGGGCCGCGAGGTGGGCGCGGGCCGCCTCGACCGGACCGCCGGGCGCCGCCTCGGACAGCCCGGTCACCAGCTGCGGGGTGGCGGTGTCCTCGCCCGCCACCAGGCCGGGGACGGGATCGGGATCCGCGGTCGGGCCCGGCGGCGCGGCCAGGGCGGGGGACGCGGTCAGGACGAGCGTCAGCGCCAGGCTCAACGAGGCGGCCGCGCCGAGTGCCTTGGCCGCCGGGCGGGGAGCACGGGAAGAGCGGGAGAGGTGGTGCACTGCGGTCCTCCAGGGAATCGGCGGTGGAGGCAGCGCGCAGGCCCTGCCCTTTCCCCTAGGAACGGGACGGTCCGCAGGACGGGTTCAGCTTCGTATGCGGTGCACGACTCGCCGTCGCGGGTGATGACGGGCCGGTGTGCGGGACCGGGATGCCGGTGGTCCGACGAGACGCCGACAAGCCGGGAGGGCGTGTGAGGGAGTCCCAACTTCCGCACCACGAGGCGGGATCGGGCGTGGGGCGGGCTGGATGCCGGGGATCGCCCTCGGGGGCGGGGCCGGCGCCCGCACTGGCGGGTCCGCCGCGAGTGCGGAGCCCGCACCGCACGCGCAGACGCCGAACCCGAAAGCGCCGCACGCCCCCGCGCCGCACGAGCCGACCGCCGCGCTGGGGCGGCGGGTCGCCGAGGTGACGGCCGCGCAGATCGGGGTGCCGTACGCGTGGGGCGGCGGCGACCGGCTCGGCGCGAGCTACGGCTACCCGATGGCGAGAACGGCTACCCCGACGGATCGAACCACCTCAAGGCACCCCTCAACGCCAGCGGATGATCAGGTTCTTCAGCCCGTTCTGGAAGTTGGATACCAGCCGCATCGGCGCAGCGCCTGGAGCAAGCTCCAGGTCGGGCAGCTCGGCGATGACGCGCCGGATCAGGGCTGACATCTGGATCTTGGCAAGCTGTGCGCCCATGCAGAAATGCGGGCCGAAGCCGAAGCTGACGTGGTCGTTCGGTGTGCGAGTAATGTCCAGGCGGTCCGGGTCGGAGAAGACCGATTCATCGCGGTTGGCAGAGGCGTGGTACACAACCACCTTGTCGCCGCGGCGGATCCGCTGCCCGCCGAGCACGACGTCCCGCGTGGCGGTGCGCCGGAAGTCCAGTACGGGCGGCCAGAACCGCAGCAGCTCGTCCACCGCTGAAGCCGCCAGGTCGGGCCGTCGGCTCAGCAGGCGGTACTGGTCGGCATGGGTGAGGAGGGAGTACAGCCCGCCGGGCAGGCCGTTGCGCAGGGTCTCGTTACCAGCGACCGCGAAGAGGAAGAACATCGTCTCGAACTCCTCGACCGTCAGCCCCGCGTCGAGCGTCCGGGAGAGCAGTCCGCCCGGGTCGGGCCGCCGGGCCAGGCCGTGGGCGTAGGCGAACATGTCCGCCAGCGCGGCGCGGGACCGGGGATTGACCGGGCGGCCCTCCGGGGTGGTCCAGGTGGTGGGGCGGTCGGCCAGGGCGGCCCGGCCGAGGTCGGTGAGCGCGGCCGGCTCGACGGTGCTGGAGTGGGCGTAGTCGGCGTCCTGGTAGCCGATCACCCGGTTCGCCCAGTCCAGCAGCAGCCCCCGGTCCTGCTCCGGCACACCCATCACCCGGGCCAGCGTCCACACCGGCAGGTCCGCGGCGAGCCGGACGAAGTCCGCCTCGCCATCCGGCCGCACCTCCTCCACCAGCTCCCGCACCCGGCCGTCGACCGCCTCCGCCAACTCCGCCAGCGCACGCGGAGTGAACGCCGCGGCGACGATCCGGCGCAGCCGGGAGTGGTCCGGAGGATCCTGGTTGAGCATCATCGCCCGGGCGAACTCCAGATCCGCCGGCGAGTCGGGATCGCGGATCTGGGTGGCGCCCAGGTGCGAGGAGAACAGCTCGGGACTGCGCAGCACGTGCTTCACGTCCGCGTGCCGCAGCACCGCCCAGTACCCCGGCCCGCCCGGCCAGCCGCCGACCGGGGGCTCCTCGACCCACCAGACCGGCGCGGACTCGCGTAGCTGCCGCAGGAGCCCGTACGGAACGCCGTGCGCGTAGGTCTCCGGGAGGAAGAGCTGGTTCACGTACGCCTGATCGAGGGTCACGTGGAGGGACGGTACGGCAGGGCTGCCGCGATGTCATGGACGTTGAAGAGCAATCGAGTTCAGCCCTACCCGCTGTCGAGGACGAGACCGTGCGGATGCCTGGCCGGCGGGCTGGATTTCCGTGGCACCGTCCGTATGCGCCCCGCTAGACTCCGCCCGCTCGACCACATGTGTGGTTTCCGTGAGCACGACCTGTCCAAGGTGGGGGGAGCAGATGAACGTACTGCCGATCGGCAGTCGAGTACGACGAAGGCGAGGGGGAGGCGGCCGCGCAGCCGCCTCCGGGGCCCTCCTGTTGGCCGTCGTGGCCTCGCTGATGGGCCAGGCCGCACCGGCCCGGGCCGTGGCGGCGGCTCCGACACCTGCCGCTTCGCCGCAGGCGGGCGCCTCGCAGCAGGCGGGCACTTCGGCAGACCCGGCCGCCAAGCCCGACCCGAGCCCGACCGCGGGTGCCTCGACCGCGGGTGCCCCGGCCGCCGAGCCGGACCGGAAGGCCGACCAGGAGGCCCTCACCCACGAGCTGCGGCAGGCCGAGCCGGACGGCCCGTGCCCGACGACGCTGCAGCCCAACACCGTGGCGAGCTGCACCGTCGACCAGAGCGCGACCGTGACCTTCGGCATCGACCTGCCACAGCAGAAGGACCTGCTGCTCGTGCAGATCGCCGCCGCCCAGGGGTCCGTCACCCCGACCGTGGTCGCCCCCGACGGCACCACCGTGACCTGCGACGACCCGGTCGGCCCGAGCTGGGGCAGCAGCCAGGCCCTGCGGTGCGCCACCACCCGGGCCGGCACGTACACGCTGAAGGTCCGCACCGCCAGTAGCTCGCCGACCGAACTCGCGCTCTCGTACCTGCCGCTGCAGTCCACCACGGCCTGCCGGACGATCGGCCCCGCCGACCTCACCCTCGGCGCCCCGACCGTGTTCCAGGGTTCCCTGGCCCTCGGCTCGGCCGGTGACTGCTACCAGGTGAACGGCCTCGCCGCCGGCGACATGCTCCGCACCGGTGCCACCCTCCGGGGCGCCGACACCGTCGTCTACGACGCCACGGGCACCCCGGTCTGCGACAAGTGGAGCACCCCCGACTGCCGCCTCACCGGCACCGCCCCGTTCCGGATCACCGCGCAGCGCTACAACGGCACCGCCCTGACGTACGACTTCTTCGCGGCGCGGCTGTCCCGCCCGGAGGGCTGCACGCTGGTCGAGCCCCAGGCGTTCGGCGTCTCCCCGGACCCGACCTCCGTCACCCGCTGCCACACGCTGCGCGTGCCGGAGTCCGCGCGTTACGACTTCGGGACGGTCGTCCAGAACGTCGGCTCCGTCCCCGGCCGGCTGTACGCCGCCGACGGTGCCCCGCAGGGCGGGCTCTGCCCCCAGGGGTCCTGCGACCTGACGCCGGGTGACTACACCTGGGCCGTCGACCCGTACGCGGTCTCCGTCGGCGCGTTCGGCATGGCGTTCCACTCGGCCAAGGAGACCCGGGGCTGCGTCGCGACCAACGACACCGGTCTGGCGGCCGGGCCGGCCACCGGCACCTTCGGCGGGCCGGGCCAGCAGCTCTGCCTCACCCTGCCGACCGCCTCCGGCAAGGGCGTCTACCTGATCAACCGGCCGCCCGCCGACGGCGCGGCGGTCGGCGGGCGGGTCACCGACGCCTCGGGTGCCAAGCAGTGCGACATCGGCGCCACGACCGGCATCTGCCGACTGACCGGCACCGCCCCGTTCCGCGTGGTGCTGACCGGCGCCCCGTCCAAGGCCTACGGACTGGTGGTCCACCGGACCGAGGAGACCGCCGGCTGCACCGCCTGGCCGCAGAGCGGGTTCGACGGCACCTGGGGCGTCGAGGTCCCGATGCCCCAGGGCTCGCAGGAGGCCGTCTGCCTGAGCCTGCCGGCCGGCCAGCACTCCACGTCCGAGGTGATCGACTACGGCAACCTCAAGAACCAGCTGAACGCCGAGATCACGGTCGTGGACGGCGCCGGCGGCGCGGCGTGCTCGTTCATCGCCTCCGGCAACTCGGCCAAGTCCTGCACCATGACCGCAGGCGTCCCGTACACCGCGCTGCTGATACCGATCCGGACCTGGGAGACCGACACCTACAAGCTCACCCGGCGTGACGTCTCGCCGGGCGCGCCGTGCCTCACCCCGTCCTCGACGACGGTCGGCGGCCCGTCGCTCCGGTTCGACCTGACCTCGGCCCTGGACGCCCGGTGCGTCCGGGTCGACGGCGCGGCCACGGACAAGTTCTGGATCGGCTCGCGGCCGGGCAGGAACTCGTACGGCCCCGGGGTGCTCGCCGCCGTGCTCGACGCCGGCGGGAAGAACGTCTGCACCCAGTGGGGACCCAGCTGCCTGGTCACCGGCTCCAAGTCGTACACCATGGTCCTGTTCGCGGCCGGGTACCAGGACAAGCCCCTGCACACCAGCGTCGACGCCTGGAAGGTCGGCACCGCCGACGGCTGGGCACCGGAGTGCACCGCCCACCCGATCTCGGTCGACGGCTTCCCGCAGCGCAGCGGGGTGTTCACCGAGGACTCGACCGGTTACTGCGCGGTGGTCGACATGAAGCCCTCGCAGTCCTTCAACGTCGTCGGCAACAGCAGCACCCCCTACAGCCAGCAGCCCGTCATCAACCTGCTGAGCGGCACCCACTGGGACCGCGGCTACCTCGGCCACCAGTGCGTCAACTCCAGTGGGTTCGGCGCCCGGTGCCAGACGACGAACTCCGGCGACGCCGGCCAGGCCGTCCTGGTCGTCGGGCCCGGCACCTCGGCCCTGCCGGTCGAATACAGCATGCAGGGCACCTGCGACTCGTCCTGCCCGCGGCCGGCGCCGCGGCCCACCCTGGCCTCGGTCAGCCCGTCCACCGGCGCCGCCGGGACAAGGGTCCAGGCCGTCATCCGGGGCTCCGGCCTGCACCTGGGCAACAAGGCGAAACTGGTGGGCGGCGGCTCCTCCGGCACACCCTTCATGGAGACGCTCTCCGTGAACGCCGACGGCACCGCGCTCGACGTTCTGTTCGACACCAGGAGTCTGGCGCCCGGAAGTTACGGCATCGAACTCGACGGCGTGTACGGGGTCTCGCTCCCCGACGCCTTCACCGTCACCGCCGCAACCGCCCCGACCAGGAGCCGGTTCGTCCCGATCGATCCGGCCCGCTTCCTGGACACCCGCGACGGCACCGGCGCCCCCGCCCAGCGGGTCGGCCCCGACGGCGTGGTCAACCTCCAGGTCTCCGGCGTCAACGGCGTCCCGGCGACCGGCGTCACCGCCGTCGTCATGAACGTCACCGCCGTCAGCCCCACCGGCTCCGGCCACATCACCGTCCACCCCGACGGCCAGCCGCTGCCGAACGTCTCCAACCTCAACTACCAGGCCGGACAGACCGTCCCGAACCTGGTGACGGTGCCGGTCGTCAACGGCAAGGTGAACCTGCGCAACAGCGCGGGCGACGTCGACCTGATCGCAGACGTCAACGGCTACTACACCGACGCGGCCACCGGCTCGGCCTTCTCCCCGACCACCCCGGTCCGCTTCCTGGACACCCGCGACGGCACCGGCGCCCCCGCCCAGCGGGTCGGCCCCGACGGCGTGGTCAACCTCCAGGTCTCCGGCGTCAACGGCGTCCCGGCGACCGGCGTCACCGCCGTCGTCATGAACGTCACCGCCGTCAGCCCCACCGGCTCCGGCCACATCACCGTCCACCCCGACGGCCGGCCCCTGCCGAACGTCTCCAACCTCAACTACCAGGCCGGACAGACCGTCGCCAACCTGGTGACGGTGCCGGTGGTGAACGGCAAGGTGAACCTGCGCAACAGCGCGGGCGACGTCGACCTGATCGCAGACGTCAACGGCTACTACACCGACGCGGCCACCGGCTCGGCCTTCTCCCCGACCACCCCGGTCCGTCTGCTGGACACCCGCGACGGTGTCGGCGCCCGGGCCGGGACGGTGGGCGGCGGCAACGTCGTCAGCGTGCCCGTGACGGGCCTGGAGGGCGTGCCGGCCACCGGCGTCACCGCCGTGGTCCTCAACGTCACCGTCACGGGGCCGACGGCGGGCAGCCACCTGACCGTCTACCCGCACGGCACCGCCCGCCCGGGCGTGTCGAACCTCAACTTCACGGCCGGGCAGACCAGGGCCAACCTGGTCGTCGTCCCCGTCGTGGACGGCCGGGTGACGTTCTACAACTACTCGGGTGACACCCACGTGATCGCCGACCTGAACGGCTACTTCACGGCCTGACTCCGAACGGGTCCCCCAGTACCGGCGGGGGGGGGCGGGGGGGGGGCGGGGGGGGCGGGGCGGCGGGCGGGGGGGCCCCGCGAAGTAGGTCGGGA
>NZ_JBICYZ010000052.1:52081-70865 GCF_043201465.1 Kitasatospora sp. NPDC048298
CCCCGCCCCGGCCCCCCCCCGCCCGCCCCCCCCCGGCCCCCCCCGCCCCGCCCCCCCCCCCGGGGGGGGGGCCCCCACGGCGCTGCCGTTTCGGCTCCCATAATGGAGGCCGGTTCGGCGGGTCGGGCGGTGGGGGCGAGCAGGTGCAGGGCTGGCAGGTCAGGAACGGGATCGACGGCAGTGCCACCGTGCACGGCAGTGCCTTCCAGGCCGGGGAGATGACCGTCCACCAGTACGCGGCGCCGGCCGGTGCCAAGGTGCGGTGGCCGGTGGTGGTCGGGCGGATCCCGCCGAAGGCGACCGCCTTCCAGCCCCGGGCGGAGCTGCGGCAGGCGATCGACGAGGCGCGCGGGGAGTACGGGACGGTCGTGCTCAGCCAGGTGCTGGCGGGCGGTGGCGGTGTCGGGAAGTCGCAGCTCGCGGCGCACTACGCGCGGGAGGCCGTCGAGGCGGGCACCGACCTGGTGCTGTGGGCCGACGCGGCCGAGCCGTCCGCCGTGACCGACCTGTACGCGCGGGCCGCCGTGGCGGTTCAGGTTCCCGGGGCGAGTGGGGAGGCGGCGGAGCAGGACGCGGAGCGGTTCCTGTCCTGGCTCGCGGCCACGGAGCGGGGCTGGCTGGTCGTCCTCGACAACACCACCGAGCACACCCCCGAGGAGCTGTGGCCGGTCACCAGCCGGGGCGGGCGCGGCCGGGTCATCGCGACCACCCGGCACCGGGGCGCCGCCAGTACGGGTGGCGACCGGCGGCTCGTCGAGGTCAGTACGTACTCCGAAGCCGAGTCCCTTGCCTACCTGAGCGAGCGGCTGGAGCGCGCGAAGTGCTCCCGGTTCCTGGACGAGCACGCGGGCGAGCTCGCCGAGGAGCTGGGCCACCTGCCGCTCGCGCTCGCCCACGCGGCCGCCTACATGGTCAACACCCGGCGCAGCTGCGGCCGTTACCTGGAGCTGTTCCGCGACCGCTCGCGCAGCCTGGACACCGTCCTGCCCGCCCGTTCCGGCGCGGACGGCTACCGGGGACCGGTGACGGCGGCGCTGCTGCTGGCCCTCGACGAGGCGCAGCAGGAGGAGCCGGTCGGCCTGGCGGGGCCGGTCCTCGGGTTGGCGGCACTGCTCGACCCGGCCGGGCATCCGCAGGAGCTGTGGGGCACGGAGGCGGTGCTGGAGCACCTCGGCAGGGTTCGCGGCGGGCCGGTCACGGCCGACGACGCGCTGGACGCGCTCGCCGTGCTGCACAACTACAGCCTCGTCACGCTCACCGAGACGGCCGACCGGGAGGTGACGCTGCACGCGCTCACGGCGCGTGCCGCCCTGGACATCGGTCCCGGTACGCCGGAAGCCGGCCTCGCGGCTGCCGATGCCCTCGTCGAACTGTGGCCGAGTGCGGATTACACTGCGCCGGACTTGGCCGCGACGCTCCGGGCCAACACCGATGTCCTCGCCGGGCACAGCGGCGCCGACCTGGTTCAGCCGTTGACGGGAATTCACCAGCTGCTGTTCAGTTTCGGAATCAGCCTCATCGAGGCAGGCCTGTACACCAGTAGCGTTCAGTACTGGAGCGGTCTTGCCGCCGCGAGCGAGCGAGTCCTCGGGATCGACCACCGAAACACCCTTACGTCCCGTAACAACCTCGCCGCCGCCTACTCGGACGCCGGACACACCGACGACGCTATTCGCCTCCAGGAACAGGTCCTCGCAGATCGCCAACGCATCCTCGGCCCCGACCACCCCAGCACCCTCACCACCCGCAACAACCTCGCCACTGCCTACCGGGACGCCGGACGTACCGACGACGCCGTCAACCTCCTGGAACAGGTCCTCGCCGACCGTCGGCGCGTCCTCGGCAACGACCATCCCGACACCCTCGTCGCCCGCCAGAACGTCGCCGTCATCAGGTCGGAGACCGGCCACGTCGACGTCGCCATCAACCTCCTGGAACAGGTACTCGCGGACCGCCGACGCATCCTCGACGTGGACCACCCCGAAACCCTCATGGCCCGCAACAACCTCGCCACCATGTACTGGGAGGTCGGACTCCGGGACCAGGCGCTGGAGATGCTCCGGCAGGCCGTGGCGGATCTGGACCGGGTTCTCGGCCCGGACCATCCGGACACCGTGCTGGCCATGGGCAACCTGCGTGCTCTGACCCCGGAACCTCAGCCCGACGCCGCCCAGGACAGCAGCAGCCGCAGCCCGTCGTCCGAGGCCGAGCCCGGGTCCGCCGTGTAGGTGACCAGGGCCTGGCCCGGGTCGTCGGCCGGCCGGAGGGTGTCGTAGGCGAGGTCCAGGGTCCCCGCGAACGGGTGGCGGAAGGACTTGCGGCCCGAGGTCTTGTCGGCGACCGGGTGTTCGGCCCACATCCGCTGGAACTCCTCGCTGCCCAGGCAGAGTCGGCCGATCAGTTCGGCGAGCAGCGGGTCGTCGGGGCGGCGGCCGGCCTCCAGGTGGAGGAAGGCGACGTTCTCGCGGGCGCAGGCGGCCCAGTCGGCGTAGAGCTCGCGGGAGGCCGGGTCGAGGAAGGTGATGCGGGCGATGTTGCGGTCCTCGACGGGCAGGGCGCCGTAGTCGCCGAACAGGGCGACGGCGGCGGGGTTCCAGGCCAGGACGTCCATCCGGTGGCCCATCACCACGGCCGGGGTGTCGTGGAGCTGCCGCAGCAGGTGCAGCAGTGAGGGGCGCGGCTGCTGGCGGGCGACGGGGCGGCGGCGGGGCCGGGCCGTGGGGCGGGCGAGGCGGTGGAGGTGGCCGGACTCGTCGGGGGCCAGGCGCAGGGCGCGGGCGACGGCGTCGAGGACGGCGTCGGACGGGTTGCCGACGCGGCCCTGTTCGAGACGGGTGTAGTAGTCGACGCTGACCCCGGCGAGGTGGGCGAGTTCCTCGCGGCGCAGTCCGGCGACGCGGCGGCGGCCGCCGTAGTCGGGGAGGTCGACGTCCTCGGGCCGCAGGCCGGCGCGACGGGTGCGGAGGAATTCGCTCAGGGCGCTGCTCGGGTTCACACCGGTGATTCTCACCCGGACGGGCGGCGCCGTGCCTGGCCCTGTCAGGACCAGGCACGGCGGGGCGCCCGGCCGCTCAGCCGGTCATCCGGTCAGCCGGTCAGCGACGGGAAGGCCGGGACGAGGCCGCCGTCGATCACGATGTCCTGCCCGGTGATGTACGAGGAGCGGTCGGAGAGCAGGAAGGCGACGGTCTCGGCGATGTCCTCGGCGGTGCCCAGCCGCCCGAGCGGGACCTGGTCGCGGATCGGCTCGTGGTCGGCCGGGTCCGGGACGGCGGCGTGGAACATCTCGGTGACGATGTAGCCGGGGCTGACCGAGTTGACCCGGATGCCGCGCCCGGCGAGTTCGCTGCCGAGAGTGCGGGCGAGGCTGAGCACGGCGGCCTTGGTGGCGGCGTAGACGGCGGCGCCGGGCAGGCCGCGGTGCGGGGTCCAGGAGGCGTTCAGGACGACGGATCCGCCGCCGGCGGCGTCCAGCAGCGGCAGAGCGTGCTGGACGGTGAAGAAGACGCCCTTGAGGTTGGTGGCGACCATCCGGTCGAACTCGGCCTCCGTCACCTCGCCGGCCGGCTGGAAGCCGGCCACACCCGCGTTGGCGAACACGCCGTCGAGCCGGCCGTGGCGCTCCCGCACGGTGTCGGCCAGCCGGGCGAGGTCCGCGGGGACGGAGGCGTCGGCGCGGACGGTGAGCAGGCGGTCGCCGGCGTCGAGCCGCGCCGCGGCGCGGGCGAGCCGGGTGTCGCCACGGCCGGTGATGACGACCCTGGCGCCGGCGGCGAGGAGGTGGCGGGCGGTGGCGAAGCCCATGCCGCTGGTGCCGCCGGTGACGAGGACGGTGGAGTGGGACGGAGTGCTGTTCATGGCGTCCACCCTCGCGGCGGGCGCCGGGGCGGCACCAGGCCCGCCTCGACCGTGGGTCCGGGAAAACCACCCTGCCGATCGGGAATCCGGGGCGGTCTCCTGGTGGTTGGGCCAAGGCGAACGTCCCAAACAGCACTCGCGAAGAAGGACTTCCCATGAAGATCGGCATTATCGGCGCGGGCAACATCGGCGGCAACCTGACGCGGCGGCTGACGACGCTGGGGCACGAGGTCTCGGTGGCCAACTCGCGTGGCCCGGAGACGCTCAAGGCGCTGGTCGAGGAGACCGGGGCGACGGCGGTGACGGTCTCCGAGGCCGCGCGGGGCGCCCAGGTCGTGGTGGTGACGGTGCCGCTGAAGAACGTGCCGGACCTGCCCGCCGGGCTGCTGGACGGCGCGGCCGAGGGCGTCGCGGTGATCGACACCGGCAACTACTACCCGAAGGAGCGCGACGGCCGGATCGACGCGATC
Source organism: Kitasatospora sp. NPDC048298 (assembly GCF_043201465.1). Lineage (NCBI taxonomy): Bacteria > Bacillati > Actinomycetota > Actinomycetes > Kitasatosporales > Streptomycetaceae > Kitasatospora > Kitasatospora sp. NPDC048298. Next base: position 56,410 of record NZ_JBICYZ010000052.1, read on the forward strand.
GAGGACGGCGGGCTGACCGAGAGCCGCTGGACGGAGCAGCACCTCGGGCACGGGGTGGTGAAGGTGTTCAACGGCACGTACGCCCAGGACCTGCTGGAGCGCCCGCGCCCGGCGGGCGACCCCGAGCGCCTCGCCGTGCCGGTCGCCTCGGACGACGAGGCGGCCAAGCGGGTGGTCCGGGCGCTGGTCGACGAGTTGGGCTTCGACACCGTGGACGCGGGCGGGATCGACGAGTCCTGGCGGCAGCAGCCGGCCACCCCGGTGTACGGGCTGCGCGCGGGCGTCGACGCCGTCACCCGGGCGCTCGCGGAGGCCTCCCCGGAGCGCCCGGCCGCCCACCGGGCCTGACTCGGCCGAACCGGCGCGCCCACCGGGCGTGGCTCAGTCGAGCCCGCTGCCCACCGGGCCTGACTCGGCCGAACCGGCGCGCCCACCGGGCGTGGCTCAGTCGAGCCCGCTGCCCACCAGGCCTGACTCGGCCCAGCCGGCCCGCCCACCGGGCGTGGCTCAGCCGACCCGGCGCGCCCCCTCCGCCGGGACGGCGGTGAGGGTGCGTGGCTCGGCGTACCCGGCGTCGCGGAACGCGGCGGTGACCTCGGCGGCGACGCGCTCCGCCGCGGCCGCGTCCACCAGGGCGATGACCGAGCCGCCGAAACCGCCGCCGGTCATCCGCGCGCCGTGGGCGCCGGCGGCCAGGGCGGCCTCGACGGCGAGGTCGGTCTCCGGGCAGGAGACCCGGTAGTCGTCGCGCAGCGAGGCGTGCCCGGCGGTGAGGATCGGGCCGAGCGCGGCGAGGTCGCCGGCGTCCAGGTGGGCGACGGCGGCCTCCACCCGGGCGTTCTCGGTGATCACGTGCCGTACCAGCGGAACCAGCTCCGAGGGCAGTCGGGTGAGCGCGTCGGCCAGTGCGGACGGCTGGAGCGAGCGCAGCGCGGGCAGCCCGAGCAGGGCGGCCGCCCGTTCGCAGCCGGCCCGTAGCGCGGCGTAGGCGCCGTCGCCGAGGTCGTGCTTCACCCGGGTGTCCAGGACCAGCAGGGCGAGGCCGGCGCCTGCGAGGTCGAACGGCACCTGACGCATCGTCAGGTCCCGGCTGTCCAGGAACAGCGCGGCCCCGGGGCGGCAGCAGGTCGAGGCCATCTGGTCCATGATCCCGCAGGGCACGCCGACGAAGGCGTTCTCGGCGCGTTGGGCCAGCACCGCCAGTTCCGCGGCCGGGATCCCCAGCCCGTACAGGTCGTTGTAGGCGGCGGCGACGACGCACTCCAGTGCGGCCGAGGAGGAGAGCCCGGCGCCGCTGGGCACGTCGCTGTCCAGCCGGAGGTCCGCCCCGCCGACCGGGTGCCCGGCCTCGCGCAGCGCCCACACCACCCCGGCCGGGTAGCCGGCCCAGCCAGGCACCGAGCCGGGGGCGAGGTCGTCGACCGGGAGCGTGACGAGCTCACCGCCCTGGGCGGACCAGAGCCGCAGCAGCCCGTCCTCCCGGCGGGCGGCCTGGGCGCGGACGGTCTGCGGCAGGGCGATCGGGAGGACGAACCCCAGGTTGTAGTCGGTGTGTTCGCCGATCAGGTTGACCCGGCCGGGGGCGGCCCACTCCCCCTCGGCGGGTCGACCGTACAGCTCCGTGAAGGTACTCATGCTCCAGCGACCTCCCGCAGCCGGCGGGCCGCGTCCTCGGGGGTGACGTCGTTGACAAAGGCGTCCATGCCGGACTCCACCCCGGCCAGGTACTTGAGCTTGTCGGCGGTGCGGCGGATGGTGAACAGCTCCAGGTGCAGGGCGAGTTCGTCCCGCTGCCCGGCGGGGGCCTGGTGCCAGGCGGAGATGTACGGGGTGCGGCCGGCACCGAAGAGCCGGTCGAAGCGGCGCAGCAACTCCAGGTAGAGGGAGGGGAATTCGTCCCGCTGGTCGGCGTCCAGGGCGGTCAGGTCGGGCACCCTGCGGTGCGGGTACAGGTGGACCTCGTACGGCCAGCGGGCGGCGAAGGGGACGAAGGCCGTCCAGTGCGTCCCGGCGAGCACGACGCGCTCGCCGTGGGCGCGTTCGGCGGCGAGCAGGTCCTCGAAGAGGTTGCGGCCGGTTCCGGCGCGGTGTTCGGCGGCGCGGGCGGCCATCCGGGCGGTGCGCGGGGTGGTGAAGGGCAGGGCGTAGATCTGGCCGTGCGGGTGGGCGAGGGTGACGCCGATCTCGGCGCCCCGGTTCTCGAAGCAGTAGACCTGCCGCACGCCGGGCAGGGCGGAGAGTTCGGCGGTGCGGTCGGTCCAGGCGTCCAGGACCAGCCGGGCGCGTTCGGGGGTGAGGTCGGCGAAGGAGGCGTCGTGGTCGGCGGTGAAGCAGACCACCTCGCAGCGTCCGGTGCCCGGACCGCTGGTCCACAGGCCCTCGGCCGCCCGGACGGGCTCCGCGGGCTCGCCGGCGAGCGAGGGGAAGCGGTTCTCGAAGACGGCCACCTGGTAGTCCCCGGCCGGGATCTCGCTGAGCCGCCCGTCCCGGGACGGGCAGAGCGGGCACTCCTCGGCCGGCGGCTGGTAGGTGCGCGCCTGGCGGTGGGCCGCGATGGTGACCCAGTCGCCGGTGGCCGGGTCCAGCCGGACCTCGGAGCCGGGGACCTGCGGGTCGAGCGGCCGTTCGTCCACCGCGCCCCGGGGGTCGGCGGCACCGCTGTCGTAGTAGATCAGCTGCCGACCGTCCGCGAGCGTGGTCACGGTCCTGACGGTGGTGGGCTGGGTCAGGGACGTCCCGGGCATGGCCCTTCTTCCTCCGAGTGAAGCCATTGGAATCGTGGGATCGACGGGGATCGATGAGGATCCCCGGAATCGATGGGGAATCAACAGAAAGCTACAATCTCAAACATTATCCACCAGTACCACTCACCAGCAGTGGACGAAGGAGGCCTCCCGATGGCTGACAGCGCCCAACCACTCGCCGGACAGCGCCGCGTGCTGATCCTGGAGCAGATCCGCGCGCGCGGCGGGGTCCGGGTCACCGAACTGGTCCGCGACCTCGGGGTCTCCGACATGACCGTGCGCCGCGACCTGGACGCGCTGGCCCGCCGCGGCCTGGTGCACAAGGTGCACGGCGGCGCCGTCCGGGTCGAGGCGCCGGCCACCGGCGAACCCGGGTTCGAGACCAAGGCGCACTGGGAGCTGCCCGCCAAGGACGCGATCGCCCGGGCCGCCGCCGCGCTGGTCCCACCGGGTTCGGCGGTCGGGCTGGCCGGCGGGACGACCACCTTCGCGGTCGCCCGGCACCTGCGCGCCGTCGAGGGCCTCACCGTGGTGACCAACTCGCTGCGGATCGCCGAGCTGCTGGAGCAGCCCGCCGAGGACGGGACCCCGGCCACCGCCACGGTGATCCGCACCGGCGGGGTGCGGACCCCCTCGGACGCCCTGGTCGGGCCGGTGGCCGACCAGGCGATCCGCTCCCTGCACGTCAACCTGCTGATCCTGGGCTGCCACGGCCTCTCCCCCGAGGCCGGACTGACCACCCCGAACCTGGCCGAGGCGGAGACCAACCGCACCTTCCTGCGCTCGGCCCGCCGGGTGGTCGTGGTGGCCGACCACACCAAGTGGAACGCGGTCGGCCTGGCCTCCTTCGCCGACCTGGACCAGCTGGACGTCCTGGTCACCGACGACGGCCTGTCCGCCGAGCAGCGGGCGGCCGCCGCCGGACTGGTCGGCGAGCTGATCGTGGCGGCGACGGCCGAGCGCACGGACCGGCCCAGCTGACCGAACCGGACCGGCCGACCGACCCGCTAACCGAACCAGCCCGACCAGCCGGACGGTTCCGCCCCGCCGGACCGGCCCGAACTCCCCCGCACCACCAGCTCGGTGGGCAGCTCCAGCCCCTCGGCCGGTGCCGCCTCCCCGCGCACCCGGTCCAGCAGCCGGCCGACCATCGCGGTGGCGATCGCCCGCAGCGGCAGCCGGACCGAGGTCAGCGCCGGGTGGAGGTGCCGGCAGAGCGGCGTGTCGTGGAAGCCGGTGACCGCCACCCCGCCGGGCCCGACCACCAACCCCTCCGCCCGGACGGCCTCGTAGACGTCCAGCGCCAGCAGGTCGTCGCCGGCCGCGAAGGCAGTGGGCCGGTCGGGCCCGCGCAGCAGCGCCCGTACGGAGGCCACCGCCGAGCCCGCGGCCGTCCCGGAGAAGCCCGCCTCGGCGGCACCCGTCGCCACCGCGGACAGGCCCAGCCGGTGCGCCTCGGCCAGGAAGCCGGCCCGCCGCGCCGCCATCCAGGGCAGTTCCTCGGCGGCCCCGAGGTAGCCGATCCGGCGGTGGCCGAGCGCCGCGAGGTGCCGCACCACGTCGGCCATCGCCGTCTCGTTGCCGATGTCCACCCAGCACTGCGGCTGCGCGGGCCCGGTCCGTCCGAAGCTGACGAACGGGACGCCGAGCCGGGCCACATGGGCGATCCGGACGTCCTCGCGCAGCACGTCGGCCAGCACCAGCCCGTCCACCTGGCGGGCCGCGACCAGTTCGTCGATCGCGGCCACCGGGTCGGCCGTGCCCTGCCCGGGGCGGAACAGCAGCACCCGCTGCCCGGCCGCCCCGGCCGCGTCGACCAGGGCCTCCAGGAAGCCGGCCATCAGCGGGTTGGGGTCGAGCGGGTCGTCCACCGGGGCGAGGTAGCCGATGGTGCGCCGGGCGCCGCTGCGCAGCGAGCGCGCCGACTGGTCGGGCTGGTAGCCGAGTTCGCGGATCGCCGTGTTCACCCGCTCCAGCGTCTCCGGGCGGACCCGGTGCGGCGCGTTGAGCGTGTTGGAGACGGTCTGCCGGGAGACCCCGGCCGCCCGGGCCACCTCCTCGATCGTGGTGGCGCCGCGGCGCGGCCGGTGCGGTCCGTCGGGCATGCGGTTCTCCAGGGGTGGTCGGGGGCTCGGGACGGGCGCCGGTGCCCCGCCCGAGCCCCGAACGGGTCGGGCTCGGCGCGGAGGCAGGCCCGACACGGCGTCAGGCCCGGCGCAGGGTCAGCAGCCCGCCGCGCGGCACGGGGATCGTGTCCGCCCGGTCCAGCTCGACCTCGCCCTGCCGGACGATACGCCCCCGGGCGTCCCGCACCGTCACCGCCACCTGCCCGCGGCCGCCGGTGAGCCGGACGTCCGGGTCGGCGTCGGCGTTGGCCACCAGCAGGGTGCGCCAGTCCTCGCCGGAGGCGTCCACCGGCAGCGCGGCGTACCGGGCCACGGCGACGGTGTCGGTGCCGCGCGCGGTGACCATCGGGTAGCCGAGGTCCGGGCGGGCCGGGAGCAGTTCGCCGAGCTGGAGGGTGGCGGTGTGCTCGCGGAAGACGCCCAGCCAGAAGGCGATCGCCTCGCGCTGGCCCTCGCTCTGCGCGGCGAGGTCCACGGAGACCTGCGGCACCGAGAACAGCACGTTGATCAGATGGCAGGCGACCTGCTCGGCCGGCTCGCCGGAGTGCCACATCAGCATGTCGGCGTGGACCGGGACGGGCCCGGCGGCCAGCCGCACGTCGATGGTCCGCTGCCGGTTCTCCTGCGGGCTGAGCGGGCAGTCGGTGGCGCGGATCATGGTGGCGTACGGCCACAGGCCGGGGCTGACGTACGGCTGGCGGTGCTCGATCATCGCCTCCGGGTTCGCGGCGGTGATCCGGCCGCGGATCGCGGCGAGCAGCCGTTCCACGCCCTCCTCGACGCTCGCGCAGTCCGCACCGGGGCGGGCCGGCGGGGCGTCGGCGCTCTCGGCGGCACGGGCGAACCAGTCGACGAAGTCCACCTTGAGGCCGTCCATGCCCCACTCCTCGACGGCCCGGGCGAGCCGGTCGGTGAGGAAGGCCCGGACCTCGGGGTGGCGCGGGTCGGCGACGATCGCGCCCATGTGGGCGACGTCGGCCAGCGCGAGGTGGCCGATCTCCTTGTACGCGGCGCTGTCCTTGCCGATGAACGGCAGCGCGTACCAGAGCATGTAGCGCACGCCGAGGTCGTGCACCCGCCGGACGTGGTCGGCGGTGTCGGGCAGCGAGACCGGCTCCCAGTCGCCGCAGTGGGCGTAGCCGCGGGTGCGGTCGGCGGTCATCCAGCCGTCGTCCACGATGATCACGTCCAGGCCCAGCTCCTTGCCGAGCGCGGCCTGGGTCTCGACGCCCTCGGGCGTGATGTCCTGGTGCATCGAGTACCAGGTGGAGTACGCGGGGCGGCGGGCGGCCTCCGGGATGTCGGCGGTGCGGCCCTCGCCCCACCAGGCGGCGAGGTCGGCCAGGGCGCGGCCGAAGTGGCGGCGCGAGGTGTCGATCCGGACGGTGAGCCGGTCGGCGGCCTGGGCCCAGAACCGGAACTCCCCGGTCTCCTCGACCACACCGGCCCCGGCCAGCACGTCCGGGCGCCAGGCGGCGAAGGCGCACAGGGCGACGTCCCCGGTGCCGACCAGCGCGGCGATCGGCGCGCCGTTGGCCAGCGAGGTGCGGCGCGGGGCGCTCCAGGCGGCGGGCAGCCACCCGGTGCCGCGCGGCTCGGGGGTCCAGAGGGCGGTGGCGTCGACGCAGGGCACCCGCCACTCGATCCGCACCTCGCCCGTGCCCTCGGCGCTGACCTCCACCACCCCGTCGGCGATCCTGCGCACCGTGCCCGTGCCGCTCACCCGCAGGTCCAGCCCTTCGGCGTCCAGCGGTCGCGGGGACCCGGCGGCGGTGGGGGCGTGCGGCTCCCAGACCTCGGCCGCGACGTCGTTCGTCTCGGTCATGCTCAGCCCTTCGTGGCGCCGGCCAGCAGGCCGGAGATGAACTGCCGCTGGAGGACCAGGAAGAGGACCATCATCGGCAGGGTGGACAGCGCGGTGCCGGAGAGGATCGCGCCGTAGTCGGTGTTGGACTTGTTGCCGTGCAGCGTCGCCAGGGCGACCGGCAGGGTGTGCATCTCGGGGCTGCGCAGGGCGATCAGCGGCCAGACGAACTGGTTCCAGGAGCCCAGGAAGAGGAAGATCGACAGGGCCGCCAGCACCGGCCGCATGACCGGCACCACCACGCTGAACAGCACCCGCAGCTCGCCCGCGCCGTCGACCCGGGCGGCGTCCAGGAGTTCGTCCGGCAGGCTGCTCAGTGACTGCCGCATCAGGAAGATGGCGAACGGCACGCACAGGCCCGGCAGGATCAGCGCCTGGTAGGTGTCCAGCAGGCCGAAGTTCATCATCATCTTGAACAGCGGTACCAGCAGCACCTGTTCGGGCACCACGAGGGTGGAGAGCAGCAGCGCGAACAGCAGGGTGCGGCCGCGGAAGCGGAACTTGGCGAAGGCGTAGCCCGCGAGCAGCGCCACGACCAGCGCGCCGATCGTCTGGACTCCCGCCACCAGCAGGGAGTTCCCGACCACCCGGAGCAGGCCGATCTTCTGCTCCAGGTGGCTCAGGTTCTCGCCGAGGCTCCCGCCGGGCAGCAGCTTGGGCGGCCAGTCGAAGACCTCGGTGTCCCTGCGGGTGGAGGAGACCACCAGCCAGTAGAAGGGGGCGATCGACAGCCCGGTGACGCCGGCGAGGAGGAAGGTCAGCGGCCAGCCGCGCAGCTTCTTGAGGGGATTCGGGTTCCTGCGGGCCGCGCTCCGGGGGGTCGCGCTCCCGGGGGTCGTGCCCTCGGGGGTCGTGCCCTCGGGGGCGGCACCGGTGGGGGTAACGGTCTTGGGGGTCACTTCTCGCGCTCTCCCATCAGGCGCATCTGGACGGCACCGAGCACCGACACCAGCAGGGTGAGCGCGTAGGCGATGGCTGAGGCGTAGCCGAAGTCGAAGAACCGGAAGCCGTTCTGGTACAGGTACATGGAGACGGTCAGGGTGGCGTTGTCGGGCCCGCCGCCGGTCAGCACGTACGGCTCGTCGAAGAGCTGGAGCGTGCCGATGGTGGAGAGCACGACGGTGAACAGCAGCACCGGGCGCAGCGCGGGGACGGTGATCGAGGTGAACCGGCGGATCGGGCCGGCGCCGTCGACCATCGCGGCCTCGTACAACTCCCGTGGGATGGACTGGAGTCCGGCGAGGTAGATGACGGCGTTGTAGCCGGTGTAGTGCCAGGTGAGCACGACGACGACGGCCATCCGGGCCCAGACGGGCTGGCCCAGCCAGTCGACGGAGGGCAGACCGACCGCGTTCAGCAGCCAGTTGACCGCGCCGTCGTCGGCCTTGAGCAGGTAGGCGAAGATCACGCCGGTGGCGACCAGGCCGGTGACGGAGGGCATGAAGACGCCGAGCCGCCACACCGTACGCCAGCGCACCAGGGCGGAGTTGATGCCGACGGCCATCAGCAGGGCCAGTCCGAGCATCAGCGGGACCTGCACGACGAGGATCACGCCGGTGTTGCGAAGGGCCGTCCAGAACAGCGGATCGTCCACCAGACGCTGGTAGTTGGCGAGGCCGGCGTTACGGGTGGCGTTGCCGGCGCCGGTGGTGAAGGACAGCAGCAGCGAGTCGACGATCGGGTAGACCTTGAACACGGCGAAGGTGATCAGGGCCGGGGCGAGCAGCAGGTACGGCACCGCGCGGCGGCGCCAACGACTCGGCCTGGGCTTTCCGTTGAGGCCGGAGGCGGTCGGGCCGGACTTTCTGTTGACGCCGGAGGCGGTCGGGCTGGCGGCACTCATACGATACCGCGCCCCGTCTGCTGGGCGAGCTGCTTGGCGGCGTCCTGGAGGACGGCGGCCGGGTCGGCGCCCTTGAGCAGGACCTTGGTCTGGGCGTCGCTGACGAGCTTGAGGGCGCGGGCGTAGTCGCCGGAGTAGTTGGTGGGGTCACCGCCCTCGGTGGCGAGGTCGGCGAAGGTCCTGAGCACCGGCTGGCCGCCGTAGAAGGCGCTCGGCGCCGCGTACAGCGGGTCGGTGTAGGCCTCGGTGAGAGCGGGGAAGACGCCGCCCGCGTTGAACATGGCGTTCACCGAGGCGGGGCGGGTGACGGCGTACTCGACGAACTTCCAGGCGGCCCGGCGGCGCGGGCTGGAGGCGGCGACGGCCAGGTGGGTGGAGTTGACCAGGGCGGTGCGCTTGCCGCCGGGGGTGACCGCCGGGGGCTTGGTGAGGCGCCAGTTGCCGCTCTGGTCGGGGAACTTCTTCTCCAGGTAGTGCGCGACCCAGGCGGGCATCGCGGCCACCGCGAGCTTGCCGGTCTTCATCACGGGCGGCCAGCTCTGGACGCCGGGGGTGTCGCCGATCAGCCCGGCCTCGTCCAGCCGCTTGATGATGGTCATCGCGCGCACGGCCGGCTCCGAGCCGACGGTGATCTTCCCCTGGAGGTCGAAGTAGAAGGCGCCCTGGAGCTGCATCAGCGCCTGGAGGAAGTCCAGGTCGGGGGTGGGGTTGGCGGCCTTGTTCACGCCGATCAGGGCGACGCCGGGGTTGGCGGCCTTGAAGCGGTCCGCGACGGCGATCAGGTCGTCCCAGGTGGCGAGGGTCTCGGGGTCGATGCCCGCCTTGTCGAAGTAGTCCTTGCGGTAGAAGAAGCCGAGCGGGTTGACCTCCCAGGGCAGCGCGTAGGCGTGGCCGTCCTTGCCGCTGACGACCGGCCACAGGCCCTTGGCGAACTTGTCCTTGTGGGCGTCCGCGCCGAGCGCGGAGAGGTCGGCCAGGCCGCCGGGGAACTTCTCCTGGTAGCCGGGCAGGTAGTCACAGCCGATGTGCAGGACGTCGCCGAGGCCCTGGCCGCCGGCCGCCAGGCCGACGGTGATCTTGTCCCAGATGGCGGGCTCACCGATGTCCTGGACGTCGACCTTGATCCCCGGGTTGTCCTTCTCGAAGGCCGGGACGATCCCGCGCAGCGCGTCGGCGGCGGTGGCCCAGGACCAGACGGTGATCGTGCCGGTGTCGGCATCCCCGCCGGCGGCGCCTCCCGAGCCGGAGCCGCCGCCGCAGGCCGCGAGGGTGCCGCCGGCGGCGACGGCCAGCAGGCCGGCTCCGGAGGCGCGGAGAAGGTCGCGTCGGGAAAGGTGTGACATTGCATTCCTCTCGGTGGGGTGGCGCCGGAAGGCTGTGGTGCGAAGGAGGTGGGTGGCGCGGAGGGGGTGGGTGGTGCGGAGGGAGCAGGTGGTGCAGAGGGGGTGATGGGGCGTGACGGGGGCGCAGCGGGGGTAGCTCGACTGTTTTGAACGTTCAAACACACAAAACAAACCAGAACCAAACAGGTTCCAACGAGCGGACACAGCAAACGCCCGCCCTCCCCGTGCCGTCAAGCCCCGGGCACGGGAATGGCGGGCTCCGCAACCGTTCCGTTATCAGCCTGGCAGTCGGGAGCGTCAGCCCCGCACGGCGTCCGCCGGGCCGAACACGGTCCCCGGGGTGACCGGGATCCCCCGGGACATCGCCTCGAAGTCCAGGATCGGGTGGGTCAGGATCTCCGCCACCTCGTCCGTCAGCAGGTTGCCCAGGATGAACTCCTCCTCCGCGCCCGACCCGAAGGTGACGACCTGCCCGCTCGACTGGATCATCCAGTTCAGCAGCTCCCGCTGGCTGCTCTCCGCGAGGTGGATCTCCCGGCCGGGGTGGTCCCGGCGGATCGCCTCCACGACCTCGCGGACCTCCTCGACCGCCACCCCGAGCCGGCGGACCGTGGCCGGCGAGGCCCGTCGGCCCCACCACTGGAAGATCACCCACTGGGCCACCGACGGGTGGGACATCACCTCGGCCGCGAGCTCCGGCAGCTGGTGGAGGTTCTCGGCGCTCGCCACGGTGTGCACCCGCACCCGGTCGAAGCCCTCGGCGTCGCAGAGGTCGAGGGAGTCCAGCAGCGCCCGCAGGAGGTTGCCGTCCGGGCTGCGCCGGAAGGCGCGCTGCACGTCCGCGGTGACGGCGTCCAACGGCAGCCGCAGCGAGGACAGCCCGCGCAGCCGGGCGAGCTTCCCTGCGGTGAGGGTGTAGCCGGTGGTGTCGAGGCCGACCTTGAGGCCGGCCTCGACGGCGTGGTCGACCACGTCGAAGATCGGCGGCCAGAGCAGCGGGTCCCCGCCGGCCAGGACCAGGTCGGTGGTGCCGTGCGCGGCCAGCTTCCCGATGATCAGGTCCGCCTGGGCCAGGTCGATCTGCTCCGCGGCGAACGGGTTGTAGCAGCCCTGGCAGGACATTGGACAGCGGTTGTTGATCGACCAGTTGACCCGCCGGACCCGACGGCCGGTGCGCGGCAGCTCGGCCCGGCCGCGGATGCCGGCCACCAGGTGGGCGAGGCGGACGGCCTGCGGGAGGGTGGCTCCGGCGAGCAGGGCCTCGGCCCGCTCGACGGCGGCCGCGGTGGCGTCGTTCTGGAGCAGCAGGAACGCCAGGCGCCACCGCATGGTCTCGTCCGCCGGATCCTCGCCCAGCGCCCGCTCGACCCGCTCGGTCAGGGCGCCGAGGTAGCCGGGGTTGAAGTTGCCTGGCTCCAGGCGCCGTTGGAAGTCGTCGGCGATCGAGCCGCGGGTCAGGGACCGGTCGTAGCCGGCCCGCAGCGGGTGCGGGGGCAGGATCTCCACGTGCTGCCGGGTGGACATGGGCGTTCTCCGGTACGGGTCAGTTCGGGACGGACGAGTCAGCTCGGGAGGGGCTGGTCGGTTCGGGAAGGGCTGGTCAGTTCGGGACGGACGGCAGCAGGACGACCATCGAGTCGGCGGAGGTCAGGCCCATGCTCTCGACGAAGACCGCGTCGCGGACGAGCTGCGCGATGTCGGGGTGGGTGGGGGCCGCGAGGTAACGGGCCGTGGACTCCAGCGGGGTGACGCCGTGTTCGGCGATCAGGGTGCGCAGTGTGCCCGGGAGGTCGTCGAGGCCGTCGCGCACAACCGCCAGGTCGAACCGGTCGGCCAGCCGCGTCGCGGCCCTACGGGCCTTGGCGAGGTTGGTCGTCGGGTCCACGGCCGTCGCCTTCGACAGGTAGTAGGGGACGGGCTGCATCATCCAGGCGAGCGCCGTCCGCAGGTCGTCCTCCTCGCGGCCGGGGCCGTCGAAGGCCTCAGGACCGAGCCCGAGGCCGTCGCAGAACCACTCGCGCCGCATGCTGATCCGGTAGTGGGCGTGGCCCGCCTGCCGGAACGCCGGCAGCCTGGCGATGACGGAGGTCGTCTCGATCCGGAAGGTGTCGGCGATCCGCCGCATCCTCCGCCCCACCAGGGCACGGACGTCCAGCACGTCCGCGTCCTCGGCCACGACGTGGACCAGGTCGAGGTTGGAGAGGACCTCGCCGCCCGGTCCGGTGCGGTGGTCGCCGCGGGCCAACGACCCGGTCGCCGCCACCGACATGCCGGTCGCGTCCGCGAACTCGCGGGCCAACTCCTGGAACAGCAGGGGGACGTCTTCGGGTCTCACACGCATCCTCGGGTGTCGGCGGCGGTGGTGAGAGGGCGGGAGCCCTTCACCCTCTCTTCCAAGTCCTGTCACATCGTGGAGAGTTCGTATTCAGGCGCGCAGCCTAACAGCGACCCGCCACACACGGTCGAGTTCGCACCACAGATCTCACACAACCAGCTGACGACCGGACAGAATCGTTCCGATTCAGCCACTTGGGAGCAATCGGGATTCATGGAGAACCATCCGCCACAGGCCGAGCGGTCTGCGGACCCCGGCGGGCCGGGCGGACCTCCGGCGAGCCGACGGACCCCTGGCGAAATGATCTTCAGGGTGATTTGGCCTCCACCCCGGCACGGCCGGCCCGGCACCTGAACGGAGAACAGGGATGAACGCCCCGGCCTACCAGGAGGGCGTCCTCGCCCACGGCACGCGGGGCGAACTCGAGCGCCTGCGGCTGCTGGAGGAGCTCTGCGACCCGACCACCACCACCGTCCTCGAACGGCTCGGCGTCGCCGCGGACTGGCACTGCGTCGAGGCCGGGGCCGGGCACGGTTCCATCGCCCGCTGGCTCGCCGCCCGCTGCCCCGACGGCAGGGTGACGGCCACCGACCTCGACACCGCGCTCCTCGACGCGTCGCCCGCACCGGCCAACCTGACGGTCGCACGGCACGACGTGACACGTGACGACTTCCCAGCGGGCTCCCAGGACCTGGTGCACGCCCGGGCCCTGCTCGGCCACCTCCCCGACCCGCAGCTCGCACTCGACCGGATGGCCGGCTGGCTCGCGCCCGGGGGCCGGCTCGTCGTCGAGGACCCCACCTACCTCCCGGCCGCCGCCTCCCCCTATCCGCGGTTCGCCGAACTGCTCGATGCCTGCCAGCAGTTGCTGGCCCGGACCCACGGCACCGACCACTCCTGGGCCCGCCGCATCCCCGCGGCCATGGCCCGTTCCGGCCTCACCGACATCGGCATGACCATCCGCGTCGCCGTGTGCGGCACGGACGAGAAGGAGGACGCGTTCTGGCGCCGGTGCTTCGCCCAGGCCACCCCCGGGCTCATCGCCACCGGGCTCATGACCGCCGAGCAGATCACGGCGGCCGTCGCCCACCTGGACGACCCGGCCTTCAGCGACACCGCCTGGATGATGGTCACCTGCTGGGGGCGCCGCCCTTCGTAGGCCACCGGGGCCGCCATCCGCCATCCGCCGTCCGCCACTCGCCGTCTCAGGCGTACGGGAACACCGGACGCAGGACCTCGGCCAGCCGGGCCTTGACCGCGGCGCCGTGCGCCAGCGGGACGGGGTTCCCCCCGCGCTCCGTGGGCACCCCGAGGTCCGCCAGGGCGTACAGGGCGAGCAGGGTGCGGACCGTGTTGGAGGCCCAGACCGGCATCGGCCCGCGCTCCATCCCGACGAATGCGTCGCCCACCGTCGACAGCCAGGCGGTCGACCGCTCCGGCGTCAGGTCGGGGCGGGTGAGGACGAGGGCGAGGGCCCTGGCGAGCCGGTTGTCCTCCCGTTCGGCGAACAGGTAGTCGGTCGGTACGAGCAGGCGCTCCGCGGCGAGCGCCAGCAGCGGTTCGGGGTCGACCTCGGGCCGCCGACCGCAGGCCCCGAGCAGGTCCGCGCCGTGCGCCACGGCGTGCAGCCAGCCGAGCGTCTCGTCACGGCCGCGCAGGTCGGCCTCCGAGCGGTACCAGTCGGCGAACGCGTCGATCCACTCGGGCCTGAGGTGGCCCTGGTTCACGACCATCACCAGGACCAGCGGGGCGAACGTCCGGGCCTCGATCCGCGGATGGGCGAAACGTTCCACCATCAGATCGCCGAGCGCCAGGCACCGCTTGCCGTCGATCACCCCGCGCCCGATCCAGGCCGCCAGCACCGCGTACGGGTAACCGTCCCGGACCTCCGGGTCCGGGTCCCCCAGGGCCTCCGCCAGCTCCGCGACCAGCCCGTCCAGCCCGGGCCCCGCGGGCAGCGCGCAGTCGTTCTCGTAGATCTCACGCCAGTTCGTCACCCGCCGGACCCTACCGGGGGTCGCCACCCCCGTTCACCTGCTTTTATGCGCGGACGGGGGGGGGGGGGGGGGGGGGGGGGGGGGGGGGGGGGGGGGGCGCGGCGGGGGGGGCGGGGGGCGGGGGGGGGGGCGGGGGGGGGGGGGGCGGCCCGCGCCGGCGCGCGGGGGGGGGGGGGGCGGGCGGCGGGGGGGGCTCGGGGGTAG
>NZ_JBICYZ010000053.1:0-64865 GCF_043201465.1 Kitasatospora sp. NPDC048298
GAACCAGCGCGCCGACTCGGCGATCCCGCGCAGGTTCACCGCGGTGACCAGCGCCAGCACGCCCAGGCAGAGCCAGACGCGGTCGTCGTACAGGCTCGGGACGGCCGAGGTGAGTGCGGCGACGCCGGCGGTGACCGAGACGGCGACGTTCAGGACGTAGTCGACGACCAGCGAGGCGGCCGCGGTCAGCGCGGTCCGGCGGCCCAGGTGCGCCTTGGCCACCGCGTAGGAGCCGCCACCGTCCGGGAACGCCGCGATCACCTGCCGGTAGGAGGCGACCAGCACCGCCAGCAGCACGGCGATCGCCGCTGTGACCGGCAGCGTGAAGCCCAGCCCGTACGCCCCGGCGGCGGCCAGCACCAGCACGATCGACTCCGGCCCGTACGCGACCGAGGCCATGGCGTCCAGCGAGAGCGCGGCCAGTCCGCCGAGCGCGCTGAGCCGGTGCCGCTCGTCGCCCGCGCCGGTATCAGGCGGCGCGGGTTCGGCCGTGGCTGCCGGGGTGGTGGTGGCGCTGGACATCGGACGGGACCTCCGCAGTCGGTAGTTGGTCCGATCCTGCGGTCCGCGCGCCCACCGCCCCGGGGGCCCGTACGTGTTCCTGACGCCGCCACGAGCGGCCTTGACACGCTCTTGACGGGGCCGTCACGCCGCGTCGGCCCCGTCCGGTGGCTGTTGGCGGGGGTGGGGCGAGCCGTTGTCCCGGCGGTCGCCGGCTGGGAAGACGATCAGCTCTGTCGAAGGACTCCCACCCCCGGGCACCACTCTGCTGCCTGTAACCCGTAATTGCAAGCAATGTGCAATAAGTACGCCCGCCGCCCCGACTCCGGACCAAGCCCACCCCGAACAAACAGAACAGCCCCCGATCCGCGTTTCCGCAGATCGGGGGCTGTTCTCTATCCTGTGGCTGGTGCAGGGTTCGAACCTGCGTAGCTTGCGCGACAGATTTACAGGCCGCTGGCCAGGGACGCTCTGACCAGGCAACTCTTGCTCACGGGCCGCACCTGGTCCGCCCCTGGTCCGGATCATGGTCTGCGCCACCGGATCAGGCTCTCCCCAGCGCTGTCCACTCAAGGCGCAATCTGAAGCCACCCCTACGAGCGACCCCGGCCAGAGATGCTCAGGCCCCGCGTCGGGCGATGACCGGGGTGAGAGCACCCGGCTGATCGGGCCGTTCGAAGGAAATCTCGGCCTTCGGACGGCCTGACCGCTCAGCCGGATACAGGGGGTTCGAGTTCCAGAAGCTGCCGTGCGAGCTGGAGCGTAGCGAGCTTGAATTCGGTAGCAGTGCGGGCCTGATGGGGGATGCTCACCACGAGCCTGCGCTCATCGCCAGCACGCCCGACGCGGTCTTCGATGTGGACGTCCATGTCCACGAGGGGCCGTACGTGGCTAGTCCACGACGCCGGAGCCCACAAGACCGAGGTCGGGCGGGGGGTGTGGATCCGGTCCCATGCTTCGAGCCAATGCTTGACTTCGGAGGGCGGAACCTCGCAGGCCTGGACGAAGTCCTCCAGGAGTTCGCGGCTGGGGCGGGCCCAGCCGCGGAGTACCAGGTTCAGGGTGCTACGCGGGAGCCGACCGAAGCCGCCCGCGCGCCTTTCCAGCTCACGGAGGGAGGGACGGCCGACCTTCAGGTGCAGGTGCACCATCGCATGCCACAAGTCCCGAGGGGTATTGATCATGGTGATGTGCGTGGGCCGTTCGGTCGGTGACTTGGCTCCCGCTCTGCGTGCAGCCCGCCACAGCCGGCGCACCTCGGTGAGTTCCTTCTTCATGGCACCGCATCCCGTCGCGTACGCCTCCACCACGTCCAGCGTCGGCACCGAGTCACCGCTCGCGGCTCGCGAAAGCCGCGTGGGGTGGATCCCAGTGATCCGGCCGAGCTCGGCATAGGTGTGGCCGGGACCCTGGCGCAGAACCCGCAGGTACTGCGCCAGGGCCGCCAGCTCCTTGGTACGCGCGGTGACGGGCCGCTCAGGGCGTCCCATCGGGCGTCAGGCCTCCTGAGGGGCCAGGCGCAGGTACCGGTTCGTCCGGACGGACACGATGATCCCCACCGCGATCACGCCGATGCCGCCCAGCAGGGCGAGGACCGTGGTGACGGACACTCCGGCGAGCACGAGCATGACGGCGATCAGCATCAGGACGATCACGATGATCGCCTCGATGCCGGACAGGCCCGCCGCCCTCGGGGGCATCGGGCCGGTCTTCACGCAGGCAGCAGCGGCAGCCGCCAGACGGCGGTTGGTCTTGGACACTCTTCTCCTAGGCAGTTGAGGGAAACGGACTCCACCGGGGCTTTCCGGCCCGGACCGCACTGGCGCTGCTGGGGATTGCCGTCCCCCGCAACTGGCGGTAGGTCAGATCATCCCATCCCGTGCGACATACACCGCCTGCGGTCCTGGCTTGCAACCCCCTTTTGATGCATCCCTGTCCACGCGACGTTGTGCGCGCACATCGTCGGAAGGGGGGTTTTCGCCGGCGAAAACCCCGCGGCCCCAGGTTCGGCTAAGAGGTCCATCTCAACGTCACATCCCGTGTCGATGCTGCCCTGATCAGCGGATATGCATTGAGTAGAAGGACTTTGTGCCCAAGAGGGCGGCCAAATGTAGCAGCTTGCATCGTCAACACGGCTGGTTGAGCCAGTTGATGCAGCGCAGTCCAAGTTCCCATTGCGGCCCGGAGAGGCTCGTGTGAGTCTTTTGAGAAAACGAGCACCATCAACTGGGTGCTCGCTTCCCTAGGCAGCAACGGACTCCACCGAAACACCCAGGGACCCGAACGACGAGGCGTTGCCGCGCTGACCCGTTCACCACAGGTGACGTGCAGCTTTGCATGTCACCTGTTGCGTTTTCAGGCCGGGCAGCCCGGCTCCCACCGACACGTGGTCCGCCGTCAACTACCACCCGCCGTACCGTTTGCTGCGGCCCATGGAGGCCGCTGCGGCCGATGTGGCGCCGACTTCCGTCGATGATGCCAGGGCCGCTTGCCGCGATGCTCCGCTGGCTATGGCCCTCGCGTGACAGCCCAGCACGTCAGGCCATGGTGCTAGCGATGAGTTGCATCGAGTCCACGACCACCACGGCGCCAGCGGCGGCCAGCTTGATGTCCTTCCCCGGTTTATTGGCGTAGCCGATCGTCGGAACACCGGCGGCTTCCCCGGCCTCGACGTCGCGGGCCGCGTCGCCGACGAAGATGCAGTGCTCCGGCCCGGTGCCCGCGGCTTCCATCGCTTCGAGCAGGAGGCGCGGGTTCGGCTTCATCGACGATGGGTCGCCCGGGGTGCGTCCGAAGACGCCAGCCACGTAGCCGCTGAGACCGTGCTCGGTGAGGTAGGACTCGATGGCCGCGCCCGCGTTGTTGCTGACCACAGAGACCAGCCGACCAGAGCGGACAGCAGCACGCAGAACCGATTCTCCCCCTGGGGTCGGGCGGCCGGCCCGGACAGCTTCGGTCTCCAGTGCGGCCAGCGCGGCGTCCGTGCTCGCCGTGAGGTCGGGTCGGGCGTCCGAGACCAGTCGGAGCAGGGCGAGCGGATCGTTCTCCTCCTCCGCCCCCTCCAGGGCCTGCTCGCCGGTGGCGAGCAGGCCCTCACGGAGTCGGCGCGCGACCTCCGGGGCGGCGAGGCCGGCGAAGACCGAGCAGACCGGGCCGTCGAAGTCGAGCAGCACGTGCTTCACCGGCCGCAGCACGTCAGCGAGTTGCTGAGGGGTGGCGGTCATGGCTGCCGCTCGTAGGCGATCGTGCTCCACACGCTGTCGAACCACATCTGGGCCTGCTGAACGTACTGCGATCCGAGCGAGGCGTCATCCGGGCCGGCGGCATGGTGAAACAGGGTGGTGTCCTTGCCGGTCACGTCGTAGAAGGTGTGGGCGGTGTCATCGATCGTCACGGTGCGCTCGCGGAGCGGGTAGAAGCCGAAGAACGCCTCCGACCGGTTCAGGATGTACAGCTTGAACAGGCTGGACGCCCGGTGGACCTTGACTTGGACACTCGCCTTCTGGACCAGGCCCAGCTCGGCCAGCATCTCCACCGAGTGCGCGATGCCACCGGCGTTCGTCAAGGCGATGTTGCGAGCGCGCTGCCGAAGAGCAGCCTCATCCTGGAGCCCGTCGACCAGGACCGGCACCGCCATGGGCGCCGTGGTGTCCGGCAGCAGCAGCCGGACCGTGATGGACTCCGGCGCCAGCCGGCCCGAGCGGACCTTGTCGAGCGGCTCCTGCAGCGCGTTGTGCAGCGTCTCGCTGGAGAAGCCGGCGAAGTCGAGGGTCACCTGCTGCTGCTCGAAGGCCGCCTCCAGGTGCTGCCGCAGCCCGGCCAGCTGGGACGTCCGCTCCCTCACGAACGAGCCGCTCCCCTGCCGGGTCACGATCAGCCCCTCGGTGCGGAGCAGGTCGAGCGCCCTGTCCACCGTGCCGCGCGCCACGCCGAAGTGCTTCGCCAGTGCGGGGCCGGAGGGCAGCTTGTCACCGGTCTCGAAGCCCGGCTTCTTCGTCAGAATCGAGGCCCGCAGAGAGCTGCTGACCTGCCGATACGGGGGGCGAGAGTCATCCGGGTCTAGGGCCATAGGCCGACGAGACTCGACGGCCGGGGGGCCCGCGCTCAACGCATCCATGATCGCTTCCGTGGTCCAGGAGCCGGCCGCGCCGGGCCGGGCACTCAGGTACGTGGCCGCCTCCTCCGCAGACAAACCGTGCGCCTCGCGCAGTCCGGACGCGAAGTTACGCAGGTAAGCGGCTGACGGGCGGGTCACCTCGGCGTCCACGCGCCGCCAGGGGGCAGTGAACGTCAGCACGGGGTAGCCGTCGATCTGTCCAGGACACACGAGCGTCTCGTAGCGGCCAGGGCCAAGGCGGACGCTCCCCAGCCTCAGGGCTGGCGCGAGGTCAAGGTCCCTTCCGGGCAGCTCGTGCATCTCCTGGGCGGCGATGTCGGAGAACTGCTTGGGGGTGATCAGGTAGGTCCGCGCTGGCATCTCCCCTTCGTCTGTCTGGTCGTAGAAGCCCATGCCGCCGGTCCAGACCTTCGACTCCAGGGAGAAGTAGAGCTGCCCGGGCATCAGCACGGGAAGTGCCGCGAGGGGTGGACGTTTGTCACGGCACCCGGGGTAGGACCGCGCGCCGCCTGGCGGACGGCCGCCTGCGATGTAGTACATGAGTCGGTCGAGGTGCATGTTCGAGCCGTAGGCGGCGTACCAGACAAGCTCTGGACTGGACTCGCGGTCAGTCAGGGGTTCTGGACGTCGTGCGGTACTCAGAGCTGTCATGTCAGTCCGTCGAGACGTCGTAGCGAATGACGTGCCTGTCGCCCGGAAGCGTCGTGATCATCACCCGGAGAGGCTTCCCGTCCTTGTCGTAGCCGGTTCGGCGGTGGACCGCGACCGGGGTGGCTGCGGGAAGGACAAGCCGCTCGCTCTCCTCCCGGGTGGGCATCCGGACCGTGATCTCGTCGCTGTACCGCACCTGGACCAGTCCGGCGCTGGCGAGGACACCTCCGGGGGCCGACACGTCCTCGGGAAGCATCAGCGGCGTGTTCCGGACCAGCTCCTCCGGGAAGTACGAGTCGGCCAGAGCGTACGGCTCGTGATCCACGAAGCGGATCCGCTCGCGGACCACCGTCAACGCCGTCGCCGGGTCGAGCTGAAGCTGTAGTGCCACCTCCTCCGGAGGCCGCCTGATCGACACCCGAATTTCCTGGCGAGGCTCCTGACCGTTGGCAGCTATCTGACTGGCCCACTGGTCGCCGGCGGTGTGGTTCGCCTCGTGGACCGACCGGGACTCCATGGTGGTCCAGTTCCATACGGCCGGCTCGTAGCGCTCCCGCACGAAGCTGCCCCGTCCCTGGGCGGACACCAGCAACCCTTCGTCAGTCAGACGGCCGAGCGCGAGTCGCACCGTGTTCCTGCTGACGTCGTAGGCCGTGGTCAGTTCCTCCTCTGACGGAAGTTTCTGGCCGGGCGCCAACTTTCCCTGCTCGATCTGAACCCGCAGGTCATCGGCAATGGCGTGGTAGCGCGGGACCTGTTTGGCCATGGCAGATCTCCCTGACTTGAAGGACTTGTTCCAACAAGGTACCCCGAAGCGCTTGACGACGCGAGCATCCATGCCCCAAGCTCATGCCCGTCAGCTTGTTGGAACAAGTCATCCAACAAGACCAGGTGGATTTACATGCCTAGTTGGCCCTTCTTTGGGCTGCTCTGACCTGCGCAAACGCACCCGTCAATGGCCGGCGCCCGCCGTGCCCAGGGTGAAGGGGCCCGGGATAGATCGGGCCGAGGCAACCGGCGCCTTGGCAGTCCGGATGGCTAGAGACCGAAAGGTCAACGCCGTCCATGCCTGGGAGCACATCCCGAAAGGACGGCACACCGGGGCCTGCTCCATCGGGGCCCGACCTGTGAACGAGTGACTTTGGCCCGGCCCTTCCGCCTCGCGGTTGGGCCGC
Source organism: Kitasatospora sp. NPDC048298 (assembly GCF_043201465.1). Lineage (NCBI taxonomy): Bacteria > Bacillati > Actinomycetota > Actinomycetes > Kitasatosporales > Streptomycetaceae > Kitasatospora > Kitasatospora sp. NPDC048298. The sequence goes on from NZ_JBICYZ010000053.1 coordinate 6,445, forward strand.
GGCCATGGCTACTCGTGCACCACAAGTAGCCGGGCCCACATGAGTCGGGCCGCCGCGCTCCGGCCAAGGATCGCGCGGCGGCCCCGGGCCCACCCCCATCGAGAGAAGAGGAAGACCCGTGAGGTCGATTGTTGCAGGCCAGCACGCCGTGGACTCCCAGGAGTTCGCGGAGCTGGCGTTGGGCGTGGACGAGGAGCTGTTCACCGGGGTGCCCGGTGAGTCGGCGCTGGAGTACCGGGCCCGGATGGACGTGGCGCTGGCGGTGCTGGCGGACCTGCGCCGGGAGGACCCGGTGCTCGCCGCCTACGCCGAGCGCCTGCTGAGCATGGCGCCGGTGCCGCTGCGGCGCCCGGCCGTCATCTACCGCACCGCCGGCGCCGGGCGGGTGGCGGCGTGACCACCATCATCGGCTCGACCTGGCGTCGGGACCCCGCGTTCGGGGCGGTCACCCGTCACCCCATGCCGGTGGTGGCCTTCCCGACGACCACGTACCGCATCCTCGACCTGCCGGAAGCGCTGCTGCGCGAGGAGATCGCGGTCCACGAGGCCGGCCACGCGGTCCTCGCGTTCCACCTCGGCATGCGGTTCACGGTCGTGTCGGTCGCCGACGACCTCGGCCACGGCCAGGACACGCACAGCGGTCGTATCGAGGTCCCCGGCGTCATCGCCGCGCCGCCGTACGACGTCATGCTGTTCGCCGCCGCCGGTGAGCGGGCCGCGGACCGGTGGTTGCGCGAGGCCGGCCTGTGGACCCCGGCGCGCGCGTGGGTGGTCGAGATCCTCGCCGAGGGCGACCGGGAAGCCATCGCCGAGTACGCCCGCCGCGTGCACCCCGACGGCCTCACCTACGGTGTCAGTGACGACCCAAGCCGGGACCTGGCCGCTCTCCACGACCAGGCGGACGCCCTGCTCGACACGCTGTGGGACCGGGTGACGGCCCTCACCGCCGCCCTGACCCAGCGCGGGCGGCTGACGGAGGAACAGGCCGCCGAGGCCGCCGGCTTCTCCCCGAAGGCGGGGTGGCAGCGGTGAGCGACACCCTGAACCGCACCGGCTGGCGCTTCGACGCCCGGAACGGGATGACCACCCGCAACCCCCGCCCGGAGCTGCCGTCGAGCGTGGGCGTCACCGAGGCCCTGGACCTGCCGGTGGACGAGTTGCGGCGCGCCCTCGCCACGCACGAGGCCGGCCACGTCCTGGTCATGCTGCACTCCGGGATCCCGTTCAAGCACGTCTTCATCCGCAACGACCTCGGCCTGGTCCCGGACCCGGACCAGGTCGGCAGCGGCGGCGCGGTCGTCATCAGTCCCTGTTCGACCCCGCTCCGCACCGGCCTGATGATGCTGGCCGCCGGCGAGCGGGCCCAGGACCGGTGGCTGCGCGAGACCGGCCGATGGACCACCCGGCGCGGATGGCTGACCGAACTCGGCGCCATCAACGACCGCCGCGAGATCTACCGGGCCGTGGACGAGGCCTTCGGCCGGGACGTCACCTTCGGGACCTCCGACGACCCGTGCCGGGACCTGGCCGCGCTGCACGACCACACCGACGCCCTCCTCGACACGCTCTGGGGCCATGTGGCCCGCCTCGCCGAAGCGCTGGACCGGCGCGGGCGGCTGACCGGCGGGCAGGCCGCCGAGGCCGCCGGCTTCTCCCCGAAGGCGGGGTGGCAGCGGTGAGCGGGCCGAACGACTTCCGGGCCGAGCGGCGCGCCGACCAGCAGGCCGTCCGGGCCGATGACCGGGCGGACCGGCGGGAGGAGCGCGAGCAGAAGCGGTTGGACGCCGAGGCGGCCCGCCAGCGGCGCCAGGCCGACCAGCGCGACGCCGAGCAGGCCCGGGAGCGGCGGCGGGAGGCGCGGGCCGCGCGGTTCGGCCGGGTGACCGGCTGGATCACGGTGAACCCCGCGAGGGCGTTCGTCCGGCTGGTGCAGGCGTGCTCGATCGTGCCGGCCGTGGCCTCGCAGGTCGCCGCGCTCGACCACGCCAAGGTCGCGGTGCTGCTCGCGGTGCTGCTGGCCGCGATGCTGGAGGGCGGCGCGTGGGCGCTGGTCGCCATGGGCGCCCAGGCCGAAGGCGAGCGCTCCACCCACACCTACCGCCTCGGCGCCTGGGCGGCCGGGACGGTTGCCGCCGGGATCAACTTCGCCCACGGCTGGACGCAGTACCCCGACGCCCGGTGGGTCGCCGCCGTGCTGGCCCTGTCCAGTATCGGCGCCGTCTGGCTGACCGACCTCCAGACCCACGGCGGCCGCGGCCCGACCACCGCCGAGAAGAAGACGGCGAAGGAGCGGGCCGAACACGCCCGCCACCGCGCCGACCACCACCCGAAGGTGCGGGAGGTCGCGGACCGCCTGCTGTCTGCCGCCGCCTACGGAGCGTTGTCGCCCGACGAGGCGTGGCGCATCGCCTGGGAGTACGTCCACGGCGTCACCACGCCGGGTCTGACCGCCGAGCTGCTCGCCCAGCGGCTCAACGCCCGGGCCCGCGTGGCGGAGCTGAGCGCGCTTCCGGCACCGGCCGATCTGTGGCCGGGCATGCCCGACGACCCGTTCCCCGCCCTCACCCTCCCGCTGCCCACGGGGCCGTCCGACGGCGTCTACCTCGACACCGTTCCCGACGTCCTGCGGAACGCTTCCCCAATCACCACGGAAGCGCTCGAATCCCTTTACGGAAACGGGTCGGGCGTACCCGCACCGAAGCCCGAAGAGCCCGGCGACGGGTCCTCGACCGAGGGCGGCGGGAACGCTTCCGCCTCGGCCGGGGAACGGCCCCTGGACCCGGCCGACCTCGCCCGAGTGCGGGTGCTGGCGGCCGACCTCGCCGCCGACGGCGAGGAGCTGTCGACCCGCAAGGTCCGCGCGCTGCTCGGCTGCCGCAACGAGACCGCCGTCCGCCTGCGCGCCGCCGTCGAGGCCGAGCGAAACCGCCCCGGCAAGGAGAACGCACAGTGACCACCGGCGCCGACACCCGCCGCGACCTCGACAAGCCCGTCACCGACCGCTGAGGGAGCGCGTGATGCAGCTCTTCCGCCGTAGCCAGCAGCCCCAGACGGGCCAGCAGCGCCGGGCCGCCGCCGTCCGCCGCGCCGACCGCGAGGGCCAGCGCCAGATCGACAGCCTCCGCACCAGCAAGAGCACCACGGCCTGGCACTCCGCCCCGGCCCCCCGCTCCTGGTGGCGCTCCTCCTGACCACCCCTCGGGCCCGGCTCCGGCCGGGCCCCTCCCAAGGAAGACTCCATGGCCTACACGCTGTGCCTGCTGTTCCTGGTGGTCGACGCCGTGATCGCCGTCCTGTGCATTCGCGAGCTGATCCGCCGGGGCGGGTGGGACCGATGACGATCCCGCCGCCGCCGTCCGAGCCGCCCACCGCCGGCATGCCCACCCCGGGCCCCGAGCCCGTGGCCGAGTGGTGGCGCAAGTCCGGCCCCGTCGTCCCCCCTCCGGCCCAGCCCCCGACCCCGGGTCTGCCGGACACCACCGTCCACACCCCGATCCCGATCGCCGCCGCCCCCGCCGGACCGCCCTCGATGGAGGCCGCGGCCGAGGCCTTCTGGGCCCCGGCCGGCAGGCTCTTCGCCGAGCAGGCCACGGCCATCGCCTCCCAGGTGGGGGAGCAGATCGGCCAACTCCTCACCGAGACCGAGGCCCAGCGCGCTGCCCGTCAGCAGGTCGAGTACGAGGAGATGCTCGCGGGCCAGCGGGCCCGGATGGATGCGGCGCTCGGCGCGGTCGGGGAGAGCGCCCAGGAGCGCTCGGCGCGCCACCACATCGAGGACATCCTCACCCCCAGTACGCCCGGCCACCGGGACGACCTCGTCGGCCTGGTCGACCTGCTCGCGGACCGGCTCTCCGAGACCCCGGAGGGCCGGGTCGCCCGCCTGGAGGCCCAGCGCGAGCTGGAGAAGCAGCGCGTCCGCGTCCGGGAGGACGCCGCCCGCGCCGCGGCCGGGGAGACACCCGCCCAGCGCGACCTGCGCCACCGCCGGCAGCGGCTCGCCGACCAGCGCGAGGCCAAGATCCGGGCCCGCCGCCAGCACCGCAAGGCCGCCCGCGCCACGGCCGGGTCCTCCGACCGCACCCGCCGCTTCCGCCGCTGGTGCGTCCTCACCGCCATCAGCGCGGTCGGTGGCTACGCGACCGGCCTGGTCGAGCTGATCACGCCGGGCGGGCCCTTCGTCGGCCTGCTGCTGGCCGGTGCCGGCTGGGCCCTCGACCTGCACCTGCGTGACCGGGGCCGCCTGCGTGTGAGCGAGGTCCGCCGCCCCGGGCCCCTTCTGATCCTGATCGCCGCGCGCATCCCGGTCGCCTCCGGCCTCGCCGTCGCCACCGGCCTCGCCCCGCTCTTCGCCGCCCTCCCCCTCTTCTGACCCACGCCAAGGAGACACCTCATGAGCAGCCTCATCGCGCTGGGCGCCGGCGGCGCCGCCACGGTTACCTCCGCGTACCTCCTCGTCGGCATCCGCGGCAAGAACAAGATCACCGTGGACCCCGACCACGTCCCCTACTGGGCGTTCGGCATCGGCCTGTTGAGCGCCAACGCCGGTACCGCGTTCCAGCAGCTGAGCGGCATCGGCGACCAGCTCGGTGCCAGCTTCCAGGGCAACCAGGCCCTCGGCGAGTGGCAGACCGGTGCGACCGCCGCCCTGCTGACCATCGCGGTTTTCGGGCTCAAGCCGAAGCCCTGGAAGGACGTCATCTGCGGCGCCGTCGCTCCCAGCCTCTACGCGAGCGCCGGCGGCTTCTGGGCCATCCCCGCCTCTGTCCTCAGCGGCCTGATCAACTCGTTCATCGGCTGACGGCGATGGAACGAATCTTCCCCACCGAGAAGCTGATCCCGACTCTCCTGTGGCCGTTCACCGGCCTGGCCACTGGCACGCCCGTCCTCGTCCGCAAGCTGACGGCCCCCCAGCGCGAGCGCCGCGCCGAGGCCGCCGCGCTCAAGGCCAAGCAGGGCGAGTTCGCCGCCCAGGCCGCCCAGGCCGCCGAGGAGGCCTTCACGAAGAAGCTCGCCACGGAGGCCGACCCGGCCAAGCGCGCCGCGATGCTCCAGGCCCGGGAAGCCGCGCAGGTCACGGCCCGCCAGTTCGAGCTGGAGCAGGCCAAAGCCGCCCGCAAGGCCGCGCGGAGCCGGGCGGGCGACGCCGCCGGAGCGGCGGCCCTGATGCTGATCGTCGGCGGCCCCCTCGTCTGGTCCCTGGCCCGGCCCTGGATCGAGCCCGGCATCGGCCTCCTGATCGGGGCGTGGTGGATCGCCGCCCTGATCCACGCACCGGCCCCCGCCAAGACCACCCCGGCCGAGGCCGACCAGGAGGACCAGGAGCAGGGCCAGCCCATACCGGTTCCCCCCGAGGAGGAGCCCGCGGAGGAGGACTTCCAGGAGGCCCCCGAGGCGGCCGCCCCGACCCCCGCTGACGCCCGCCACGCGGTGGCCCTCCTCGGGGCCGACGGCACCCACGTCGCCCTCACCGCCGTGACCGCCCACCTGGCCGCCGCACACCCCCGCTGGGAGCGCTCCGGAAAGGCCACGAAGGCGCTCCTCACCCAGGCCGGAATCCGGTACCGGGACGGGGTCCGCGTGAACGGCATCAGCGTGCCCGGCATCCACCACGACGACGTCCCCCCGCTCCCCTCCCCCTCTGAGAGCGCCCCTGACGGCGTTGTTGTCGCAGGTCAGAGCAACAACAACAACCACAACAACGCCCGCGAGTGGACCACCCGAGAGGGGTTCGTCATGCGGACCGACCCCGACAACCCCGCCCGGACGATCATCGTCAACCCCGCCCCCGCCGCCTGATCCACCGACACGAAAGGCACTCCGCCATGACCGACCGCTGGCCCGACAAGACCGTCACGGAGTTCAGCAACGAGGAACTGTGCGCCGCGATCGAGCAGCACCAGGACGACCCCGACCCCGCGACCCAGGGCATCGTCCGCAGCTGCATCCGGGAGTGGGAGCGCCGCCACGGCCTCCCCCAGACCTGACCCAACACCTCGCCTCGCCGGAGCCCGCGTCAGCATCCGCTGGCGCGGGCTCCGCCATACCCGTCGACGGCTGCCCGGGCTGTCTCCCGTCTCCGCCCCGGCCCCCACCGCCCGCCGGATCACCGACCTCGCCGTGAACACCGACCCCACCAGGGCCGACAACGCCACCGCCTGGTCATCGACCTGCACCCCGCTGACTGACCTGACCAACACCCCCAGACAGCACGAAACCCCGCACCTGCCGCCTGTCTTGGCGGATCGTCGGCCGGTGCGGGGTCGTGCATCCCAATCAGAGATGGGACCAAGCATGCCCCAGTTCGGCCACTCCACAGTCATCATCGTGGACAACCTCGCCGACCGGCGGGACGCCAGCGACGGCCACTCCCGCTACGGCGCCTACATCGCCCACCACGCCGACCGGTTCCACGAGGACGGCGAACCGCTCCGGCCGGTCGACTTCGCCGCCGCCGCGTGGCGCACCGCCACCAGCCCCGTCATGGCCCCGGGCTACGCGGTCGTCCGGCCCGACCTCGACCGGGTCGAGGTGTACGTCGACCACGACGGCGGCGCGCAGTTCTGCGCGAAGGTCGGCCTGCGGCACAACGCGCTCGCCCACCGCCCCACCGGCCGCCTGCTGGACTGGGAGCGCTCCCCGTGGTCCCGCCCCGGCGAGTCGTGGCCCGCCCTGGTCAGCCCGGAGCGCACCGACCGCCCCGCCGTCCTGGTGACCGCCACCGTGCTCCTGCCGATCCCGGACACCATCCTCGTCGCCCCCACCACGGCCCGGCCCGGCCGCACGCTCACCGACGAGGCCAAGGCCGTGGTCGCGGCCCTCGCCGAGCACGCCAACCGCAACCTCGCCCCGCTCGTCACCGAGCTGCTGGGCAGGGCGAAGTGACCCGGGTTCCGCCGCTGGCCGGCGCCGACCTGTGGCGGGCCGTCCTCGCGGCAGCGGCCGGCCGCTGCCAGTGCCGGGGAACCTGCGGCAAGACCCACGACAAGGACGGCGGGCGGTGCCCCGCCGTCCACGGCACCTACCAGGCCAAGCACGGCCGCGGCTGGGTGCGCCTGCTCGCCGCCCCGGCCGACCCCGTCTCGCTGCTGCTGCCCCCGCACCAGGCCGCCGCCCTGCCCAAGCAGGCGCTGGTCGCCTGGTGTCGGCACTGCCACGACGCCACCCTCCGCGCCGCCAAGGCCCAGCACGCCACCGCCGCCCCGGCCGTCGAGCCGGACGCCCTCTTCGACTGACCTGCCCCCCTTCGGGCGGTCCGCGCCCGAAGGCCCCGCCGGGGCTCGGGCCGCCCGCTCCTCACGAAAGGAGCCCGCAGTGAGCACCGAGTACGCGCCGAACGTGATCCCGTTCCGGCCCGAGCCCGCCGAGGTCAAGGCCGCCGAGCAGGCCGTCATCGGCGCCGCCCTGCTCGACCCCGCCCAGATCCCCGCTCTCGCCGCCCAACTCGGCGACCCGGGCGTGTTCTACCACCTCGCACACGAGACGATCTGGCGGGCCATCACCCGCATGGCGGCCAGCGGCGAGCGGCCGGTCGACCCGATGCTGCTGGCCGAGGTCCTGCGCGGCCAGGGCGACCTGGGCCGCATCGGCGGGCCCGGCTACCTGCACACCTGCATCCAGGCCACTCCCACCGCCGCGAACGGCGAGTACTACGCCGAGATCGTGCGCGTGGCCGCCGAGCGGCGCCGCATCAACACCGCCACCAGCCGCCTCGCCCACATGGCCGGCGACGACCAGGCCGACCTCGACGCCGTCCGCACCGCCGCGCTCGCCGCGCTCGCGGACCTCGCCTCCGGCGAGACCTGGCTCGACCCGGTTCCGCTCGGCTCGCACGGCGCCCTGCCCACGTTCCCCGTCCGTGCCCTGCCCGGGTGGGTGGGCGCGTACGTGGAGGCGGTGGCGGAGTTCACCCAGACCCCGGCCGACATGGCCGCCACCATGTCCCTGGCCGCGCTGTCCACCGCCGCCGGCGGCCGGGTGGGCGTGGAGATCCGGCCCGGCTGGCGCGAGCAGTCCAACCTCTACCTGGTCTGCGCGATGCCGCCCGCCAGCCGCAAGTCCGACGTGTTCGCGTTCATGACCGGCCCCGTCTACCGGGTCGAGGACGAGCTGCGGGCTGAGGCCCGGGCCCGGATCATCGAGGCCGAGACCGCCAAGGAGACCGCGCTGGCCGAGGTCGAGGCGCTCATGGCCAAGGCCCGCAAGAACCCCGACCTCGACCGCGCGCACCTGGTCGCCGAGATCTCCGGCGCCCGGATGCTGGCCGACGAGATCGTCGTCCCGCCGAGCCCGCGGCTGACCCTGTCCGGGGACATCACCCCCGAGACCGTCACCCACCAACTCGGCGTCCACCGCTGCCTGGCCGCGCTCTCGCCCGAGGGCGACCTCTTCGACAGCATCGTCGGCCGCTACAGCAGCAAGCCCAACCTCGGAGTCTTCCTCCAGGCCCACAAGGGCGAGCGGCTCCAGGCCGACCGGATCACCCGCGAGCAGCCCACCGTCGACAAGCCCGCGCTCACCATCGGCGTGACCCCGCAGCCCGCCGTCCTCCAGGAGCTCGGCGCCGCCCCCGGGGCCCGCGACCGCGGCCTGCTCGCCCGATTCCTGTACTCCCTCCCGCCGTCCAACCTCGGCTACCGCAAGATCCGCACCACCCCTGTCCCCGAACCGGTCGCCACCACCTACGACCTCCGTCTGTCCGCGCTCCTCCGCGCCCTCACCGCCCTGGACGAGCCGGTCGTCGTCACGATGACCGAGGCCGCCGACCTCGCCGTCGAGAAGCTCCAGGAGAAGTTCGAGGTCCAGCTCCGCCCGGACGAACCGCTCGCTCACATCAAGGACTGGGCCGGCAAGCTCGTCGGCCACATCGCCCGCATCGCGGTCCTCCTCCACCTCGCCGACCACGTCGGCGGCGACTGGCGCGCCCCCGTCGAGGCCGCCACCGTCGACCGCGCCGCCGAGATCGCCGAGTACTACACCGCCCACACCCTCGCCGTCTTCGACCTCATCGCCGCCGACCCCGCCACCGAGGACGCCCACGCCCTCCTCCAGTGGCTCCAGCGGCCGAAGAAGGACGGCACCCACCGCAGCCACGTCAAGGCCCACGACGCCGTCGCCAGCAGCCGTCGCTTCAAGAAGGTCGCCGACGTCGATCCCGCCCTGACCCTGCTCGAACAGCACGGCTTCCTCCGCTCCGACCAGGCCGGCCCCACCGGCCAGCGAGGGCGACCGCAGGCCGTCACCTACCGTGTCCACCCCTCCATCGGAACCCCCGTAGACGGAGCGGAAACCCGGTAACCGTCAGGGATGTCAGGAGAAAGCCCTGACCAGTCAAAACGACCCCGGACAGGGCGTCAGGGATTGTCAGGGATGTCAGGGAAAGCCGCTATTCCCCTGACATCCCTGACAATCCCTGACGCCCTACCAGGAGCCAAATCCGCAGGTCAACGGTTTGCCCTGACATCCCTGACACTTTTCGGCCCCAATCGCCGTCCACGCACCGGGGCCATCACGCACCGCAACCACCATCCGTACCCGCAGACGGAGATGACTGCCATGCCCAAGCCGGAGTACCTGAGGCTCCCCGCCGTCCTCAAGGAGATCGACATGTCCCGTGCCGCGTTCTACCGGATGCGCGCCCGGGGCGAGGCCCCGAAGCTCATCAAGCTGCCGAACGGGCAGCTCCGGGTGAGCCGCGCCGACCTGGACGCCTGGTGGGCGGCGCGCGAGGTGGCCGCCTGATGGCCACCTCCTACAAGGTCAAGTTCTGGGAGCACCGCCACCGGCCCGACCGGCGAACGCCGTGGCAGGTGCGGTGGACCGTGAACGGCCTGGAGTTCTCCGAGTCTTACCTCACGAAGACCCAGGCGGACGGCCGGAAGGCCGTGCTGCTCGTCGCGGCGGCCTCGCACGAGCCCTTCGACACGGAGACGGGCCTCCCCCTCTCGGAGTTGCGCAAGCTCCGGGAGGAGGAGAACGCCGTCACCTGGTACCAGCACGGTCGGAACTACGTCGAGGCCCGTTGGGACGGTGCCCCCGCGAAGACCCGGACGACGTGGGCCGACGCGTTGGCGAGCGTCACGTTCGAGCTGGTCGCGAGCAAGGCCGGGATGCCGGACAAGCGGGTCGTGAGGCGCGCGCTGTACGGCTGGGCCTTCAACGTGAACCGCTGGGACGATGAGCCGCCGGCCGAGGTCGCCAAGGCGCTCACGTGGATCGCGCGGAACTCCGTGAACGTCTCGGCCTTGGAGGAGCCGAAGATGGTCCGGCGCCTGCTGGCCGCCATCTCGGTGAAGCTGGACGGCACCCGGGCCGCCGCTTCGACGACGCTCCGGAAGCGCCGGATTCTGGGCCACGTCGTGGACCGGGCCGTCGAGGACGGCCTGCTGACCACCAACCCGCTGCCGTCCGTGCAGTGGCAGCCGCCCCGGGCCGAGGAGGAGCTCGACCCGGAGTACGTCATGAGCCCCGAGCAGGCCGCCGCGATGCTGGAGGCGGTTGGCCGGCAGGGGCGGCGCGGGCCCCGACTGGTGGCGTTCTTCGGGTGCATGTACTACGCGGGGATGCGCCCGGGTGAGGTGGTGCACCTCCGCAAGGACCGGTGCGTGCTGCCGGCGGAGGGCTGGGGGAAGCTCAACCTCAACGGGAACAGCCCCCGGGTCGGGTCCTCCTGGACGGACAGCGGGGAGTCCCACGACCCGCGGGGCCTCAAGCACCGCGCCGAGACGGCCACCCGGCCGGTACCCATCCCGCCCGAGCTGGTGAAGCTGCTGCGGGAGCACATCGAGCAGCACGGCACCGCTCCGGACGGCCGGCTGTTCCGGACCTTCCGGGACGGCATGGTGCAGGAGAGCGGGTACGGCGTCGTCTGGGCCGCCGCCCGGGCCGAGGTGTTCAGCGAGGACGAGCGGGCCACCCCGCTCGCCAAGCGCCCGTACGACGCCCGGCACGCGGGCATCTCGCTCTGGCTGGCATCCGGGGTGGCACCGGCGGAGTGTGCCCGGCGTGCGGGGCACAGCATCGCCGTCCTGCTGCGGGTCTACGCGAAGTGCATCCACGGCGACGAGGACCACGCCAACCGGCTGATCGCCGAGCGCCTCCAGCGGCGGACCGAACGGCCGCCGGCGATCGAGGGTCCGTGACTCTGGTCCGCCCCTGGTCCGGAACCGCTGGTCAGGACTGGGATTCGGGCGAAACGAGGTGAGACAAACCACGCAAAACGACCATCCGGCGTGACCGGTGTTCGAATACAACGAAACAGCCCCTGGTCTGCGTTTCCGCAGATCAGGGGCTGTTTTCTATCCTGTGGCTGGTGCAGGGTTCGAACCTGCGTAGCTTGCGCGACAGATTTACAGTCTGCTCCCTTTGGCCGCTCGGGCAACCAGCCAGGATTTTCGTTTCCCGGGGTGTTCGCCCCGTTCGACTTGGTAAACCATACCCGATGCCGGGGGGTGTTCCGCCACTCGATAGATCACACGATGATCAAGGAGTCTCGGGCGCCTGCTACGGGCGGGGCCGGTGTGGCGCTGGATAGGCTGGGCCTGCGGGCGCCCCGGCGGGGCGGACCCGTGCCAGTGAAGACCAGAGCATCAAGGAGACCAATACCCATGGCCGACTCCAGTTTCGACATCGTCTCGAAGGTCGAGTGGCAGGAGGTCGACAACGCGATCAACCAGACCTCCCGCGAGATCGCAACGCGCTTCGACTTCAAGAACGTGGGCGCCGAGATCAGCCGCTCCGGCGAGAAGATCGAGATGAAGGCGAACGGCGAGGAGCGCGTGCGCGCCGTCCTCGACATCCTCCAGACCAAGTTCGTCAAGCGCGGCCTGTCGCTGAAGGCTCTGGACGCCAACGAGCCCCAGCTCTCCGGCAAGGAGTACAAGATCTTCGCCAACGTCAAGGAGGGCATCACCACGGAGGACGCGAAGAAGGTCGCGAAGATCATCCGTGACGAGGGCCCGAAGGGCGTCAAGGCGCAGGTCCAGGGCGACGAGCTGCGCGTCAGCTCGAAGAGCCGCGACGACCTCCAGGCCGTGCAGGCCCTGCTCAAGGGCAAGGACCTGGACTTCGCGATCCAGTACGTGAACTACCGCTGACCCTCCGGTCGGCCGGTCCGACGGACGACGGCGCGGCCCCGCTCCCGGGTTCGGGAGCGGGGCCGTTCGCGTGACCGGGGCGGTGCCGGCAGGCGGGCAGGCGGGCAGGCGGGCAGGCCGGCGGGCGGGGGCGGGTCAGGCGGTCGGCTCCGCCCAGCCGCCGGTGGTGCGGTGCCGGCCCAGGCCGACCGACTCGAACTCGTCCACCCGACCCTCCTCGGTGTGCGCGCCGAGCCGTCTGAGGGCGCGGGAGATCGGGGTGCCCTCGGCCGGGGACGCCTCGAACTCGCCGATGGTGAGCGGGCCGAGGGCGACCGCGCCGTCCGCCCAGACGGCGGCGCGCTGGGTGCCGCTGCCGCCGAAGTAGTCCGCCTCGACGCAGGCGATCGGGCCGGCCTTCGACCAGGCGGCCAGCCGGAGCTCGAAGCCGCCCGAGTGCCAACCGAACCCGGCCCCGCCGGCGCGCTTGCGCGCGGTGCCGTCCCCCTGGAGCGCGGCGAGGACGGCGGGGGTGACGGGGAGCAGTGCCAGCCCCTGTGCCAACGGCACCACCCTGGCCGCCGAAACCTCCGCCGACGCCACCGTCAACAGCTCCAATGTTCCAATCAGCGCCTGGAGTTCGTAGGACATGGCGGACATGGTGTCCCACCGCACCGACAGTCGGCCCGGAATTTATGATTCCGTGCCCGGTCGGAGACCGTAGAGCAGACTGCGGGGCCGCATGACGGCTCAAGCCGCCTCTCCGGTCACGCTGCCGGTCACCCGCTCGGGCGCCTGCGGCATGCGGTGGCCGCGACACCCGGATGGACTGGCCCGGTACGGCCTCCACCGGCCCCTCCCCGTCTCCCGTACAGCCGGGTGCTTCCGGCCGGGGCCGTACGCAGGAGGACCGCATGCATTCCACGGACACACCCCCGCCGGACCGGACGACCACGACCGTGGCGCTCCGCACTCTGGCCCGCACCCTTCTCCGCCTCGTCCCGGCCCTCGTGCTCCTGCCCCCGCCCGCCCCCGGCCGGGTCGGCCCCGCCCTCCGCCGGGCCCCGGCGCGGCCGCCGGGGCCGCTCCGGCCCGCCGAGGGGCGGCCGGGCCGCCGTCCGGATCGCGCCGGTCCCTGCCCGAGGGCTTCGCCAACTCGGCGCGGAAGTGATGGAGTCGACCCGATGGCGACTCAGCCGAGCCCGTCCGGCCCCCGAGGAGGAACCGCCGTGCCCCGTCCCTTCACCGTCGAGGACCACACCGCCCGGATGGCCCGGGCCGCCGCCGAGGCGACCGCCGCCGGGCTGGCCGGCCTGGTCGTCGCCCCCGGCCCGGACCTGGCCTACCTGTGCGGCTACACGCCCACCGCGGTCACCGAGCGGCTGACCGCCCTCGTCCTCACCGCCGGACGCGAACCCGCCCTGGTGGTCCCCAAGCTGGAGCGTCCGGACGCCGAGAAGGCGGTCGGCGCCCCGGCCGTCCGGCTGCTCGACTGGTCCGACGGCGAGGACCCGTTCGCCACCGCGGGCCCGCTGCTCGACCCGGCCGGGCGGTACGGCGTCTCCGACAACACCTGGGCGCTGCACCTGCTCGGCTTCCAGGCCGCGCTGCCCGGTGTCTCCTTCAGCTCGCTCACCGACAGCCTGCCGATGCTGCGCGCCGTCAAGGACGCCGAGGAGGTGGACCGTCTGGCCGCGGCCGGCGGCGCCGCGGACGCCGCCTACCGGGGCATCCTGGAGGTCCCCTTCGCCGGCCGCCGGGAGAACGACGTGGCCGCCGACCTCGCCGCGCTGCTCATCCAGTACGGGCACAGCCAGGTCGACTTCACCGTGGTCGGCTCCGGCCCGAACGGCGCCAACCCGCACCACGAGGCCGGTGACCGGGTCATCCGTACGGGTGACACCGTGGTGCTGGACTTCGGCGGCCTCAAGGACGGCTACGGCTCCGACACCACCCGGACGGTGCACGTCGGCCCGGACGTCCCGGACGAGGTGCGGAAGGTGCACGAGCTGGTCCGGTCGGCCCAGCAGACCGCCTTCGAGGCGGTCCGCCCCGGGGTGCCGTGCCAGGAGATCGACCGGATCGCCCGCCGGGTGATCACCGAGGGCGGGTACGGCGAGTACTTCATCCACCGCACCGGCCACGGCATCGGCACCACCACGCACGAGCCTCCGTACCTGGTCGAGGGCGAGGAGCGGCCACTGGTGCCCGGCATGTGTTTCTCGATCGAGCCCGGGATCTACCTGCCCGGCCGGTTCGGGGTGCGGATCGAGGACATCGTCACCGTCACCCCGTCGGGCGGGCGCCGCTTCAACAACACCCCGCACGAGTTGGGCATCGTGGCCTGAGCGCCCCTGACCACCTCTGACCGTTCCCCACCGTGCCTGACCCGATTTCGGACCGGGCACCCGACCGACCGTCGAACCATCTGTCGAACCGACTGTCGGACCACCCGTCGAACCGGGTGTCGACCGGATCGGACGTTCTTACGAACCGGTCATATTTCACCCAGAGACCTCCAAGTTTGGGTTGCTAGTTTCGGTGCGCATGACCAAGACCCTCCCCCCGGCCCCGCACGACGTGCGGGCCGGGCAGCCGCGCCCGGTGCCTCCGCCCCGCCCACGCGTGACGGGCTGGTCGAGACTCCGGTGGCTCGCCTGGCCGCTCTACCTGACGTGCTTCCTCTGGTTCCTGCGCACCGAGGGCATCCCCGCGGCCAACGACGTGCTGTTCCTCTGGCTGATCGCCGCCCTGCTGACCGCCGCCGTGCACAGCGGGCACGGCCCCCGCGGCTTCCTCCTGGTCCTGCGCGACTGGGTCCCGGTCATGGCCGTGGTGTGGACGTACTCGCTGCTGCGCGGCTACGGCGCGCACACCCCGTGGGCCCCGCACTGGCTGCCGCAGCTGCGCTTCGACGAGGTGCTCGGCTTCGGCGAGACCTGGACCGTCCGGCTCCAGCACGCCCTCTACACCCCCGGCTCGCCGCACTGGTACGACTACGCCGCGGTGGCCGTCTACCTCTCGCACTTCTTCGTCGTCTTCCTGCTGCTCGCGGTGCTCTGGCGGCGCGCCCACCACCGCTTCCGGCAGTTGCTCGCCGCCTACCTGACGCTCACCTTCGCGGGCTTCGCCACCTACCTCCTCTACCCGGCCGACCCGCCGTGGCTGGTCTCCCAGGAGGGCAACCTGCCGCACCTGTCCCGGGTGGTCTGGGAGGTGATCTCGGTGAGCGGGCTGCCGCAGGCCGACTCGCTGCTGGAGAACGGCAGTCAGTTCGCCAACGACGTCGCGGCGATGCCCTCGCTGCACTCCGCCTACCCGGCGATGCTGCTGTTCTTCTTCTGGCCCACCGCCAAGCGCTGGCTGCGGGCGGTGCTGGTCGCCTACCCGCTCGCGATGACCTTCACCCTGGTCTACGGCGCGGAGCACTTCATCATCGACGTCCTCGTCGGCTGGGCCTACGCGGCCGCGGTGGTGTTCGGCCTGCGCCGGCTGCACAACCGCCGGGCGGCCACTGCGGCTTCGGCCCCGGCTGCGGTTTCGGATCCAACGTCGACTCCGGCTGCGGCTCCGGCTCGGGCCACGGCGGAGAGCACGGCCAAGGACAGGGCAGACTTGGCCGGGTGACCCCGAGCGCACCGACGAAGCCCACCGCCGAGCAGCTGCAGGCCGCCAAGGACAACACCATCCCGGACGTCTCCGGGCCCGGGCTGCGGGTGCTGTTCTGCGGCATCAACCCGGGCCTGTGGTCCGGCGCCACCGGGCACCACTTCGCCCGCCCGGGCAACCGCTTCTGGCCCGCCCTGCACCGCTCCGGCTTCACCGCGCGCCAGTACCGCCCGGACGAACAGCAGGAGTTGCTCGCACTCGGCCTGGGCATCACCAACGTCGCCCCGCGCACCACCGCCAAGGCGGACGAACTGACCGCCGAGGAGCTGCGCGAGGGCGGCGCCGCACTGTGCGAACGGGTGCTGCGGCTGCGCCCGCGCGTCCTCGCCGTGCTCGGCATCGGCGCCTACCGGACGGCCTTCGGGCAGCGCCGGGCCGTGCTCGGGCGGCAGCCGGAGGGCATCGGGGACACCGAGGTGTGGGTGCTGCCGAACCCCAGCGGCCTCAACGCCCACTACACCCTGGACGGGCTGGCCGAGGAGTTCCGCAGGCTCCGCGAGGCCGTCGACGGCTGAGCCCCGGACAGCCGGGCCGCGGCGGCCCGAGCCGCTGACGGCTGAGCCGTCGAGGCCCGACCGGTCGGGGGAAGGGCCGCCGACAGCCCTTCCGGCAAGGGCAGTTCGCGCAGCTCGCGAATCAGTGCCCGGACGGCGGCCGTCCCGGCGAGCTCGGGCGTGGTGACGTACCCGACGGAGCGGCTCGGCGGCCGCGGCCCGAGGTCGGTGACGGCGAGGGCGGCCGGAGCGCCCAGCAGGGCGGTCCGGGGCATGATCGCCATGCCGAGTCCCTGGGCGACCAGCGAGAGGGCCACCGTGTCGTCCTCCACGTCCACCGTCGCGGGCGGGATCCAGTCCTGCCACCGCCACCAGTCCCGGGTGTACGAACCGCAGTTCTCGTCCCAGTCGACCAGCGGGAGCTCGCGCGGCGCCGGGTGGCCCAGCGGGTGCGCGAGCGCGTACGACTCCTCGTACAGCGGCACCGCGACCAGACCGGGGACGGCCGGCGGGCCGCCCGGGTCGAGCGTGGCCAGCCCCAGGTCGGCGCGCCCGTCGGCGACCTCCCCGGCGGTGCCGCGGCCGATCTCCCGGACGATCCGGACACGGGTGCCGAGCCCGGGGTGCCGCTCGGCCAGCCGGGCCAGGACGGACGGCAGCAGATGGGCGGCGGCACTGCGGAAGGCGGCGATCCGCAGCGTGCCGGTCAGCGGCCCGGCCGCTCCCGCGCCGCGCACCTCGGGGCCCATCGCGTCCAGCAGCCGCAGGATCCGGCGGGCGTACGCCACCGCCCGCGCGCCGCCCTCGGTGGGACGCGCGCCGTGGCGCCCGCGGTCGAAGAGCACCGTGCCGAGCTTCCGCTCGCAGGCGCGCACGGTGTGCGAGACGGCGGACTGGGTGGTGCCCAGGCGTGCGGCGGCCGCCGTGAAGCTCCGCTCCTCCTCGACGGCGACCAGGGTCCGCAGCTCGTGCGGGGCGAGATCGGTCATGCGCCCGAACCTATCCCGACCGTCCGGCGATCCATCGATCCCGCTCATGGATGCCGCCGTTCCATCGGCAGCGGCCTCTGCCCGGCCGCTCCCGCGCTTTCTACGGTGATCACGTCCCGCCATCACCCGCCCCCTGGAGCAGCACCCGATGTCCCGTCCCACCGTCCACGCCGTCCACCTGGTGTCCCGCCCCGACGGCGCGCCCACCGCCGCGAACTTCGCCTTCGTCGACGAGACCGTCCCGGCCCTCGCAGCGGGCGAGGCCCTGGTCGAGAACCTCTACCAGTCCGTCGACCCGTACATGCGCGAGGAGATGGAGGAGGGCGGCTGGGAGCTGCACGCCCCGCTGGAGGGACGCACCCTCGGCCGGGTGGTGGAGTCCCGGGCCGACACCCTGCCGGTCGGGACGCTGGTCCAGCACCGCCAGGCGTGGCGCACCCACTCGGTGGTCACCGTGGAGCGGGCGAGCCCGCTGCCGGAGCTCGCCGGTGTCCCGCTCAGCGCCCACCTGTCGGTGCTCGGCGGCACCGGCCTGTCCGCCTGGGTGGCGCTGACCAGGATCGCCCGGCTCAGGGCCGGCGAGACGCTCTTCGTCTCGGCGGCCGCCGGCGGCGTCGGTACCGCCGCCGGACAGCTCGCCCGTCTGCTCGGCGCCGGCCGGATCGTCGGCAGCACCGGCTCCGCCGCCAAGGCCGCCCGGCTCGTCGAGCGGCTCGGCTTCGACGCCGCCTTCGACTACCACGACGGCCCGATCGCGGACCGCCTGCGCGAGGCCGCCCCCGAGGGGCTGCACGTCTACCTGGACAACGTCGGCGGCGACCACCTGGAGGCCGCCATCGGCGCCCTGCGCGAGCGCGGCCGGATCGCCTGGTGCGGCGCGGTCGCCCAGTACGACCGGCTCGGGGACCCGCCGGCCGCGCCGCGCAACCTCTTCGACGTGGTCGGGAAGAGCCTGCGACTGGAGGGCTTCCTGGTCCGTGACCACCTCGACGCCCGGCCGGAGCTCCACGACTTCCTGGTCCCGCACCTGCGCTCGGGAGCCGTCGTCCCGGACGAGACGGTCGTGGACGGCTTCGAGCGGGTGGTGGACGCCTTCCTCGGCATGCTGCGCGGCGCCAACACCGGCAAGATGCTGGTCCGGATCGCCGACTGACCCGGCTCCGGCCGGCCCGCCGTGCTCACCCCGGCGGCGCTCACCCGGGCAGGACGGCCAGTTCGAGCGCGGCGAGCCGGGCCGGGTCGGCCACCACCTCGTAGCCGGCCACCCGTCCGTCGGCGACCGCCAGCCGCAGCACCAGCCGCAGCCGCCCGCCCGGGGCGATCAGGATGCCGGGCACCCCGTCCACCAGTGCCACCGCGCCGTAGCGGGCCCGGCGGCCGAAGACCGTGGTCTCCCGGGCGACGGTCCCGGCGCCCCGCGCCACCAGGGCGCGGCCGGGTCCCAGCGCCGCCGGATCGGCCCGGCGCACCACATCCGGGGCCAGGACGGCCAGCAGGTCCGCCAGGTCCCCGCCCCGGGCGGCGGCCAGGAAGGCCTCCACCACCCGCCGGTGCCCGGCCAGCGGCTCCGGGGGCAGCGCGGCCGTCCCGCGGACCCGCTGCCGGGCCCGGCTGGCCAGCTTCTTGGCGGCGACCGGGGTCCGCCCGACGATCGGCGCGATCTGCTCGAAGGGCACCGCGAAGCCGTCGTGCAGCACGAAGGCGACCCGCTCGGCCGGGCCCAGCCGGTCCAGCACCACGAGCAGCGCCCGGCCCACCGACTCGACCAGCAGTGCCTCCCGCTCCGGCTCCGGGCCGTCACCGACCATGTCCGGCAGCGCCTCGCCGGTCGGTTCCTCCCGGCGCGCGGCGCGGGCCCGCAGCAGGTCCAGGCAGATCCGGGAGACCACCGTCGTCAGCCAGCCGGGCAGGTTGCCGATCTCCGCCGGATCGGCGCGGACCAGCCGCAGCCAGGCCTCCTGCACGGCGTCCTCGGCCTCGCCGGTCGAGCCGAGCATCCGCTGGGCGATCGCCCGCAGCCGCCCGCGCTCGGCCTCGAAGCGCTCGGCGAAGCGTCCGGCCTCGGAGTTCCCATCCTCGAAGCGTCCGGCCACGACGCTCCCGTCCACGACGCTCCCGTCCTCGCCGCGCTCCGCCGCCGCCCGCCCTGCCGTCGCGGCCTCCGACCTCGCGTTCCGGTCCATCGGTCACCTTTCCTCGACGCGGCTCGTCACCGCTATGACGATCCGTCCCCCACCGAGGTGACCAGGAGACCCCCATGACCGCCGCCACGCTGCTCCACCTGGACTCCAGCATCAGCCCGTCCGGCTCGGTGAGCCGCGCCCTGACCGCCCGCTTCGCCGACGCCTGGCGCGCCCGGCACGGCGCCGCCGTCCGGCACCGGCACCACGACCTGGCCGCCGATCCGGTGCCCCCGGTGGGCGCCGCCTTCGACGCCCTCGGCCGCCGCGTCGAGCGCAAGGGCATCCTCCCGCTGGACGACATCGGCCGCCTCGCCGAGGGTCCGGACGAGGTACGCGAGTGGGGGCGAAGCCGCCCGCTGATCGAGGAACTGCGGGCCGCCGACACCCTGCTGGTCGGCAGCCCGATGTACAACTACACCGTCTCGACCGGCCTGAAGGCGTGGATCGACCGGGTCACCTTCCCCGGCGTCCACCACGACCCGGAAACCGGCGAGCCGCTGCTGCGCGAGACCCGCGTGGTGGTCGTCGCGGTCCGCGGCGGCGGCTACGGGCCGGGCACGCCGCGCGCCCACTGCGACTTCCAGGTCCCGTACCTGCGGGCGTACTTCGACCGGATCGGGATCGCACCGGAGAACCTCCACGTGGTCACCGCCGAGCTCACCAGGGCCGCGGACATCCCGGCGCTGAACGCCCTCCGGCCGCTCGCCGCCGAGTCGCTGGCGGCCGCCGAGGCCGCCCTCGACGAGTTGGCCGCGACGCTCCGGCCCCGGCGGACTACAGCGGGGTGACGGCCTTGAGCACCACCAGCAGGGCGATGGCGGCGTTGAGCGCGCACAGCGCCGACGCCGCCGTACCGATCGCCGCGACCATCGCCGCCAGGCCCGCCGGGGTCTTGGCCGGCGGCCAGTTGCGGGAGGTCGGCACCGGGCCGAGCAGGGCGGCGACCCGCCGCGGCACCGGACCGGCCGTGCCGGCCGGGGTGGCGAAGGCCGCGAAGCCGGGCGCCGGGGCGGCGTGCGAGACCAGGGCCGCCCGGGCCACCGCCCGCGCGGTGATCCGGCGGTCCCCCACGGCCTGCGCCGAGTCCTCGTCCGCCCACCGCTCCGCGCTGTACGCCACCGCGTCCTGCAGGGGCCGCAGGAACGGGTTGACGCAGGCGGCGAGCTGGGTGGCCAGCAGGTACCGGTGGTGCCGGTGGCGCAGGTGCGCCCGCTCGTGCGCGAGCAGCGCCTCGCGTTCGTCGGCGGCCAGGCCGTCCAGCATCCCGGTGGAGACCACCACCCGGCCCGGCGAGCCGGGCAGCGCGTAGGCGTACGGGCTGCGGTCCGGCAGCACCGCGAGGTCACCGGACCCGCCCGGCCCGGCGGGCAGCCCGCTCAGCGCCCGCCGGGCCCGGGTCCGCACCCGCAGGTGGCGGACGACCGTCCGGGCGCAGGCGAAGCCCACCAGGGCCAGCAGCCACATCGCGGCCGTGCCGACCGTCTCGTGGTACGGCAGCGCGGCCCGCACCTCCGGGTCGGACCAGCTGTCCGGCAGCGGGTTGCCGGGGATCTGCGCGGTGCCCACCACGCCGATCAGGCCGAGGCAGAGCACGCTGCACACCGCCATCACGGCGCTGATCACGGTCATCAACCGGGCCGCGCCGCGCGGATGCAGGTGCTGCTCGGTCAGACGCGCGATCGGGACCGCGGTGAGCGGCAGGACGAGCGGGAGGAAGACGAAGAGGCCCACGGGTCAGCTCTCACGGTCGGGCGCTGCCGGATCGGCGGACGCGGCGTCCAGCAGCGCCCGGAGCAGTTCCTCGTCGTGCGGCAGCAGCGCGCTGACGAAACTGGCCAGGACGGCGTCCCGGTCCGCCTCCCCGTCGAGCATCCGGCGCATCCGCAGCGCGGCCAGCCCGGCGGCGTCCGAGGAGGCCTGCCACAGGTAGGAGCGGCCGGAGCGGGTCCGGGTCACGGCGTTCTTGGCGTGCAACCGGGACAGGATGGTCATCACCGTGGTGTACGCCAGGTCGCCGTCCAGGCGTTCCTGGACCCACCCCGCGGCCGCCGGGCCGGGCGCCTGCTGGAGCACCGCGAGCACCTGCGCCTCCAGCTCGCCCTGGCCGCGTCGCCGGGCCGGCGCGTCCCCGGTCGTCGGGGCGTGCCTCTGGTCTGCCATGACGGCCCACTCCCTCCGGATGCCGCGCCCGGACCGACGGGCGCGGGTTCATCCTAACGAGCACGGGACCGCGCCGACCCGGTCGGAGGCGAGGGTTCGGGGGCGTACGGCGCCCGAGGCGCCCGGGCCCTACCGACCGTGGCCCGCCATCCGCTCCAGGCGGGCGATGCGCTCGGCCATCGGCGGGTGGGTGGAGAAGAGCTTCGCGCCGGCCTCGCCGGGGCGGAAGGGGCTGGCGATCATCATGTGGCTCGCGGTCTGGAGCTGCGGCTCGGGCGGGAGCGGCAGCTGCCGGGTGCCGGCGTCGAGCTTCCGCAGGGCGCTCGCGAGGGCGAGCGGGTCGCCGGTGATCCGGGCGCCGTCGGCGTCGGCCTGGTACTCGCGGGAGCGGCTGACCGCCAGCTGGATCAGCCCGGCCGCGAGCGGGCCGAGGATCATGATGGCGAGCATCCCGAACAGCCCCGGGCCGTCGTCGTCCTCGCTGCGCCCGAACGGGATCAGCCAGGCGAAGTTCACCAGGAACATCACCACCGAGGCGAGCGCCCCGGCCACCGAGGAGATCAGGATGTCCCGGTTGTAGACGTGGCTGAGCTCGTGCCCGAGCACGCCCCGCAGTTCGCGTTCGTCCAGGATCCGCAGGATGCCCTCGGTGCAGCAGACCGCCGCGTTGCGCGGGTTGCGGCCGGTGGCGAAGGCGTTCGGGGCCGGGGTCGGGGAGATGTAGAGGCGGGGCATCGGCTGGCGGGCCGAGGTGGAGAGTTCACGGACGATCCGGTACAGCCCGGGTGCCTCGAACTCGCTGACCGGCCGGGCGCGCATGGCCCGCAGCGCGAGCTTGTCGCTGTTCCAGTAGGCGTAGGCGTTGGTCCCGAGGGCGACCAGGAGGGCGATCACGAAGCCGGTCCGGCCGAAGAGGCTGCCGATCACCAGGATCAGCGCCGAGAGGCCTCCGAGCAGGACGGCGGTCCTCAGTCCGTTGTGCCTGCTGTGCACGTCAGGCCCTCCAATGGTGCGGTGGGGAAGCCCTTTCTGCCTCGTCCCTCTTGCCCGGTCAACGGGTGGGGCCGGGGACCTTGTTCCCTTGTGACCGACGCGACACCGCCGGGCCGCGCCCCCGACACCGCCGGACCGCACCCCCGACGGCGCCCCGGGACCGCCCCGCGGCACCGCGGCCCGGTCCCGGCCGGGGCTCAGAACAGCGAGCCGCCCGCCACCTGGAGGACCAGCTGCGGCGCCACCGAGAGGACCACGGCCGCCGAGGCGGTCAGCCCCACGGTCGCGGTGAGGCTCACCGGCAGGCGGTGCCCGGCGGCGGCCTCCCCGAGGGGCGCGTCACCCGCCGGGGCGAACAGCCGGGCCGTCCACAGCAGGTAGTAGTACAGGGCGACGACCACGTTGACGGCCATCACCACGGCCAGCCAGCCCAGCCCGGCGTCGACCGCCGCGCGGAACACCACGACCTTGCCGAACAGGCCGACCACGCCCGGCGGCAGCCCGGCCAGGCAGAGCAGGAAGAAGGCGAGCGCCAGCGCCGTCCAGCGGTTGCGGGAGAACAGGCCGCGGAAGTCGTCCACGCTGGTCCCGGCGCGGCGGCCGACGGCGGCGACCACCCCGAAGGCGCCGAGGTTCACCACGCCGTAGATCAGCGCGTACGCGGCGGTGGCGCCGAGCGGATCGACGCCGGTGGGCGCGTAGCCGGCAGCGGCGAGCGGCACCAGCAGGTACCCGGCCTGGCCGACCGAGGACCAGGCGAGCAGCCGCACCGCGCTGTACCGGGTGTCGAAGCGCTGCCGCAGTGCGCCGACGTTGCCGACGGTCATGGTGACGGCGGCCAGCACGGCGAGCACCAGGCCCCAGGTGTGGGCGTACGGGCGGAACGCGACGGTGGTGGCGAGGGCGAGCCCGGACAGGCCGGCCGCCTTGCCGACCACCGAGAGGTAGCCGGCCACCGGCAGCGGGGCGCCGGTGTAGGTGTCGGGCACCCAGAAGTGGAACGGGACGGCGGCGACCTTGAAGGCGAAGCCGACCAGGGTCAGCACCGCGCCCGCCTCGGCCAGCGGCTTGAGCTGCCCGGGGGCGTGCTCCAGGCCCTGGGCGACGGCACCGAGGTGCAGGCTGCCGCTCGCCGCGTAGACGAAGCCGACGCCGAGCAGCATCACGGCGGTCGCGGTCACCGAGGAGACGAAGAACTTGAGGGCGGCCTCCGCGCCCCGGCCGTCCCGGCGCAGCGCCACCAGGGCGAAGGCGGGCAGCGAGGCGACCTCCAGGGCGATCACCATGGTGGCGAGGTCCCGGGAGGCGGGCAGCAGGGCGGCGCCGGTGGCGCTGGAGAGCAGCAGGAACCAGTACTCGCCGCGCGGCAGCTTCTCGGTCTCCACCGTGTGTGCCGACAGCAGCGCCGCGATCAGCGCGCCGCCGAGGGCGAGCAGCTGGAACACCAGGGCGAAGTGGTCGGCGACGTACGAGCAACCGCCGTTGTCAGACCCCCCTGCTACGTTCTGCACACAGAAGGTCGCTCGGGGTGATCCACCGGTGAGGGGAAGGAGCGCGATGAGGGCGAGGGCGAGTCCGGCCGCGGTGAGGCGGCCGAGCCACCGCTTGTGCCGCTCCGGCAGGAACAGGTCCGTGAGCAGCACGGCGAGGGCGGCCACGGCGGCGATCAGCGGGGGCGCGATCGCCACCCAGTCCACGGACTGGATCAGGCTGCCCGGGTTGGCTACGGCGAGGGAGGTCACAGTGTGCTGCCCCGTGGAGTGAGGTCCGAGTGCGGCGGTCTGGGCTGCGAGCACGGTCAGCCACCCCCGAGGAGGTGCTTGACGGCGGGATCGGAGAGGCCGAGCAGCAGCGCGGGCCAGAGGCCGGCGAGCAGGGTGAGCGCGGCCAGCGGCGTCCAGCTGACGGCCTCGTACGGGCGCAGGTCGGCGAGCTCGGCCACCGGTGCGGGCTGCTCGGGGTCCCCCATGCAGACGCGCTTGACCACGATCAGGAGGTACGCGGCGGTGAGGAGGGTGCCGAGGCCGGCCAGGACCATGTAGGTGACGAACGCGGGGCGCGACAGGCCGTCGGCCGGGTCGAACGCGCCGAACATGGCGAGCAGCTCGCCCCAGAAGCCGGCCAGGCCGGGCAGGCCGAGGCTGGCGACGGCGGCGAAGGCGAGCAGCACGCCGAGCCGCGGGGCCCGGCCGTACAGGGCGGCGCCGGTGGCGCCGGCGAGGGTGTCGAGGTCGGCGGTGCCGTAGCGGTCCTTGAGCGCGCCGACGACGAAGAACAGCAGACCGGTGATCAGACCGTGGGCGATGTTGGCGAACAGCGCGCCGTTGACGCCCACCGGGGTGAGGGAGGCGATACCGAGCAGCACGAAGCCCATGTGGCCGACGGAGGAGTACGCGATCAGGCGCTTGAGGTCGCCCTTGGCGCCGGAATCAGAGGGCGCGGAGCGCTTCGAAAGAAGGGTGGTGGTGGGCGACGGGAGGGCAAGCGCCAGGCAGGCCAGTGAGCCGTAGACGATGCCGACGGCCGCGAAGGCGCCCAGGTAGGGGGCCAGCGTGGCGGCGCCGTCCGGCACGACCGGGAGGAGGACGCGGACCAGGCCGTAGGTGCCCATCTTCAGCAGCACGCCGGCGAGCAGCACCGAGCCCACCGTCGGAGCGGCGGTGTGCGCGTCGGGCAGCCAGCTGTGCAGCGGCCAGGCCGGGGCCTTGACCGCGAGCCCGACCAGGATGGCCAGCGCGGCGATCACCTGGGTGGTGTGGCTCAGGCCGCTGCCGTGCGCGGCGGCCAGGGCCTGCATGTCGAAGGTGCCCGCCTTGCTGCCGATGAGCAGGAAGCCGAGCAGCATCACGGCCGAGCCGAGCAGCGTGTAGAGGATGAAGCGGTTGGCGGCCGGCACCTTCGCCCCGCTCCCCCAGCGGGCGATCAGGAAGTACATCGGGATCAGCACGATCTCGAAGGCCACGAAGAAGAGCAGAAGGTCCAGCACCGCGAAGGTGGCGAGCATGCCGACTTCGAGCAGCAGGAACAGCCCGACGAAGGCCTGCGCCGACGGGACGCCCTCCCCGTTCGGCAGCCTCTTCTCCGAGTACAGCGCGCAGAGGAAGGTGAGCAGCGCGGTCAGCACGACCAGCGGCAGCGAGACGCCGTCCACCCCGAGGTGGAGGCGCACGTGCAGGGCCGGGATCCAGGACACGTCGGTGGTGGCCTGCATCCGGGCGGGTTCGTCGTGGTCGAAGCCGGCCGCGAGGACGACGGTGAGCAGGAACACCGCGCCGGTGACGACGGTGTTCAGCCGCAGTGCCCGCCGGTCGGCCACGGCCCGGTCCGGCCCGAACACCGGCGCCAGGGTGAGTGCGGCACCGAGCAGCGGCAGCACCAGGAGGGCGATGAGGACTGCGTTCATCGGGGGCTCCCAGCAGCGGTCGAGGGGACGGAGGTGGAGGACAGCAGCACCGGCTACACCGCCACCAGGACGGTCAGCAGAACGACGGCGGCCAGCAGGGCGCTGAGGTACGTCTGGGCGTTGCCGGTCTGCGCGAGCCGGACGGCCCGGCCGAGCAGGTTGGCGCCCACCGCGCTGCCGCGCACGTAGGTCTCGACGACCTCGCGGTCGAGGAAGCGGACCAGCTTGGCGGCGGCGCCCACCGGGCGGACGAACAGCGCGTGGTACAGCCGGTCGACGCCGAAGCCGTGCCGGGCCGGGCCGAACAGCGGGCCGAGCAGGGTGCGCCCGGGGTCGGCGACGATCACCTCGGCGGCCGGGGCGGCGCCCTGCTCGGGTACCCGGCCGGTGACGGCCGGGGCCGGGCGGCCGGTGCCCAGTCGGGCGGTCGCCGAACGCCAGGCGCCGTACGCGGCGAGCGCGCCGACGACGGCGAGCCCGGTCCCGGTGACGGCGGTGACGGCGGAGGGCCGCAGCGAGCCGCCGTCCAGCAGCGCGGGCAGCCAGTCCGAGCGCAGGCCGGCGATGCCGAAGCCCATGGTCGGCACGGCCAGCACCCACAGCGGCCAGCGCATCGCAGGCGGCTCGGCGGCGGCCGGGTCGGCCTCGTCGAGCTCGGGCGAGTACGGCGCGTCGGCCTCGTGCTCGGCCGCGACGGTGCCCCGGTCGGCGGCGGACAGCACCCGCGGGGCGGCCGCGACGGCCCCGGCCGGGCTGTGGAACGCGACCAGGAAGAGCCTGGCCGCGTACGCGGCGGTGAGCAGCGCGGTGAGCCCGGCGGAGATCAGCACGATCCACCCGGCGGCCTGCGGCACCGCCGAGGCCGGGCCGAGTCCGTTGGTCAGCGCTTCGCCCTTGGCGGCGTGCTCGGCGGCGGTCAGCACCGCCTCCTTGCTGAAGAAGCCGGAGAACGGTGGCAGCCCGACCAGGGCGACCAGCGCGATGCCCATCGTCCAGTAGGCGTCCGGCACCCGCTTGCGCAGCCCCGGGATGCGGGACATCGCGGAGATCGAGTTGGTGTGCGCGGCGTGGATCACCACACCGGCGGCCAGGAAGAGCAGCGCCTTGAACGCGCCGTGGCTGACCAGGTGGAAGACCGAGGCCTCGCGGTCCCCGCTGGCCAGCGCGCCGGCCATGTAGCCGAGCTGGCCGACGGTGGAGTAGGCGAGCACCCGCTTGAGGTCGTCCTGGGCGAGCGCGCAGAGCGCCGAGCCGATCATCGTCACGGCGGCCATCACCGCGAGCACGACCAGCGCCGCGCCCGACAGCAGGAACACCGGCAGCAGCCGGGCGACCAGGTAGATGCCGGCCGCGACCATGGTGGCGGCGTGGATCAGCGCGGAGACCGGGGTCGGGCCGGCCATCGCGTCCGGGAGCCAGGTGTGCAGCGGGAACTGCGCGCTCTTGCCGGCCACGCCGGCGAGCAGCAGCAGAGCGGTCAGCGTGGGGTGCCCGAGCCGGCCCTCCGTCGCGGCCGCCAGCACGTCCGGGACGCGGAAGCTGCCGGCGTCCGCGCCGAGCAGGAAGATCCCGAACAGGAACGGCACGTCACCGAGCTTGGTGACCAGGAAGGCCTTCAGCGAGGCCGAGCGGGCGTCCGCGGTCTCCCAGTGGTGGCCGATCAGGAAGTACGAGCACAGGCCCATGACCTCCCAGCCGACCAGCAGCACGATCAGGTCGCCCGAGTAGACCACCAAGAACATCGCCGCGGTGAACAGCGAGACCAGCGCCGCGTACGAGGGGTAGCGCGGGTCCTTCTTGAGGTACGCGGTCGAGTAGACCTGGACGCAGGTGGCGACCAGGCCGACCAGCACCGAGATCAGCGAGCTGAAGCCGTCCAGGTGGAGCGCGAGCGCGATGTCCGGGCCGCCGGTCGGGGTGAGCCGGGTGGCAGCGTCCAGTGTCTGGCCGGTGCCGAGCTGGAGGGCGACCACCAGGGCGAGCACCGCGGAGACGGCGACCGGGACGATCGCCAGCGGCCGGGCCAGTCCGGGCGCCTTCTTGCCGACGGCCAGGGTCGCGGCGGCGCCGAGCGCGGGCAGCGCCGGGACGAGTACGGGCAGGGCGAGGTTCATGCGGCGGCCTGGCCCTTCAGTGCCTCGGCTCCGACCGGCGCCTCGGCGTCGACCGGCGTCTCCTCGACGGCGAGCGCCTCGGCCGGGTCGCCGAGCGCGGTGGCCCGGTCGATGTCCGCGGTGCCCCGGGCCCGGAACAGCAGCAGGACGATGGCGAGCCCCAGCCCGATCTCGGCGGCGGCGACGGTGATGGTGAACAGGGTGAGCGCCTGCCCGGCGTGCAGCGAGTCCCGCAGCCAGGCGTCGAAGGCGACCAGGTTGAGGTTGACGGCGTTGAGCATCAGCTCGACGGACATCAGCACCAGGACGGCGTTGCGCCGGGCGAGCACGCCGTACACGCCGACGCTGAACAGCAGCGCGGCGAGGACGGCGGGGTAGGCGAGGTGCATCAGCCCTCCTGCTCAGAGGTCGACGGCTCGGCGGTCGGCTGCTCGGCGGTCGGCTGCTCGGCGGTCACCGGCTCGGTGGCCGCCGGAACCGGCTTCGGCGCCGTCGCGGCGACCGTCCCGTTGGACCCGACCGGCCGCCCGGCGCGCAGCTTGCCCGCCCGGGGCGCCGGCACCCGCCGCTTGGCGCCGCGGGACAGCACGATCGCGCCGACCAGCGCCGCCAGCAGCAGCACGGACAGCGCCTCGAAGGGCAGCACCCAGTGCCGGAACAGGCTGGCCCCGGTGACGGCGGCCGAGCCGCCGCCCTGGCCGAGGTCGATCCAGGAGGTCCGGAAGGCGTCGACCACCAGCGTGACCAGTGTCCCGGCCGAGGCCAGTGCCACGACCAGCGCCACCCAGCGGTTCTTGGAGTCGGCGTCCGGTGAGCGCCCGATCGGCGCCTTGGTGAGCATCAGCCCGAACAGCACCAGGACGACCACCGAGCCGAGGTAGATCAGCACCTGCACCCAGGCGATGAACTCGGCCGTGAGCAGCAGGAACTCCACCGCCAGCCCGCCGAGCGCGACCACCAGCCAGAGCGCGGCGTGCACCAGCTGCCTGGTGGTCACCGAGACCACGGCCGAGCCGAGCACGGCGATGCCGACCAGCAGGAAGACGATCTCCTGGCCGGTCGGGGACAGGAACGAACGGGCGGCCGGCTCCAGGGAGCCGGTCGCCGCGAGAAGCGTGGTGGCACCGATCACGCGTCGTCACCCTTCTCCTCGGTAGCCGCTGCCGCGGCAGCGGCAGCGGCAGCGGCCGCCAGCTTGTCCGCCGCCTTGCGCGCGGTGGCGATCTCCTTGGGCTCCTCGGCCGCCGGGTCCAGCGCCGGCGGCGCGGGGACGGTCCACATCCACTCGCGGAGCTTCTCCCGCTCGTGGGTCAGCTCGTGGATGTCGGTCTCCGCGTACTCGAACTCCGGCGACCAGAACAGCGCGTCGAACGGGCAGACCTCGATGCAGATCCCGCAGTACATGCAGAGCGAGAAGTCGATGGCGAACCGGTCCAGCACGTTGCGGGTGCGGGCCCGGGCGTTCGGCTCGGCGGCCGGCAGCGTCTCCTTGTGGGAGTCGATGTAGATGCACCAGTCCGGGCACTCGCGCGCGCAGAGCATGCAGACCGTGCAGTTCTCCTCCAGCAGCGCGATGACGCCGCGCGAACGCGGCGGCAGCACCGGCTGCACGTCGGGGTACTGCGCGGTGACGCTCTTCCTCGTCATCGTCCGCAGCGTCACGGCCAGGCCCTTCGCGAGCCCGACACCGGGAAAACTCATGCGCCCACCTCGCTACGCTCGGCAGGGGCATTCGCCCATACGCACCTTACGATGATTCGCTCGCTTCGCTCGCTCATGAGATCGCCACCTTGATGATGCCGGTGAGGGCCAGCTGGACCAGCGCGAGCGGGATCAGCACCGTCCACGCGAAGCGCATCAGCTGGTCCTCGCGCAGACGCGGGTAGGTGACCCGCAACCAGATGACCACGAAGGCCAGCGCGAAGGTCTTGAGGATCATCCAGAGCCAGCCGAGCTGGTCCGGCAGCGGTCCGTGCCAGCCGCCCAGGAAGAGCACCGCGGTCAGCGCGGACACCACCAGGATGCCCACGTACTCGGACAGCAGGAACAGGGCGAACCGCAGGCCGGTGTACTCGGTGTACGCGCCGAAGATGATCTCCGAGTCGGCGATCGGCATGTCGAACGGCGGCCGCTGGAGTTCGGCCAGACCGGCCGTGAAGAAGACGAACGCGCCGATGATCTGCCAGGGCAGCCAGTACCACTCCCAGGCGTCCACGATCCCGGGCAGCGACAGCGTGCCGGCGGCCATCGCCACCGAGGCCGCCGCCAGCACCATCGGCAGCTCGTACGACATCAGCTGGGCGGCCGTGCGCAGCGCGCCGAGCAGCGAGAACTTGTTCGCCGAGGCCCAGCCGGCCATCAGCTTGCCGATCACGCCGACGCCCATCACGGCCAGCACGAAGAACAGGCCGGCGTCGACCGCCTGGCCGACGAAGCCGTTCGGGCCGACCGGGATCGCCAGCAGCACGAAGAGGTACGGCAGCAGCGAGACGGCGGGCGCCAGCTGGAAGATCCGGCGGTCCGCCCCGGCCGGGACGATGTCCTCCTTCTGCGCGAACTTCACGCCGTCCGCGACGAGCTGCGCCCAGCCGTGGAAGCCGCCCGCGTACATCGGGCCGAGCCGGCCCTGCATGTGCGCCATGACCTTGTGCTCGGTCTGGCCGATCACCAGCGGGAAGACCAGGAAGACGACGAGGGTGGCGACGCAGCGCAGCACCGTGTCGAGCAGGTTCACGCGCCGTCTCCGTCCTGGTCGGCCGCTCCGGCCGAGGTCTCGTCCTGCTGCCCGGCCTGCTCGCCCGACGGCTTCTCCTCGGACGGCTTCCCGTCCGAAGGCTTCTCGTCGTGGGCGGGCACCGGGTTGTGCCAGGGCGCGTCCGCGGACCGGGGCGCGTCGGAGGGCCGGGGCCGTACCGGAGCCTCGGGCTCGGCGGTCGGCTCGGCGGTCGGCTCGGCGGCCGGCTGGTCGGTCCCCTGGCCCGCCGCCTGGCTGGCCGATCCCTCGGACACCGACCTGGTCCGCCGCGGCCGGTCCGCCCGCACCGGCGGGGCGCCCTCGGCCGGAACCGCCGCGGGGGCCTCGGCGGCCGCCTGGCTCGCCGACCCCTCCGACACCGACCTGGTCCGCCGCGGCCGGTCCGCCCGCACCGGAGCACCGCCCTCGGCGGCGGCACCGGCGGCACCGGCAGCAGCGGCACCCGCGGCCGCCCGGGGCGTCCGCGCCGCCGCACCCGCCGCCCGCGCACCGCGCGCGGGCCGCTCGGCGACCGGCGGCAGGGTGCCCTTGAGCGGCCCCCACTCGTTCGGGTCCGGCACACCGGCCGGCTGCATCTTGCGCCGGGCCGGCCCGCCGCCGTGGTCGGACTCGCCCGGCTCCTTGGCGCCCGGCCAGTCCTTGGCGACCCGGGCCGCGAGCACGAACTCCTTGCGCAGCGGGTGCCCCTCGAAGCCGTCCGGCAGCAGCAGGGTGACCAGGTGGGGGTGCCCGGGGAAGTCGATGCCGAACATCTCGTGGGTCTCGCGCTCGTGCCAGGCGGCACCCGCGTACACCCCGACGGCGGTCGGCAGCGCCGCCCCGTCGCGCGGCAGCCGGGTGCGCAGCGCGAGGTGCCGCACGCCCGGAGCCTCGACGGCGGCCAGGTGCGCGACCACGCAGAAGCCGTCGGCGAGCTCGTCGACGGCGCTCAGCCAGTCGAAGAAGCCCAGGCCCAGGACGTCGCGGGCGTTGGTGAGCGCCTCGATCCAGTGCTCGGCCGGGACGTCGACGGTGGTCAGCCCGTACGCCTCGGCGCCGGTCGCCCACTCCCCGACCGACGCCGCGTACTGCTCGGCGGAAGTCACGAGGCCCCTCCCTCGGTCGAAGGGCCGGCGCCCGCGGTCGGAGTACCGGCCCCGGAACCGGCCTGCGGCCCGGCCACCAGCGGGCGGCGCAGCGCCGCCGCGGGCGTGGTGTAGCGGTCCGGCAGGGACTCGGCGGCGATCTTCTCCTGGAGCTTGAGGATGCCCTGGAGCAGCGCCTCCGGCCGCGGCGGGCAGCCGGGCACGTAGACGTCCACCGGGATGATCTGGTCCACGCCCTTGGTGACCGAGTACGAGTCCCAGTAGGGGCCGCCGGAGTTGGAGCAGGCGCCGAAGGAGATGACGTACTTCGGCTCGGGCATCTGCTCGTAGAGGCGCTTGACGGCGGGCGCCATCTTGTCGGTGACAGTCCCGGAGACGATCATCAGATCAGCCTGACGGGGGCCGGGTGCGAACGGGATGACACCCATCCGGATGAAGTCGTGCTTGGCCATGGACGCGGCGATGAACTCGATCGCGCAGCAGGCCAGCCCGAAGTTGAAGCACCAGAGGCTGTAGCGGCGCCCCCAGTTGAGCACCACCTTGACCGGGTCCGGCGCGAGCCGGGCCAGCGGGCCTATGCCGCGGCGCTCGACGGCGCCGGGGCGCGCCGGGTCCGGCAGCCCGAGCGGGACGGGACCGCCCTGCGCGCCGCCGTGGGAGTGGGAGTGCGTCACGTCCATTCCAGAACACCCTTCTTCCAGGCGTACAGCAGCCCGACCGCGAGGAAGCCGATGAACAGGAACATCTCGATCAGCGTTCCGGCGCCGTACCCGGCGGAGGCGAAGACAGTCGCCCAGGGGAACAGGTAGATCGCGTCCACCGCGAAGATCACGTACAGGAAGGCGTACACGTAGTAGCGGATCTGGGTGTGCGCCCAGTCCTCGCCCACCGGGTCCACCCCGCACTCGTAGGCGAGGAGCTTCTCGGGTGAGTACACCACGGGTCGCAGCAGCCGGTTGGCGGTGAACGCCACGGCGACGAAGAGCACCCCGACGACGGCCAGCAGGCCCATCGCGGCGTACGCGTCGAAGTAGCCGCTGCCGACCGCCGGGTCGGCCGCGACGGCAGCCGCGTGCTTCCCCTCCATGCCTTCGCCTCCACCTCGGCCGTGAATCCGCCCTCAGGACAGTTCTACGACGTTTGCTCTCACGGACCCAACCATGGCCAAAGCGTGAGTCTAAGGGGACCGCCGCGCTCCGCCCGAACCCTGCCCGCTTGGCAAGACGACCGCTGGACACCCCGGCGGACCTCCGGCACCCCCGCCCGGGGTGGGGTTAACCCCCGGCCGGGAAGATGTATCACCCCCATGGCCTCCGCCGCCCGGCGTTCGGGAAGCTTGGTCCACCCGCACGACGAAGAGGGACGGTAGATCCGGATGAAGCCGCTGCACCGCGCCGTGGACGCCATCAAGGAGCAGGACGCTCGGATGGAGCGCCCGCCGCTGTACGGCACGAGGATGTGGCACCAGGTCGGCCGGCTGCTGCTCAACCTGCCGCTCGGCATCTTCGGCTTCGTGCTGGCGGTGACCACCCTGTCGGTCGGC
The DNA here is from genome assembly GCF_043201465.1 of Kitasatospora sp. NPDC048298. Classification (NCBI taxonomy): domain Bacteria; kingdom Bacillati; phylum Actinomycetota; class Actinomycetes; order Kitasatosporales; family Streptomycetaceae; genus Kitasatospora; species Kitasatospora sp. NPDC048298. The sequence goes on from NZ_JBICYZ010000053.1 coordinate 39,904, forward strand.
CTGGGGCTGTCGATCACCGTGATCGGCCTGCCGCTGCTGGCCGGCGGCCTGGCCGTCTCCCGCTCCCTGGGCGCGTTGGGCCGGCAGCGGGCCCGGGTGGCGTACGGCTCCGGGATCGACGAGCCGGAGCCGGTGAAGCCGCGCCGCCCGGGGATGGTCGGCTACACCATCGCCCAGCTCACCGACCTGCTGAACTGGCGCTCGGCGCTCTACAACGTGCTGATGCTGCCGTGGGGCGTGCTCAGCTTCGCGCTGACCCTGGTCTCGGTGATCGCGCTCTGGCCGGTGCTGCCCTGGGTGGTCCGCGGGCTGGCGGCGGTCGACCGCATCCTGATCGAGTCGCTGCTCTTCCCGGGCGCCCTGGCCGAGCGGGTGCGCGAGCTGGAGGACGACCGCGGCACCGTGGTCGACACCGCCGCCGCCGACCTGCGCCGGATCGAGCGCGACCTTCACGACGGCGCCCAGGCCCGGCTGGTCGCGCTGGCGATGGACCTCGGCATGGCCAAGGAGCGGCTGCGCGAGGTGGAGAGCGAGGACGACATGGCGGCCGCCACCAGGATGGTCGACAACGCCCACGGCGAGGTGAAGCTGGCCCTCCAGGAGCTGCGCGACCTGGCCCGCGGCATCCACCCGGCGGTGCTCACCGACCGCGGCCTGGACGCCGCGCTGTCCTCGGTCGCCGCCCGCTGCACCGTCCCCGGCGGGGTCCGGGTGAACGTCGACCTGACCGGCGCGGACGGGCAGCCCGAGCGCCCGGACTCGGCGGTCGAGGGCATCGCCTACTTCACCGTCAGCGAGCTGCTGACCAACGTCTCCAAGCACGCCGGCGCCCGCTCCGCCTCGGTCGAGGTCTGGCGCTCGGACGACCAGCTGATGGTGCTGGTCCAGGACGACGGCAAGGGCGGCGCGGCCCCCTACCCGGGCAGCGGACTGGCAGGACTGGCCGAGCGGATCCGCGCGGTGGACGGGGTCTTCCTGGTGGAGAGCCCGGAGGGCGGGCCGACCACCGCCACCGTCGAGCTCCCCTGGCGCACCCGCACCGCCCGCCGCTGACCGCCCCTCCCCCGGAACACGGCAAGGCGCCGGGACCCCGTCGTGGCAGAGACGGGGTCCCGGCGCCGGTCCGGTACGGCACCCGGCCCGCTGAACCCTTGCGCGGCGTGCGGCCCGGCGTCCCCGCACCGGGGCTCAGGGCGAGGTCTGGGCGGGTGCCAGTTCGCCGAGGGTGACGTCGGCGGTCCTGGTCTCGCCGTTCCGGATGTACGTGACGGTGGTCTTGCTGCCCGGGCTGAGCGCGGCGAGCGCGGTGGTGAGCGCGTTCAGCGAGTCCACCTGGGTGTCGCCGATCTTGGTGATGACGTCCCCGACCTGGAGCCCCGCCGAGGCGGCCGCGCCGCCCGGGGTGACCGCCACGATGACCGCGCCGGTGGGCTGGAACTGCTGGTTGAAGCTGGTCCGGGCGGTGATGCCGAGCGCGGCCCGGCCGGAGTTGGTGACCTTGCCCTGCTTGATCAGCTGGTCGGCGATGTTGGTGATGGTGCTCGCCGGGATGGCGAAGCCGATGCCGGGGGCGGCCGCGCCGTTGGTCTGCGGCTCGGTCGCGGCGAGCGTGTTGATCCCGATCACCTTGCTGTCCAGGTCGGCCAGCGCGCCGCCGCTGTTGCCCGGGTTGATCGCCGCCGAGGTCTGCACCATGTTGCTGATCGTGGAGCCTGGCGACCCCGGCCCCTGCGGCTCGGAGACGGTCCGCCCGATGGCCGAGACGATGCCCTGGGTGACGCTGCTGGACAGGCCCAGCGGGCTGCCCATGGCGAGGGTGATCTGGCCGATCTGGACCTTGCTCGAATCGCCGAAGCTGGCCGGTTTGAGACCGCTCGGCGGGTTCTTCAGCCGGATCACCGCGAGGTCGGAGTCGGGGTAGCTGGCGACCAGGCCGGCGTCCAGCGCCGTGGTGCTGTTGGCGAGGGTCACCGTGAAGCCGGTCGCGGTGCCGACCACGTGGGCGTTGGTGACGATGTCGCCCTTGTCGTCGTAGACGATCCCGGACCCGAGGCTGTCGCCGGTGGTGATCTGCACCACGGAGGGCAGCACGTTGGCGATCACCGCCTGGTAGGCCTCCTGCAACTGGATCCCGCCGTTCGTCGAGGCGGTCTGCGGGGAGCCGGTGGCCGGGGGCGAGGCGGTGGCCGGGGGCGAGGCGGTGGCGGCGAGGGTGGACGAGGAGGACGAGCCGCTGCTGCACCCGGCCGGCGCCAGCACGGCCACCAGCGCCACCGCGACGACCCCCGGCAGCCGCCGGCCCCGCGCCCACGGCCCGATCGACCGCGGTCCGGCGGGCACGGGGCTGGCGTGTTCCTTGTGACGGCGCACCTGGCTGCCTCCGATTCGTCACCGCGCCGAGCGGGCGCAGTCATGAACGCACGGAAATCCTTGTCAGCTTTTCACCGTTTTGTCCGCTTTGTTGCCCCGACTCGCCCGAACGTGGCGATCGAATCCGAGCGCCTAGGATTCGGGCCATGACTTGGTTGATCACCGGCGGTGCCGGATACATCGGCGGACACGTCGTCCGACAGCTGCTCGACGCCGGGGAGCGCGTCGCGGTCCTGGACGACCTCAGCACCGGCGACGCCTCCCGGCTCCCGGCCGGCGTCCCCCTGATCGAGGGCTCCACCCTGGACCGCGCCGCCCTGGACGCCGCGATCCGCGAGCACGGCGTCGAGGGCATCCTGCACTTCGCCGCCAAGAAGCAGGTCGGCGAGTCCGTCGAGCAGCCGTTCCTGTACTACCGCGAGAACATGATCGGCCTCCAGACCGTCCTGGAGGCCGCCGCCGAGGGCGGGGTGAAGCGTTTCCTCTTCTCCTCCTCCGCCGCGGTCTACGGCATGCCGGACGTCGACCTGGTCACCGAGTCCACGCCCTGCGCCCCGATGAGCCCGTACGGCGAGACCAAGCTGGCCGGCGAGTGGCTGGTCGCCGCGGCCGGCAAGGCCCACGGCATGTCCACCGTGGCCCTGCGCTACTTCAACGTGGCCGGCGCCGCCTCCCCCGAGCTCTCCGACGCCGGGGTGTTCAACCTGATCCCGATGGTCTTCGAGCGGCTCACCGCCGGCGAGGCCCCGCGGATCTTCGGCGACGACTACCGGACCCCGGACGGCACCTGCGTCCGCGACTTCATCCACGTCTCCGACATCGCCTCGGCGCACGTGGCGGCCGCCAAGCGGATGGCCGCCGACCCGGCCGGCGCGACCTCCCTGGTGCTGAACATCGGCCGCGGCGAGGGCGTCAGCGTCAAGGAGATGCTGGCGGTGATCGGCAAGGTCACCGGCTACGACACCGCCGCCGAGGTGACCCCGCGCCGCCCCGGCGACCCGGCCCGGGTGGTGGCCTCCGCCGACCTGATCCACCGCGAGCTGGGCTGGACCGCCCGTCACGACGTGACGGAGATGGTCTCCTCCGCGTGGGACGGCTGGTGCAGCCGCCACCCCGGGGCCCGCAAGGCCTGATCCGGCCCGACCCGGCCGACCGGCGGTGTCCGCCCCGCGCTTCAGCGGGCGGGCACCGCCGTGCCGTAGAAGGCGTCCAGCGCGTACACGCAGCGGTCCTTGGAGCCGACGAAGACCCGGCCGCCGACCGCCACCGGCGAGCCGGTGAGCTCGCCCTTGGTGCCGAGCTCCCAGCGCAGCTGACCGCTCGCCAGGTCCAGGGTGTGCAGCGAGTGGTCCCGGCTGCCCAGGTGGACCAGGCCGTCGGCCACCGCCGGGGAGCCGACGATCTCGCCGCGGGCGGTGTAGCGCCAGCGCTCACGGCCGGTGGCCGCCTCGAAGGCGTACAGCACCTCGCCGTTGCCGACCAGCACCATGCCGTCCGAGACCACCACCGGGTCGGCGCCCTGGCGGCGGCCGGTGACCCCGCGCCAGCGGTCCAGGCCGGTGGCCGCGTCCAGCGCGTAGACCGTGCCCAGGTAGTCGGCCACGTAGACCGCGTCGGCGTCCAGGGCGGGCGGGGTGAACAGCACCACCGGGGCCTCGAAGCGCCAGCGCTCGGCCCCGCTGGCCGCGTCCAGCGCGTACACCCGGGTGCCGGCCGACACGTACAGCACGCCGCCGCGCTCGACCGGGTGCGAGGGCACGTCCTCGCCGACCTGGAAGGACCAGCGCAGGCCCGCGCCCCGCGGGTCGACGCAGCGCAGCCGACCGCCGCCGTAGTAGTAGGCGGCGCCGCCCACCAGGACCGGTCCCGACTGGGGGTTCTCGTAGTCCTGCTGGGCGTCGTCGGCGCGCCACAGCTCGGCGCCGTTGGCGGCCGAGCGGAGCTGGACGCCGCCGCCCCTGATCCCGCAGCAGAGCACGCCCTCGGCGGCGGAGAGCGAGTACACCCAGCCGTCCAGCGAGGTGCGCCAGCGCTCGGTGCCGTCCGCGGCGTCCACCGTGTACAGGTGCGGGCCGTCCGCGGCGTGCACCCGGCCGGCGTCCACCGCGAGCGCCCAGGCGACGTCCCGGGTCTTGTAGCGGCGCTCGCCGGAGGCGATGTCCAGCGCGTGCACCTCGAAGCTGGAGACGAAGAGCGTGCCGTCGGCGACCACCGGGGTGCCCCAGACGTCGTTGGACATCCGGAACCGCCAGGGACGCCAGCGGGCGACCGGCGGGGGCGGCGGGGTGGGGGCCCGGCGGACCCAGTCCGTCGTGGCCGGGGCGGTGTTCGGGCCCGGCTGCTCGTACTCGGCCCGGGGCCCCGGGCCTATCCGCACCGAGGCGCCGGACAGCTGCACCTCGACGGAGCCGCCGGTCGGCGCCCGGTGCCGGTTCGGGTAGGCGACCTTCGCGGTCGGGATCTCGGCCTCGGAGGCCTGGCCCGGCCGCGGCGGGCTGTGCACCGGCCCGGCCGGCGGCTGCGCGTGCCGCCCGCCCGGGTTGGTGCGCGGGTCGGCCGGTGCCGGGTGCTGCGGCGGGACGTGCGGGGGCGGCACCTGCGGGTGCGGGGGCGGCTGGGGCGGCGCGGCCGGCGGGCGCGGCGGCGGGGCGGCCGGGCGGCGGCCCCGCTTGCGCTCGATCAGCTCCAGCGCGTCGACCGGCAGCCAGTCCCCGGCCTCGCCGGAGGCGTCGTCCCGGGAGAAGAGGTGCGGGGCCAGCTCGGTCTGGATCTGCGCCGGCGTGGGCCGGCGCTCGGGGGCCTGCTGCATGCACGCGCGGACCAGGTCCATCAGCTCGGGCGGCATGCCGGTCAGGTCCGGCTCCTCGCGCAGCAGCTGGAACACCGTCTCGACCGGGTTGGTGCCCCTGAAGGGCGGGTGCCCGGTGGCGCAGAAGACCATCAGCGAGCCCAGCGAGAAGACGTCGCTGGCGCCCCGGACGGTCCGGCTGTCCCTGGCCTGCTCGGGGGACATGTAGGCGGGCGTGCCGACCGCGACGTTGGTCATGGTGAGCCGGGTGCTGGACACGCCGGCGGCGATGCCGAAGTCGATCACCTTCGGGCCGTCCTCGACCACCAGGACGTTGGAGGGCTTGAGGTCGCGGTGGATCAGCCCGGCCGCGTGGATGGACTGGAGGGCCTCCGCGATGCCGGCGACCAGCCAGCGGGTGGCCTCCACCGGCAGCGGGCCGCACTCCTCGACCAGGTCCTCCAGCGAGGGGGCCGGGATGTACGCGGTGGCCAGCCAGGGCACCCGGGCGTCCGCGTCGGCGTCCACCACGGCCGCGGTGTAGAAGCCGCCGACCGTCTTGGCCGCCTCGATCTCACGGGCGAAGCGGACCCGGAACAGCTCGTCCTCGGCCAGCTCACCCCGCACGGTCTTGATGGCGACCCGCCGCCCCGACGCGGAACGCGCCAGGTAGACCAGCCCCATCCCACCCGCGCCGAGCCGCCCCAGCACCTCGAAGGGCCCGATCCGCCTCGGATCGTGCGCCGTCAGCTGGTCCACTCCGCTGCCACCTCCCCGTTGTCCGCACCCGCCGCGTGGTGCCGGACCCGATTCTCCAATGCCGCCCCACGCATATCCAACCTCCCCCACCCGCCGGAACGCGCCGTTCGGGCCCGGACGGCGCCCCGGACGGGCCCCTGACCAGCGAGGACGGAACGGCCGGATCCTGACGCCCGCTCCGGGGCGGCTTGCGCGCGGAGCCGCGGACCGTCCACTTCCGGACGACACCGCGATCCTCGGCCATCGTCACGCTCTGTCACCCGACCACCCCTCAGCGGACTCGCCGTCACGCTGTGAGGTCAAAAGCACACGGGGGGGCTTCAAGAGGGGCTTCGAGGCCCGGTGAATATCCGTCCGAAGCGGTTCATGACGCTATAACCGACCCCCCGTGCGGAGTAATAGTCGCATCACCGAATCGCGCCAAGATCTTGCCACGGTAAGCTGACGGCATGACAGGACAAGTTCGCACCGTCGACGGTCGCGTCGCCGGGCGACGCGGACAGGAGACGCGGCAGAAGCTGCTCGATTGCCTCCGCGAGATGCTCAGCACGTCGCCCTATCGGGACGTCAAGGTCATCGACGTCGCCCGTATGGCGGGTACCTCCCCCGCGACCTTCTACCAGTACTTCCCGGATGTCGAGGGCGCTGTCCTCGAAATCGCCGAGGAAATGGCCAAGGACGCCGACCAGCTCAAAGAGCTCGTGGCCGGAAAGTCCTGGGCAGGGAAGTCCGGACCGACCACTTCGGAAGAACTGGTCGACGGATTCCTCGCCTTCTGGCGCAAGAACGACGCCATTCTCCGAGTGGTCACGCTCGGTGCCGCCGAAGGGGACAAGCGGTTCTTCAAGATCCGCATGACGGTCCTCAACGCGGTCGCCAAGCCACTCGCCGAGGCCGTCAGGGAACTCCAGGCGAAGGGCCAGGCCGACAAGTCGCTCGACCCGAACGCCGTGGCCGGGGCCCTGGTCTCGCTGCTCGCCTCGGCGGCCGAGCACCAGAAGGCCTTCACCTCCTGGGGCGTCAAGGTCAAGGATCTCAAGCCCAACCTCGCTCCCCTGGTGTACCTGGGCGTCACCGGCAAGAAGGCGCCCAAGTAGGACCGTCCTCCGATCCACCATCCGCTCCGCGCGCAGCCCCGGCCTCCTGTCCGGGGTACGGCGGACGACGGCCGTGTCCTCGGGGGAGGTCCGCCGACGTACCGCACGCGCGCCAGACATGCCGGTGGGCGGGCACCCTCGACAGGGTGCCCGCCCACGGCGTGTTCGGGTCCGGACGGCGCCGCGGCGCCTCCGGGCGGCCTCACGGGGCCGCCCGGGGCCATGGCGTCAGGGGCAGCGCACCACCTGGCCGGCGTAGGCCAGGCCGCCGCCGAAGCCGAAGAGCAGGACCGGGTCGCCGGGCGAGAGCTCGCCACGCTCGACCAGCTTGGAGAAGGCGAGCGGGATCGAGGCGGCCGAGGTGTTGCCGGAGTGGACCACGTCCCGGGCCACCACCGCGTCCTCGCCGAGGCCCAGCTTGCCGGCGATCGCGTCGATGATCCGCAGGTTGGCCTGGTGCGGGACGAAGCCCTTCAGCTCGGACGGGGCGATCCCGGCCCGCTCGCAGGCCTGGCGGGCCAGCGGGGCGAGCTGGGTGGTGGCCCAGCGGAAGACCGACTGGCCCTGCTGGCTGATCACCGGGTCCCAGCCGGTGATCACCACGGCGTCGCCTCGCTCCGGCTCCGAGCCCCAGACCACCGGCCCGATGCCGGGCTCGGCACCGTCCTCCTGGGCCTCGACCACCGCGGCGCCCGCGCCGTCGCCGAAGATCACGCAGGTGGAGCGGTCGGTCCAGTCGAGGGTGTCGGACATCCGCTCGGCGCCGATCACCACGGCGCGGCGGGCCGCGCCGGCCCGGATCGCGTGGTCGGCGGTGGCCAGGGCGTACGAGAAGCCGGAGCAGACCGTGTTGATGTCGTACGCGGCGGGCGAGCGCACGCCCAGCCGGGCGGCGACGGCCGCGGCGGTGTTGGGGCTGCGCTCGATCGCGGTGCAGGTGGCGACCACGACGAGGTCGATCTCCGCCGCCGTCCGGCCGCTGTTGGCGAGCGCCTTCTGGGCGGCCTCGGTGGCGAGGTCGACCAGGGTCTCGTCCTCGGCGACGTGCCGGGTGCGGATGCCCACGCGGGTGCGGATCCACTCGTCGTCCGTGTCGACCAGCGCCGCCAGGTCGTCGTTGGTGAGGACCTTGGGGGGCTGGTAGTGGCCGAGTGCCACAATGCGCGAACCGCTCATACTGCCATGGAACCGGGTTACCCGCTGGTCAGCGGGGCATGACCGGTGACAGGATCCGCCCTCTCGATCTGTAGGAGGTCGACAAGGGCCCTTGCGGCGCCCGGGTTCCGCGTACTCCGAGGTCAGGCGGCCAGAGTGGGTGCGTCGCCCATCACGATGACCGGGTGGGCCGCCGGGTCCAGGGTGCGGATCAACTGGGCCATCTTGTCCTCGGGGATCGACACGCAGCCGTGGGTCGGGCCGTCGTGGTCCACGTGGAGCCAGATGCCGCCGCCCTTCTTGGGGCCCATCGGGCGGCGCGGGTCGAGCGGGGACTTGCCGGCGACGCGGTTGTAGTTGATCGCGACCACGTAGTCGAAGGAGCCCTCCAGCTGGTCGCCGAAGAAGCCCGTGCCGGAGACCACGAAGCTCGGGTCCTTGTCGTACGGGATCTTGCTGCCCGGGTCCGCCTTGCGGCCGCCCGCGTCGGTGAGGCCGAAGACTCCGATCGGGCTGCGCAGGTCGCCCTCGTTGTGGTCGGCGGTCCAGCCGTTCTTGCCGTTGTGGCCCTGCCAGGTCTCGCCGGCCAGCCAGCGGCCCTCGGGGGTGCGGGTCCAGAGGGTGACGGTGTTCTTGTCGGTGTTCTTGTCCTGGCCGGAGGCGACCACGACCTGGGTGGTCACGGCGGGGATCTTCGCGGTGAAGGTCGCGCCGAGGCCGGGTATCGCGGCGACCGAGCCGTCCGCGCGGGTCTGGCTGCGGTCCGCGGCCGGGGCGGCGGCCTGCCGGTCGGAGGCGGCCTGGACGGCCGCGGGGGCCGGGGCGGGCTGGTCGGGCTTGCTGACGCCCTCCGGTCCCGGGCCGTCGGCGGCGGCGATGCCGGGCTTGGCGTCGTCCTGGCCGACGGCGTACCAGCCGGCGGTGGCGGCGACCAGCAGCGCGGTGCCGGCCATCATGGCCTTGCCGTGACGTTTCTGCTTGGCCTTGCGCCGCCGTCCCCGGGCCGCCGCCCGGGCACCCGGCGCGGGCGCGACGGGCGCGGCGGCGAGCACGACGGGCTCGGGCTCGTAGGCGAGCGGCTCGTAGGCGACGGGCTCGTGGTGGACGGGCTCGTAGGCGACGGGCTCGTGGTGAACGGGCTCCTGGTGGACGGGCGCGGCAGCGGGCTCCGCCTCGTAGTACACGGACTCGGAGAGCGGCTCGGCGACGGGCTCGGCCTGGTACGGCTGGTACTGCGGGTACGGCTGGTCGTACGTCTCGTAGTACCCGTCGGACGCCTGGCCGTACGGCTGGTACCGGCCGTGGTCCTCCTGCCGGACCGGCTGCTGGTACGGCTGGAAGCCCTCGTACTGCTGGTGTGGCATCAGGTCGACCGGCTCCTGCGACGGCTGGTGCGGCGGGTACGCGGTGGCACGATCAGAACCGGACATGCCTTCGATCCTGCCAAACGCCGTACCCGTTGGTAAACCCGGGCCCCGTGCGGAGGCCGTGAAGACAACCGCCGCCCCGGCCTTCGATCGGCCGGGGCGGCGGGTGGATCCGCGCGGGTGGGGCGGGTCAGAGGCGCATCGCCTGCGGGGACTCACGGCGCATCGGGTCCGGGCCGTCGTACTCGCGGATGACCTCGTAGCGGGTGTTGCGCTCCACCGGGCGGAAGCCGGCGTCGCGGATCAGCCCGAGCAGGTCGTCACGGCCGAGCTTGTTCGGCGTGCCGAAGTTGTCCGCGTCGTGGGTGATCTTGTACTCGACCACCGAGCCGTCCATGTCGTCCGCGCCGTGGCTGAGCGCCAGCTGGGCGGTGGTGACGCCGTGCATCACCCAGAAGACCTTGACGTGCGGGACGTTGTCGAAGAGCAGCCGGGAGACCGCGAAGGTCTTCAGCGCCTCGGCGCCGGTGGCCATCTCGGTACGGGCCATCAGCCTGTTGCGCACGACGCCGTCCTTGGAGTCGTGGAAGTCGTGCTGGTAGCGCAGCGGGATGAAGACCTGGAAGCCGCCGGTCTCGTCCTGGAGCTCGCGCAGCCGCAGCACGTGGTCCACCCGGTGGCGGGGCTCCTCGATGTGGCCGTACAGCATGGTGGCGGGCGTCTTGAGGCCCTTGCTGTGCGCGAGGCGGTGGATCCGCGACCAGTCCTCCCAGTGGGTGTCGTGGTCGACGATGTGCTGGCGGACCTCCCAGTCGAAGATCTCCGCGCCGCCGCCGGTCAGCGACTCCAGGCCGGCGTCGATCAGCTCGTCCATGATCTCGTCGGCGGACAGGCCGCTGATCTTCTCGAACCAGTGGATCTCGGTGGCGGTGAAGGCCTTCAGCGAGACGTTCGGCAGCGCCGCCTTCAGCTCCCGCAGCGAGCGCGGGTAGTAGCGCCACGGCAGGGTCGGGTGCAGGCCGTTCACGATGTGCAGCTCGGTGAGGGACTCGCTCTCCATCGCCTTGGCGAGGCGGACGGCCTCCTCGATGCGCATCGTGTACGCGTCCTTCTCGCCCGGCTTGCGCTGGAACGAGCAGTACGCGCAGGACGCGTTGCACACGTTGGTCATGTTGAGGTGGCGGTTGACGTTGAAGTGGACGACGTCGCCGTTCTTCCGCGTCCGCACGTGGTGGGCCAGCCCGCCCAGCCAGGCCAGGTCGTCGCTCTCGTAGAGCGCGATCCCGTCCTCGCGGGTCAGCCGCTCACCCGCGTAGACCTTCGCCTCCAGCTCGCGCTTGAGCCCTGCGTCCATGCGGTGCCCCGCCTCCTCCGACATTCGGTTCCTTGCCGGAACGAGGTTACGCCTATGCCCGGAGCAGTTCGGCGAGCAGTGTCGGGTCGACGTTGCCGCCGCTGACCACGGCCGCCACCACCTGGCCCCCGGTCTCGGCGGCGCGGTGGAAGTAGGCGGCCGGGGCGACCGCCCCGGAGGGCTCGGCGACCAGCCGGCCGCGGCGGGCCAGCACGGCCACCGTGGCGCGGATCTCGTCCTCGGTGACGGTGACGATGTCGTCCACGTAGGCGGTGACGTGCTCGAACGGCAGCACGCCGAGCGACGGGGTGCGCAGCCCGTCCGCGATGGTCCGGTAGGTGTCGGCGACCGGCCACTCGACCAGGCGGCCGGCCCGCAGGCTGGCCCGGGCGTCGGCGGCCAGCTCGGGCTCCACGCCGATCACCCGGATGCCGGGGCGGGTGAGCTTGAGCGCGGCCGCCGTGCCGCCGATCAGGCCGCCGCCGCTGACCGGCACCAGGACGGTGTCCAGCTCGGCGGGGGCGTCCTCGGCGATCTCCAGGCCGACCGTGCCCTGCCCCGCGATGATGAACGGGTCGTCGTACGGGGGGACCCAGACGTAGCCGTGCCGCTCGGCCAGCTCGGCGGGCAGGGTGTCCCGCTCCTGCGGCGCGACCAGGATCACCTCGGCGCCGAACGAGCGGGTGGCCTCGACCTTCACCGCGGGCGAGGTGTCCGGCATCACGATCACGGCCTTGATGCCGAGCGTCCGGGCCGCGTACGCCACCGCCTGCGCGTGGTTGCCGCTGGACTGGGCGACCACGCCCCGGGCACGCTCGTCCTCGGTGAGCGCGGCGAGCCGGTTGTAGGCGCCGCGGGTCTTGAAGGCCCCGGTCGGCTGGAGGTTCTCGGGCTTCAGCCAGAGCCGCCGCTCCCCCTCGGCCGCCCAGGGGGCGGGAACCAGCGGGGTGCGCACGGCGACCCCCGCGATCCGCTGCCGAGCCGCACGCAGCTCCTCCAGTCCGACCAGTGCCATGCGTCACTCTCCTACAGGAGGAAGTTCACTCACCCGGTTCTCCCACTTCGTGGAGAGTACGACGGTGGTGCGGGTTCTGGCCACGCCCTTCGTGCCCGAGATCCGCTTGACCACCGACTCCAGGCCGGCCACGTCGGCCACCCTGACCTTGAGCATGTAGGAGTCGTCGCCGGCGATGAACCAGCAGTCCTCGACCTCGTTGAGGTCCTTCAGCCGGAACGCGACGTCCTCGTGGTCCGCCGCGTCGGTGAGTTGAAGGCCGATCAGGGCCGTGACACCGAAGCCGAGCGAGGCCGGGTTGACCGTCGCCCGGTAGCCGGTGATGACCCCGGCCTGCTCCAGGCGGTTGATCCGGTCCGTGACGCTCGGGCCGGAGAGCCCGACCAGGCGGCCCAACTCGGCGTAGGACGCGCGGCCGTTCTCCCGGAGCGCCTGGATGAGCTGTCTGTCCACCGTGTCCATATACCGTCCGCGTCCTTCCGAACCTCTCCAGACCCACAGATCATTATCCGGATTCAAAGGCGCCTCGCGCCGAACGACCCGGATATCGCAGAGAAGATACTCTCCCGCCCTCGGTCTCCTTACTCCCCCTCAGCCGCAGCGCCCTCGCCGTCGGCCGTCTTGCGGGCGGCCGCCCCCAACTCCCCTTCCCAGCGCAGGTACAGGGAATGCGGCACGTCGACGGCGTCCAGCACCCGTCCGGCCACGAAATCCACGAGTTCGCGCACGGTGGAGCCGCCGGCGTAGAAACCGGGTGCGGCGGGCAGCACGACCGCCCCCTGTGCGTCGAGCTCCACCAAGTGCTTCAACGTCACCCCGTTGAGTGGTGTCTCGCGCACGCAGACGACGAGCGGGCGGCGCTCCTTGAGGGTGACGCTGGCGACGCGCTGCAGCAGGTCCTTGCTCAGGCCGAGCGCGATCCCGGCCACCGCGCCGGTGGTCGCGGGCACCACGAGCATGCCCTTGGCCGGGTACGAGCCGCTGGACGGGCCGGCCGCGAAGTCCCCGGCGGGCCAGTAGCGGACGTCGTCCAGCCCCCGGTCGCTCCCGAGCCAGGCGGCGAGGTCGGCGCGCCAGTGGGCGTCCCGGAAGGAGATGCCGGTCTCGTCCAGGATGGTGAGCCGGGCGGCGCGGCTGACGATCAGGTCCACCGCCTCGCCGGCGGCCAGCAGCGCGCGGATCACCGAGGCCGCGTACGGCGTTCCCGACGCCCCCGAGACCCCGACCACCCACGGCTGACGTTTCGCAGTTCCCATGGGGCATTTCTATCCGGCTCCGTCCGCTCCGCTCACCAGGGCCCTCGCGGCGGGCCGGGTGGCGCCGGGAACCGGGGGGTCCACGGGGTGGACGGGGGCTGGGAGGATGGGCGCATGGCAGCGACCCTCGTCGACCTCACCCATCAGGTGACCACCGCGATGCCGGTCTACCCCGGCGATCCGGCCGTCCTGCTGGAGCCCGCGCTCACCACGGCCACCGCCGGGGTGAACGTGCTGGCCCTGCACCTCGGCTCGCAGTCCGGGACGCACGTGGACGCGCCGTACCACGTGGACGTCACCTGGCCGACCCTGGACGGGCTGCCGCTGGAGCGGTTCACCGGCCCGGCCGTGGTCGCCGACCTGCGCGGGCTGGAGCCCCGGACGGCCGTCACCCCCGAGCTGCTGGCGCCCGCGCTGGAGCGGGCCGCCGAGGGCACCGTCCTGCTGCTGGCCACCGGCTGGGCCCGGCACTGGGGCACCGACACCTACCTCGCCCACCCGAGCCTGACCCCGGCCGCCGCCGAGGCGATCGTCGCCGCCGGGGTGCGGACGGTCGGGGTGGACGCGCTCAGCGTCGACCCGACCCCCGACCCGGGCCCGGGCGATCCCGCGGTGGCCGCCCTGCTCGCCGACCTCACCGACGAGCACGACCACGGCACCGCCGACGAGCCCTCGCTCGCCGCGCACCGGGTGCTGCTGGGGGCGTCCGGCGGCGGGGTGATCGCCGAGAACCTGACCGACCTGCGGCCGCTGCTGGCCGCCCAGGAGGCCGGTCTGCCGGTGGAGGTCTCGCTGTTCCCGCTGCGGCTGGTCGCGGCGGACGGCGCGCCGGTGCGGGCGGTGGCCCGGCTGGGCTGACCCGGCGGTAACCCTTGCGGTACTTGGTCTAGACCATCCCCCGTCAACGCCAGTACGCTGTCCGGCCATGGCTGAGATCATCGGAGTGATCGAGCGACTCTGGCGCTACCCCGTGAAATCCGCCGGCGGCGAGCGGCTCGACTCCGTCGAGGTGGACGAGCGCGGCCTGGCCGGCGACCGCCTCTACGCCGTCCGCGACGCGGCCGGCAAGCTCGGCTCGGGCAAGAACACCCGCCGCTTCCGCCGGATGGACGGACTGCTCCGCCTCTCCGCCCGGCTCGGCCACCGGATCGACGGACCCGAACTGTTCGACCCGCTCGGCCGCCCGGTCGACCGGCCGAACGTCTTCCTGCGCGCCTACCTCCAGCGCGAGGACGTCGAACTCGCCCGCGAGGACGCCGTCTCCCACTTCGACCGGCTGCCGGTCAGCGTGCTCAGCACCGCCACCCTGGACTGGGTCCGCGAGGCCGTCCCGTTCGCCGTGATCGACGAGCGCCGGTTCCGCCCCAACATCGTGCTGCGCACCCCGCCCGGCACCCCGCCGTTCGTCGAGGACGCCTGGCTCGGCCGCCAGGCGTCCGGCGAGGCCCCCGGCAGCGCTCGGCTCTCCTTCGTGGCGTCCAGCGAGCGCTGCGCGATGACCGGCGCCCCGCAGCCCGGGCTGCCGCACGCGCCGGAGATCCTCAAGGCCGTCGTGCACGCCCACGACGGCCTGCTCGACGCCCTCGCCGAGGTCGCCGCCCCGGGCCGCCTGCGGGTCGGCGACCGGCTGCTCCTGATGGGCTGACGGGCGCCGGCCGACCCGTCGTCGCGTCCCCTTCCGGAGTCAGCCCCGAGGGGAGCGGACCAGGCAGAGGAAGTGCCCGGCCGGGTCGGCGTAGACCCGCCACCCGCCGGCGTCGTGCAGCCGGACGGCGCCGAGGGCGAGCACCTGCCGCTCGGCGTCGTCGAGGTCCGCCACGTCCACGTCCAGGTGCGCCTGCTGGGGGTGCTCGGGGTCGCCCCAGCGCGGCGGCCGGTGGTCGGCGGCGCGCTGGAAGCAGAGCACCGAGCCGTCGTCGAGGTGCAGCGTGGACCAGTCCCGGTCCAGCTCCCAGCGCCGGTCCGGGCGATCCACCTCACCGCCGAGCACACCGGCGTAGAAGCGGGCCAGCACCGCCGGGTCCGGGCAGTCGAGCACCAGGCACTGCAGTCTGCCGATCAGGGTCCTCCTCGGGGCGCGTTGCCGTCGCCCCCGGATTCCGCCGCTCCCGCCTCCGGGAGGGCGACCGCACGCAGGTAGGCGCCGACGAAGATCTCGACGGTCTCGTCCGTCGAGGGCAGCCCGGCGCCCGGCAGGGGCTCCAGCACCGGCCGGATCAGGACGTGGTTGAGCAGCGGGCCGAGCAGCAGCTGGACCAGCACCGCAGTGGGCAGCGGCCTCAGCCGGCCGGCCCGGACGTGCGGCTGCAGCAGCCGGTCGAGGCCGGCGAGCAGCCGCGGCAGGTTGGCGGCCATCACCCGGGCGGCGGGGCCGTCCGGCCGCCCGAGCAGGTCGGCGAAGACCGCCGGGACGATCCGCGGCTGGTGCGTGAAGGCGGCGGCGAAGACGGCGTGCAGCGCCCGGACGGTGCCCTCCAGGTCCTCCGGCGGGTCCGCGGCGAGGGCCTCCAGGTCGGGCAGCGCGGAGTGCCGCTCGAAGACGGCGGCGAGCAGGCCGTCGCGGCCCTCGAAGACGGTGTGGAGGCTGGGCAGCGAGCAGTCGGCCCGGTCCGCCACCGCGTCCAGGGTGACCCCGGCCAGGCCGCGCTCGGCGACCAGCAGCGCCGCCGCCTCGATCGCGCGCTCGCGCACCGGCGGCCGCCCGCCCGGATCGGTCCCCGACTCCCGGACCGCCTCGTCCAGCGCCGCCCGGGAGCCGCCGAGCCTGCGCAGCAGCGTGCTGCGGGAGATCCCGGCCGTCGCGGCGATCGCCGTCAGCGGGACGTCGGCGACGTCCTGGCCCCGCTCCTTCGCCGCCGTGAGGGCGGCCGTCACCAGCTCCTTCATGTGAGGCATCGTACTACTTGACACCTGGAACGGTTCCAGAGATTCTATATATACAGGTTCCACACGGACAGTGATCATTCGAGCACTGAAAGGGGAGAGCCATGAGCGTCGTGATCTCCGGAGGCGGGCCCGCCGGAATGATGCTGGGCCTGATGCTGGCGCGCGCCGGCGTCGAGGTGACCGTGCTGGAGAAGCACGGGGACTTCCTGCGCGACTTCCGCGGCGACACCGTCCACGCCTCCACCGTGCGGCTGATGGACGAGCTCGGCCTCGGCGAGAAGTTCGCCGCCCTGCCGCAGAGCCGCCTCGGCAACCTGGTGGTGCAACCCCGCGGCGGCGCCCCCGTCGCACTGAGCGCCTACGAACGGCTGCGGCCCCCGTACAACTACATCGCCATGATCCCGCAGTGGGACCTGCTGAACTTCCTGGTCGCCGAGGCCCGGCAGGAACCCACCTTCACCCTGCGGATGAACACCGAGGCGACCGGACTGCTCAAGGACGGCGCCCGGGTGGTCGGCGTCCGGTACCGCACCCGGGACGGCGAGGAGGGCGAGCTGCGCGCCGACCTCACCGTCGCCGCCGACGGCCGGCACTCCACCCTGCGCCGGGCGGCCGGCCTGACGCCCCGGGAGTTCCCGGTGCCCTTCGACGTCTGGTGGTTCCGGCTGCCCCGGCACCCCCACGAGCGCTCCGCGCCGCCCAACCTCGTCCCCGGCTTCGGACACGGCGACATCGCCCTGAGCCTCACCCGGGACGACTACTTCCAGATCGGCTACTTCCGGGCCAAGGGCTCCGACCCGCAGCTGCGCGCCGAGGGCATCGAGCGCTTCCGCGCCCGGATCGCCGACCTGCTGCCCCAGTACGCCGACCGGGTCGACCAGCTCGCCGACCTGGACGACGTCCACATGCTCGACGCCCGGCTCAACCGGCTGCACCGCTGGTACGCCGACGGACTGCTGCTGATCGGCGACGCCGCCCACGCGATGTCCCCGGCCGGCGGGGTGGGCATCAACCTCGCCATCCAGGACGCCGTCGCCACCGCCACCCTGCTCGCCGAACCGCTGCGCCACGGCCGCCCGACCACCGCCGCGCTCGCCCGGGTGCAGCGGCGCCGGTGGCGGCCGACGGTGATCATGCAGCGGATGCAGCGGGTCCTGCACGGCATCATGTTCGAGCCGGTGCTCAGCGGGCGCCGGATCGGCCCGCCGCAGCGCCTGGTGCTGCTGGCCCGCTTCGCCCCCGGCTTCCGACAGGCACTGTCCCGCCTGATCGCCCTCGGCCCGCTCCCCGAGCACGCCCCGGCCTTCGCCCGGCGCGACGCCTGAACTCACTCGATCGGGTGAGCTTGGCGGCGCAGGGGCGGCGCCTGTAGCAGGCTCCTCCTCGGACCTGGCGACCCGTCAGCTCCGATGCCGACTCCCCGGAGGCCGCCATGAGCACCATCCCGACGAACCTCAAGTACACCGACGACCACGAGTGGGTGGAGACGGTGGGGAAGGACCGGGCCCGCGTCGGCATCACCGACTACGCCCAGAAGCAGCTCGGCGACATCGTCTTCGTCGAACTCCCCAAGGTGGGCGACAAGCTCGAAGCCCGCCGGGCGTTCGGCACGGTGGAATCCGTCAAGTCGGTGAGCGAGCTCTACGCGCCGCTGTCCGGGACGGTCGCCGCGATCAACACGGACCTGAGCGACGATCCCGAGTCGATCAACTCCGACCCGTACGGCGACGGCTGGATCATCGAACTCGCCGTGACCAAGGCCGACGAGCTGAAGGGCCTGCTCTCGGCCACCCAGTACCAGGCCGTCATCGACGAGCAGTAGCCGCCGCCCGCTCCCCGCGAACCGTCCGTTCGGGCGGGCGGATCGCGGGGAACGACCGTTGGCATGACGATCCCTCACCACCTGGTCGGCACCGGCGACCACCACGTCCTGGTCCTGCACGACTGGTTCGGCACCAGCGCGGGCTGGGGCCCGTTCCTCGACTACCTCGACGGCGACGCGTTCGGCTACGCGTTCCTCGACTACCGCGGCTACGGGCGGCGCAAGGACGTCCCCGGCGCGTACACGCTCGCCGAGATCGCCGCCGACGCGCTCGCCCTGGCCGACCAGCTCGGCTGGGACCGCTTCTCGCTGGTCGGCCACTCGATGGGCGGCAAGGCGGCCCAGCAGGTGCTCGCCGAGGCGCCGCTGCGGGTGCGCAAGCTCGTCGGCCTGGCCCCGGTGCCCGCCGGGCCGTACCAGCTGGACGAGGCCGGCGAGGCGCTGTTCCACGGCGCCGCCGAGGACCGGGAGAAGCGCTTCGCGATCCTGGACCTGGTGACCGGCCAGCGGGCCGGCCGGGTCTGGCTCGACCGCATGGTCGACCAGTCCCTGCGGCTGTCCACCCCCGAGGCCTTCGGCGGCTACGTCCGCGACTGGACGACGGCCGACCTGCGGCCCCGGATCGACGGCAACCCGGTGCCGGTCAAGGTGATCGTCGGCGAGCACGACCTCGCCCTCACCGCCGAGGTGATGCGCGGCACCTTCCTCGACCACTACCCCAACGCCGAGTTGGAGGAGCTCGCCGGCAGCGGGCACTACCCGATGTACGAGGCCCCGGTGGCCCTGGCGGTGTCGCTGGAGGGCTTCCTGCACGGCTGAGGCCGCCCCGGACGGGACGCGCGCCGCCCCGGACGACCGAGCGGCCGGGGCGGCACGGTCGCCCGCCGGCCGCCCCGGCCGCTCGCTCGACCGGCCTCCGGGATCAGATCCCGAGCCCGCGGACGACCAGGTCCACCAGGGCGAAGAAGAAGAGCGAGATCCCCACGAAGCCGTTCGTCTGGAAGAACGCCCGATTGAGCTTCGAGAGGTCGTTCGGCTTCACGATGGTGTGCTCGTAGACGAACGCGCCCGCGACGACCGCCAGGCCGATCCAGAACGCCACCCCGGCGTCCGTCAGGACCGCGAACCAGCCCAGCAGAAGCGTCGTCAGGACGTGGCACACGCGCGCGCCCCGGATCGCCGCCGGCACTCCGAACCGCGCCGGCACCGAGCGCACGCCGTGCTCGCGGTCGGACTCGACGTCCTGGCAGGCGTAGATCAGGTCGAACCCGCCGATCCAGATGCCGACGGCCACGCCCAGCACCACCGCGTCCCAGGACCAGCTGCCCGTCACCGCGAGCCAGGCGCCGACCGGGCCCATCGCCTGGGCCAGGCCGAGGATCGCCTGCGGGAAGTCGGTGAACCGCTTGCCGTACGGGTAGACGACCATCGGCACCACGGCCACCGGCGCGAGCGCCAGGCAGAGCGGGTTGAGCATCGCGGCCGCGCCGAGGAAGACCACCAGCGCGACGGCCGAGCCGACGTACGCGGTCCTCAACGAGACCGCGCCGGTGACGAGTTCGCGCGTGGCGGTCCGCGCGTTCCGGGCGTCGATCTCGCGGTCGATGATCCGGTTCGCGGCCATCGCGAAGGTGCGCAGCCCGACCATGCAGACAGTGACGACGAACAGTTCGCCCCAGTGCACCCGCCTGTCCGCGAGGAACATCGCCGTCAGCGCGGCGATGTAGGCGAAGGGCAGGGCGAAGACCGAGTGCTCGATCATCACCAGGCGCAGGAAGGCCTTCGTGCGCCCGGGGGTCTCGACGGCGGCCGTGCTCACAGTCCGTACTCCTTCCAGCGGCGCGACACCAGGGCGGCCGTGGCCGGGTCCGAGGACACCATCTCGGGCCAGCCGCCGTCCCGGGTGTAGCCCTCCTCGGGCAGCTTGCGGGTCGCGTCGATGCCGGCCTTGCCGCCCCAGAACTGCTGGTACGAGGCGTGGTCGAGGTGGTCGACCGGGCCCTCGACGACGGTGAGGTCGCGGCTGTAGTCGACGTTGCCGAAGGCCCGCCAGGCGACTTCCTGGTAGTCGTGCACGTCGCAGTCGGAGTCCACCACGATGATCAGCTTGGTCAGCGACATCATGTGCGCGCCCCAGATCGCGTGCATCGTCTTCTGGGCGTGCTTGGGGTACTTCTTGTCGATCGAGACGATCACGCAGTTGTGGAAGCCGCCGGCCTCGGGCAGGTCGTAGTCGACGATGTCCGGGATGATGATCTTCAGCAGCGGCAGGAAGAAGCGCTCGGTGAACTTGCCCAGCGGGCCGTCCTCCGTCGGCGGGCGGCCGACCACGATGGACTGGAGGATCGGCCGGCGGCGCATCGTCACGCAGTCGATCTTCAGCGCCGGGAACGGCTCCTGCGGGGTGTAGAAGCCGGTGTGGTCGCCGAACGGGCCCTCGGGCAGCATCTCGCCGGGCTCCAGCCAGCCCTCCAGGACCACCTCGGCGTCGGCCGGGACCTGGAGCGGCACGGTCTTGCAGTCGACCATCCGGACCCGCTCCCCGGCGATGAAGCCGGCGAAGAGGTACTCGTCGATGTCCCCGGGCAGCGGAGCGGTGGCCGCGTAGGTGACGGCGGGCGGGCAGCCGAAGGCGATCGCGACCGGGAGGCGCTCGCCGCGCCTGGCCGCGACGGCGTAGTGGTTGCGGCTGTCCTTGTGGATCTGCCAGTGCATGCCGATGGTGCGGCGGTCGTGCCGCTGGAGCCGGTAGAGGCCCAGGTTGCGGATGCCGCTGTCCGGGTCCTTGGTGTGGGTCAGGCCCAGGTTGAAGAAGGAGCCGCCGTCCAGCGGCCAGGTGAAGAGGGCGGGCAGCTCGTCCAGGTTGACGTCGTCACCGGTGAGCACGACCTCCTGCACGGGGGCGTCGCCGGACTTCACGTGCCGGGGCGGGACGTGCGCCATCGAGGCGAGCTTGCCGAAGGCGTCCCGGAAGCCGGTGAAGCCCTGCGGCAGCTCGGGCTTGAGCAGGCCGGCGATCTTCTCGGAGATGTCGTCCGGGCCCTTGAGGCCGAGCGCCTTGGCCAGCCGCCGCTCGGTGCCGAAGACGTTCATCGCCAGCGGCATCGACGAGCCCTTGACGTTCTCGAAGAGCAGCGCCGGGCCCTTGGCCTTCTGCACCCGGTCGACGATCTCGCCGATCTCCAGGTGCGGGTCCACCTCGGCCTTGATGCGCTTGAGGTCACCCTCGCGGTCGAGGGCGCGGAGAAACGAGCGGAGATCGTCGTATGCCATGCCTGTCAGTATCCGCCACCCGATAGCCTGGCCCGGTCAAGGGCCCCTGGTAGGCGCCCGCCGCCGTCGTCGCCCGGGGGGAGATCCCAGCCGTGCCGAGGATTCTTCTGACCATCATCCTTCCGCTCGCGCTCTGGGTCTGGGCGTTCGTGGACTGCCTGACCACCCCCGAGGACGAGGTGAAGCACCTGCCCAAGGTGGTCTGGGTGCTGATCGTGCTGCTCTTCCCGCCGCTGGGCCCGATCGCCTGGCTGATCGCCGGCAAGCAGCGCGGCTTCCTGCGGGCCGCGTCCGCCGGGGCCCGCAGCGGGTACCCGGCCGACGACCGCCCCGGCCGCCCCGGCGGACGCCCGCTGGCCCCTGACGACGACCCCGAGTTCCTCGCCTCGTTGAAGAAGAACGACAAAGACCACGAGGACATGCTCAAGCAGTGGGAGGCCGATCTCCGTCGCCGCGAGCGGGATCTGCGCGACCGCGACGAACCCGAGGACGGCAGGAAGAGCTGATCACGGCAGGTCCGCACGCTCGCCCGGACAGCCCACCCCCAGCACACGGGGTGGGCTGCGGTGTTTTTGGCGCTTCCCTACGACTCGCGACCCCCTCACCCCGGCGGCGGGCCCCCGGCAGCCGGGCTTGAGCGGACCTTGAGCGCGCCACAAGAGGACCGGCTTACAGTACCGGGAGACGGCCCTGACCTGCGCTTTTATTCATGCTCAGATCATCGGACCATCATCTGTTCGACAACCCCCGGTATCCAAGCGAACACCGAGCGCTCAGTGACCGAACCGACCGCTTCTGTGCAGGCCTGACAGCTAAACGAACCCGACCTTGTACGGAATCGACGCCGAAACCAGCGCACGGCCCCTCGTACAGTCATAAGTGAAGAAAGTGATTCGCAGCCGGGGGCACAGCAGACGTTGGCTGTCGGACAGTTCCCTCACCCTTGGAGTGGTTCGAGATGACGGTTGTGCATGAGGCGCCGGTCGACGGCGAGGTTCCCGAGATTCCGGCCGACGCCCGCGGACGGGTCGCCGAGCTGCACGAGCTGCGCGAGAAGGTCCGCCGCGGCCCCAGCGAGAAGGCCACCGAGGCCCAGCACGCCAAGGGCAAGCTGACCGCCCGCGAGCGCATCGAGCTGCTGCTGGACGAGGGCTCCTTCCAGGAGGTCGAGCCGCTGCGCCGGCACCGCGCCCAGGGCTTCGGCCTGGAGGCCAAGAAGCCGCACACCGACGGCGTGATCGTCGGCTGGGGCACCGTGCACGGGCGCACCGTGTTCACCTACGCGCACGACTTCCGGATCTTCGGCGGCGCGCTGGGCGAGGCCCACGCGCAGAAGATCCACAAGATCATGGACATGGCCATCGCGGCCGGCGCCCCGCTGGTCTCGCTGAACGACGGCGCCGGCGCTCGCATCCAGGAGGGCGTCACCGCCCTGGCCGGTTACGGCGGCATCTTCCAGCGCAACACCAAGGCCTCCGGCGTCATCCCGCAGATCTCGGTGATGCTCGGCCCGTGCGCCGGCGGCGCCGCGTACTCCCCCGCGCTGACCGACTTCGTCTTCATGGTCCGCGAGACCTCGCAGATGTTCATCACCGGCCCCGACGTCGTCCAGGCCGTGACCGGCGAGAAGATCACCCAGAACGGCCTCGGCGGCGCGGACGTCCACGCCGGCGTCTCCGGCGTCTCCCACTTCGTCTACGACGACGAGCAGTCCTGCATCGAGGAGGTCCGCTACCTCCTGTCGCTGCTCCCGCAGAACAACCGCGAGATGCCGCCCTCCGTCGTCACCGACGACCCGGTCGAGCGCCGCAACGACGGCCTGCTGGACCTGGTGCCCGCCGACGGCAACCGCCCGTACGACATGCGCAAGGTCATCGAGGAGATCGTCGACCACGGCGAGTACCTGGAGGTCCACGAGCGCTGGGCCACCAACGTCCTGTGCGTGCTCGCCCGCGTCGACGGCCACGTCGTCGGCATCATCGCCAACCAGCCGCAGTCGCTGGCCGGCGTCCTGGACATCAACGCCAGCGAGAAGGCCGCCCGCTTCGTGCAGATGTGCGACGCCTTCAACATCCCGCTGGTCACCCTCCTCGACGTCCCCGGCTTCCTGCCCGGCGTCGACCAGGAGCACGGCGGCATCATCCGCCACGGCGCCAAGCTGCTCTACGCGTACTGCAACGCCACCGTGCCGCGCATCTCGCTCATCCTGCGCAAGGCCTACGGCGGCGCCTACATCGTGATGGACTCCCGCTCCATCGGCGCCGACCTGTCCTACGCCTGGCCGACCAACGAGATCGCCGTGATGGGTGCCGAGGGCGCCGCCAACGTCATCTTCCGCCGCGAGATCAACGCCGCCGAGGACCCGGACGCCATGCGCGCCCAGAAGATCAAGGAATACAAGAACGAGCTGATGCACCCGTACTACGCGGCCGAGCGCGGCCTCGTGGACGACGTCATCGACCCCGCCGAGACCCGCCAGGTGATCGCCTCCGCCCTGGCCATGCTCCGCACCAAGCACGCCGACCTGCCCAGCCGCAAGCACGGCAACCCGCCGATGTAGCGGCGCGCTCCACCGAACGCGCACCGCAGCCTTCCGTACCGGCACCCACCTCAGACCACAGCAACCGGGGGAGAAACCAGGACATGACCGCTTCCGCCGAACCCCTCGTCCGCATCGTCCGCGGCAGTCTCACCGACGAGGAACTCGCCGCCCTGACCGCCGTCCTCGCCGCGCGCGCGGCCGTCGCGCAGCAGGCCGCAGCCGCCGCGCCGGTCGAGCCGATCGCCAGCTGGCAGCGCCTGGAGCGCCGCCCGGCGTACTACTCGCCGTTCAGCTGGCAGCAGGCCGCCTGACGGCCTACGGCCCGAGCCGACGGCCGGTCACCCCACCCGGGTGGCCGGCCGTCGGCGTTCGCCCGGGCCGGACCGGCGGCGCCACCGCGTGGTCGGCCGGGGCCGGAAGGGCCCGCGGCGGGCTCGGTAGGATGCGTACTGGACGGTATGCGTCCGCCACCAGGTCCGCCCCCGTAGGATCGGCCGCTGCCGAGATCAGAACTTTCCAGGGAGGCTGCGATGGCCAGGCAGGCCCGCGCGCTGGCGACCCGCCAGGCGGTACTCCTCGCGGCGGCCGAGGTGTTCGACGAGCGGGGCTACGCCGCCGCCACCATGTCCGAGATCCTGGACCGCGCCGGCGTCACCAAGGGCGCGCTGTACTTCCACTTCCGCTCCAAGGAGGAGCTGGCGCTCGCCGTCATCGAGGGACAGGGCATCTTCATCTCCGGCTGGTCACCGGCCTCGGACAGCCCGGTGCAGAACCTGATCGACCTCGCGTACGCCTTCGCCCGCGCGCTCCAGACCGACCCGCTGGTGCGCGGCAGCATCCGGCTGACCATCGAGCACGGCAGCTTCACCCAGCCGCAGCTCGCGGCCTACCAGGGCTGGATGGACATGGTCCGCGAGCTGCTGGCGCGCGCCCAGGAGGCCGGCGAGCTCCACCCGGGGATCGACCTGACCGCGGCCTCCGGGGTGGTCACCGGGGCCGTCACCGGCATCCAGCTGAGCTCCCAGGTGCTGACCGACCGGCAGGACCTGATCCAGCGGCTGGCCGACCTCTGGACGCTGCTGCTGCCCGGCCTGGTCCAGCCGCACGCGCTCGCCCGGCTGAGCATCGCCGAGCGCGGCTGAGCGTCGCCGGGGGGGCCGGGGCCCGCGGGGGGGCCGGGGGGGGGGCGGGGGCGGGGGGGCCCCCCCCCGGGCCCCCGGGCCCCGGGCCGGGGCGCGGGCCGGCCGCGCCGGGGGACCGCCCCCCGGCCGGGGCCCG